>JAAELL010000223.1 GCA_024226735.1 bacterium | reverse complement strand
TCACGTTTCGCCGGCCCTCGCCGCCCCTGGCTACGTTGCGCCTTCTCCGAGTATCCAGCGAATACGCGTCGGCGGCGCGCCTTGCCAGGAACGACGATGGCTCGCCGAAACCTGACACTTATTCTCGGACGGGCCCTTAGGAGGACAACACCGCCTCCGGCGCCTCTTCCGCGATCTCGAGCGGCGCCCCCGTCGCGACCTTGTCGTCGCTGTAGCCGCCGAGCTCCCACACGTGCGCGCGGTAGTTGCGCACGTCGATCAGCGCGAGCGTCTGCACCGCCCGCAGGGTCACCATTTCCTCCGTCACGCGGCCGGGGTGGCGCAGCAACTCGGCGAGGCGCGCCTCCCCCTTCTCGCGGGCTACGTCCGAACCGTGCCGGCTCCACATCTCGAGAGCGCGCGACGCTCCGTCCTCGTCCCGCGCGACCGCGCGCCAGGCGGCGACGCGCGCACTGCGCGGGCCCGAGCCGTGCTCGCGCCAATAGCGCCGGAACGCGAGCCAGAGCTTGGGCCGCGGCTTCCACGTGCTCGGACCGGGGCCGCGCTCGGCGGCGGCGGTGCACACCTCCTCGAGGATCGGCGCCCACGAGAGCAACGAGCGCAACCAGCGATCGTCGAGCCGGTAGGCGACCGTCAGCGCACGGCGATGCTCGCGATCGATGCGGAACCCGGCGCCCAGGCTCGAGGTCGCGCGCTCGAGGAGCCCGTCCTCGATCAAGGCGTTGAGCCGGCGCACGTCGCGCACCGCGGCGTCGCGCTCGGCCACGATCTCCGCCCGCAGGGCGGGCGGAGCGTTGAGGAAGGTGAGGTCGCCCTGGGCCGTCGCCCGCCCCCCGGCGTCGTGCGCGCCGGCGAGCGGCACGCCGAGGTACTCGACATCGGCCTGCGCGCGCTGGCGCACGCACTCGCGGGCCAGCGGCGAACGCATGCGGTCGATCTTGCGCACCGCGGTCGGAAAGTCCGCCTCCGCGGCATCCCCCGGCCCGGGCCCGAGCTCGGGATTCTGGATCTCGCGCACGCTGCGACCAATGAAGCGCAGCGCCTGCCACGACAGGGATCCCGCGCGCGCGAACAGGCGGAAAGGAACGAAGATCACGCGCCCGTTCTCGAACCAGCGGTGGTACGTGTTGCGCAGGTTGAGGACGCGCTCTTCGGGCGGGCGCAAGTGCAGGGGATAGCTGCCGAACACCTTGCGGAAGAGCGCGCGCCGGTCGCGCTGGAGCAGCGCGTGTACGGCCGGTCCGAAGCGCCGCTCGATCTCCGCATCGCGCCGCTCGGAACGGTCGAGGAAGTGCAGGGTCGTGAACGCGGTCGTGAGCTCGACGCTCCCCTCGATCACCTCTTCCGCCGGCTCCTCCACGTCCGGCATGAGCTCGGGGTGCGCCTCGCGCCGCTCGAGCCAGGCGCGGTAGCGCTCGCGCGTGCGCGGCGCCGCGCGGGTCAGCTCGTCGAGCGGCAACGCGTGCTGGTTGTAGTCGACCACGAGCCGCGCCGCCCCGTGGTTGACCGCCTTGGCGATGAAGTGGAACCAGAGGTACGGGCCACCGAACAGGACGCGCCGCCGGTCGAGGTCGAGGCGCCCGAGCTCCTTCTCGCTGCGGCGCGAGAAGCGCCGCGAACGCGCGCGGCTGCGCTGCAGGGCGAGGCTGCCAAGGAGCTGGCCGGTCGCGCGCGTGTCGCCCTCGGTCAACAGCGAGCCGTCGAGCGAGTCGCGGTAGAGCAGCGCCGTGCGCGCGATCGGATCGAAGCGCGCGCTCGGCGCTCGCCCGGGGCGTCCCTCGCCGAGCCACGACGCCACGTTCGCGGCGAGCGTCGCGCGGTCCTCGTCGGCGTCCTCGTCGCTCGGGCGCCCATCGACGCGCCGCTCGAGCGCCAGAACGCGCTCGTCCAGGAGCGCGACGTCGCGGCGCTGCGAGCGGATCCGGATCGACTCGGTCAGATGCGCAAACTGCGCGGACGCGACCTGCTCGTAGAACGTCGAGGCGTCCTTCGCGAGGCGCTGCATCCAGAAGCCCAGCCCGAGCAGGACGAGGCACGCGCTGCCGAGCACGATCAGGGCGCTACCGACGAGACTCTCGATGTGATTGGCGACCGAGGAGAGCTCCGCGTTGAACAGGAGCGTCACGAGCTTCACGAGCGCGAACAGGATGGCGAGGATCAACAGCCGCCCGGCCGGCCGCGCGGTGCGGCGCACGAGCGCCGTGCCGACGCCGCCGACGAGCCCCGACGGCGTCACGGTTCCGTAGAGGTCCGCCACCCACTGCGAGCGGCGGTAGTGCTTGAGCAGACGCGTCGCTCCGCGGCGCGCGACGCGCGCGGTCGCCTCCGCGTCGTCGGCGTCCCGCGGAATGCGCGGCACGTAGGCGTGGAACACGGGCAGCCAGCGCAGAGGAGAGCGCGAGACGGCACGCGCAGCACGCGCCGCGCGCACGACGAAGTCCGAACCGAGCTCGCCCTCGATCTCCTCGGCCGGGATCGTGCTGAGCCGCTCGAGCAGACCCTCGGCGCACGGCCCCTGCCGCATGACGCCCTGCGTGTCGCGCGCCTTGCCGGTGTCCCACGCGAGCCGCGACGCGTACCGGAAGACGTTCTCACGCGCGAGGGCGACCTGCCCACGCTGCTCTCCCTCGGCCTCCGCGAGCGTCTGGATCCAAAGGTCCGTCACACGCCCGAGCGCGCGCCACGTGCCGGTGCGCGGGCGTTCGCGCCCCCTGTCGCGCGCGCGCTCGCGCGGCGTCGGGTGCAGGATCACGTCGTGGTCAAGCAGGTGACCGTAGCGGTGCACCATGCGGTCGAGCCCGTGCGCGAGAAAGCCGACCGCGCGCGCGATGCGAATCGCAGGCAGCATCAGGCGCAGCCCGCGCAGCAGTCGCCACGCGCGCCCCAGCCGCAACACGAAGCCCGCGTGCAGCAGCCCGAACGGGAGCGACGGCAGGAAGTCGATCCAGAAGTGCCGCGCGAGCCAGGCGCGGTGGAAGCGAACGAGCACCGCCTTGAAGAAGAAGTCCCACAGGAAGAACGCGCAGATCGCCGAGTCCGTCCACGCGAGTGCTTCGAGCTGTTCTGGGGTGAAATCGAAGACGAACGGTACGGCCAGAAGGCCCAGGACGAGCACGATCGCGATGAGGATCGCGCGGTCCCAGAGCGCGACGCGACGCTCGCCGAAGCGCTGCTCGAGGCGCTGTGCGAGCACGCGCTCGACGCGCTCCGCGCGCAGCCGCTTGTGCTTGCGCATCAGGCGCCGCCGGTTCTCGCCCTTCTTCGGCTCGACGGCTTCCAGGTGCCAGGCGAGCTCGTTCTTGACGAGGGCGAGCTGCTCCGCCGCGATCGCGTGCGGGGCATCGCGGTGCGCGCTGCGCACGTCGTCGGCGGCATCGACGAGGGCGTCGGTCCAGACCCGCCGCAGGGGCACGCTCGGGGGCGACTCGTCGATCGCCGCGCGGAAGCGGCGGCGCATCTCGGCGCGGTCCTCCGACAGCAGCAGCCGCTCGCCGGACTCGCAGCCGGACAGGAGGACCGCGTAGTCGAGACTAGCCGCCTCGACCAGGGCCTGGAAGAGCACCGGCGGCGAGCTCGCGTCGGCCCAGCGCTCGCGCCAGCGGCCGGCCTCGTGTTCGAACAGGTCCTCGACGAGATCCTCGGCCCGCTCGGCCGGACCCGCGCCGCGCGGAGCATCGGACGCTCCCTCGGCGCCCTCCAGCTCGGCGCGCCAGGCTCGCGCGACCCCGACGAGCGGGTGCTGGGTCCGGCGCTGGGCGGGGGCCTCGCGCTGGGTGGCGCGCAGGCGCTCCCAGAGCTCGCGCTCGACCGCCGCGAGCTCCTCCAGCCGCGCCGCGTCGGTCCCGCTTCCCGTCGCCAGACGCGCCAGGCGCTCCTCGAGCTCCTCCTGTTTCGGCGATCCGTCTTCCATTGGATGGCGGGAGTCTAACTCCTAACTCCTAACTCCTTACACGCGGCATCCCCGAGCATTCGACCGCACGCGAATATCCGCCACAGTGCGGAGTAGGAAAGCAGCAGGCCGCCCAAGGCCCGGCACCCCACGGTAATATCCGGGCAGGAGCTCTGTTACTATCCGCGCCCGAGTCAGAATCAGGTCTTCGCCCGCAAGAGGAGCCATGTCCGAACAGACCGTACAAGATCCGCCCGCCTCCTCGACCCGCAAGAAGGAGTCGATCTGGGAGGTCTACTGGCCATCGAAGTACAACGAGGACGCCACAGCGATCCCGGTCGCGTCCTTCCCGATGATCATCTACTTCTGGCCCTCGCTCTTCGCGTTCCTGTTCTGCGGGGTGAGCCAGCAGTTCGGGTGGCTCTCGCCGCAGGTCCTGGGCTGGGTGGCGACGGCCTTCCTCGCCTTCAACCTGATGATCATCGTCACCGACCTCGATCAGAAGAAGTTCATCATCGTTGCGCTGGTGCTGATCCTGATCGCCGCCGGCGCCTGGATCACGACGCTGAAGGATCTGGGCTTCGTCAACCACATCTACGATTGGTTGCGCGGGCTCGACGTGTCGTACAGCACGCACGCCTACTACGTGCTGTTCTTCTTCCTGTGGTTCTTCTTCGTAATCGGGATGGTCCAGCCGCGGTTCAACTACTGGCGGCTCGAGTCGAACGAGTTCGTGCACTACATCCAGCCCTGGGGCCGCGACCAGTCGGTGCCGCGCCTCGGTAGCACGGTGACGCGCGAGGTGCCGGACGTGCTGGAGCTGCTCCTGACGTTCGGCGGCGGCACGCTCGTCATTCGGCGCGAGGGGCAGGTCGTGGCACGGATCCAACACGTGCCGTTCCTCGGGCGACGGATGGCGTCGATCGAGCAGATGCTGGGTGTAACCCGCGTCAAGCATACGTAGTTCATTTCCCCGGGGCAGAGCCCCGGGGAAATGAACTACCGACCCCGGAGGGGTCGGAGGCTATTCATGGCACGACACCTGACGGTGTCGTAGCGACGGACCCCGCCGGGGCGAGCAACGGCTCGGGGGGGTGCGGGCCGACACCGTCGCGGGGCGAGGGCAGCGCGGGAGAGGTGGCGCCCTCGCATGGCGAGCTCGCACCCGCGAGTGCGGCGTCACTTCGCCACGAGACGAAGCTCGAGGTGGTCGGCGACACTCTTTCGCCGGCTACTACCTCGACGACACCGTCGGCACGGCGGCGGGAGCTGTCTTCACCTTCGAACGTCAAGGCAGCGGTTGGGTCGAAGGCCCCACGCTCTTACCCAACGCAGGCAATCTCGGCTCCGAGCTGGCGGCGTACGGCGACACGCTGATGGTCGGTACCGGGTACACCCACGAAGTGCCCGTGTATGAACGCATCGCCGGCGCGTGGACGCGGACGCAGACCCTGGTCAGCCCCGAGACCGGCTACTCCCGCCCGGCATGACCCTCACCCCCGGCGACACCTGGAGCTTCCAGCTCTGGTTCCGCGATGGCTCGACCTCGAACACCTCCACCGGCCTCGCGGTCACCTTCGCAACGGACGGCGACCCGGCTGTTCAGTTTCCCGTTGTGCGCGGCGAAACCGCGGAAGCAGCGAGCCAGCTCGAGGTCGTTGTGACGCTCTCGCAGCCCGCGCTCGGCCCGGTGCTCGTGCCCTTCACGGAGGGCGGCAGCGCGACCGCGCAGGTCGACTACCGCGTGGAATCGACCAATCCGCTCGTGATCCCCGCGGGCCAGAGCTCGGCAGCCTTGCTCGTCACGATCGCCCACGACACCGAGGGCGAGGCGGACGAGACGGTGGTCCTCACCCTCGACCCTCCCGTGCACGCCGTCTTGGGTACACAGCTCGAACACACCCTCACGATCCTCGACAACGACTGAGACGGCGCCGCCAACAACAAGCGTCTCAGAGCGGCATAGGATCCGCGGGCGCGGTAGGGTCCAATTGGAACGGCACTTTTTCGGCTCAACCTCCGTCTCTCCCACCATGCGATTCCAAAACCTCCCCGCCACTCTCGTGGTCCTGCCGGTCCTCGCACCGCTGGCCCTCTCCCAAAACCTCGCCCAGCGCTACGAGCAAGAGGGCGACACGCTGTACCGAATCGAGACCACGGGTCGATTCCAGGTCGACCCCGAGCTCGTCACCGCGCGCTTCCTCTCCCCGATCACCGACCTCGCCGGCTTCCAGGCGAGCCTTCCGGCGAACGCTCCGCAGGTTCTGTTCGGCCTCGAGAGCGTGCGCTCGAACCGCCTCGGCATCCACGACCTGCGCGTGCCCGAGGGCACGAACGTCCTCGAGGTCGTGCGCGCCATGCGCCAGACCGGTTTCGTCGACTTCGCCGAGGAGAACACCTTCGGCCGTTATGACATCGACCCCAACGACAACGACTACGGCGTCCAGTGGGGCCTCAAGAACACCGGTCAGTCCGGCGGCACCGTCGATGGCGACATCGACGCCGACCAGGCCTGGGACATCGTGACGGGTGACTCGAGCGTCATCGTCGCGGTCCTCGACAGTGGCACGAGCATCAGCCACCCCGACCTGTCCTCGACCACCTGGCACAACCTTGCCGAGACGCCGGGCAACGGGCAGGACGACGACAACAACGGCTACATCGACGACGTCGACGGCTGGGACTTCGCGAACAACAACAACAGCGTCCCCGGCTCGTTCTGGCACGGAACGTTCGTGACGGGCATCGTCAACGCGCAGACGAACAACAACATCGGCATCGCGGGCGTCGCGGGCGGCTTCAACGGCGGCGATGCGTGCCTCGCGATGGCGTGCGGCGTCGGCGACAGCTTCCCCGTCGGGTCCGTCCTGGACGACGCGATCATCTACGCGGCCGACAACGGCGCGCGCGTCATCACGATGAGTCTCAGCGTCGGGAGCTCGAGCGCGATCAACAACGCGCTCGACTACGCCCGCAACACGCGCGGCCTCTTCATCGACTGCGCGGCGGGCAACGGCGGCGGCAGCGTCAGCTATCCGGCGACGAACGTGAACGTCGCGGCCGTCGCGGCGACGAACCGCTTCGACAACCGCGCGAGCTTCTCGAACCAGGGCCCGCAGCTCTCGGTCGCAGCCCCGGGCCAGGACATCCGCTCGACGCAGAACAGCAACGGCTACGGCTACTCCGACGGCACCTCGTTCTCCGCTCCGCACGTCGCCGGCACCGTCGGCCTGATGCTGTCGGTGGACCCGACCCTGAGCATCAGCCCCGAGGCGATCGAGCACGTCCTGCAGACGACGGCCGACGACATCGGCGCGGCAGGCTTCGACAACCAGACCGGCTGGGGCCGCATCAACGCGCACGCCGCGGTCATGGCGATCCTGAACGGCGACTGCAACAACAACGGCGTCTTCGACTACGACGACATCGACAGCGGCTCGTCCCAGGACGCGAACGGCAACGGCACCCCCGACGAGTGCGAGTGCACCGGCGGCGCCGTGAACTACTGCGTCGGCGCGAACAACTCGACCGGCGCCGGCGGCGCGGTGTCCTGGGGCGGCTCGACGAGCGTCGCCAACAACGACCTGGTCCTGCAGGCCACACAGCTCCCCGTGGGCGAGTTCGGCCTCTTCATCTATGGCCAGAACCAGACGCAGACGCCGCTCTTCGACGGCTTCCTGTGCGTCGCGACCCCCTTCATCCGTTTCCCGGTCCAGGTGTCGGACAACCTCGGCTTCCTCACGCAGCCCGTCGACATCACCTCGCCCCCGCAGCAGTCCGGGCAGATCACGGTCGGAAGCACGTGGAACTTCCAGTGCTTCTACCGCGACACGAACAGCACCAACACGCAGGGCAACCTGACGGACGGACTCTCGGTCATGTTCTGCAACTAGTGGTGTGATGCAGACATTCGCAGTCGTATCCCGGCTCGCAAGCGCGCGCCACGGCGTTGCGGCTCCTCCGACCAATCCCAGTATCACCGTATTGGCAGCGAAGTTGCGTCGTCGCCGCGCCTTGTGGCACGCGCACGCGAACTCGGGATAGGACCGCAACTGTCTGCATCACACCAGTAGTGGTTCATGGGTTCAACGGCTGACGCCGTTGAGACCGAGCGCTCGAGATGATCTTGCGCTCGAAACGATCTTGCGCTCGAAACGATCGAGCTCACACAGCGGCGGACACCCTCGGGTGCCCGCCGCTTCTTCTTGTCGCTCGCCCCCCCTGGCGACGCCTCGCGGACCGCGGTAGGGTCCAGGACGCCTGCAAGTCCTGATCGACGACCGAGAAGAGAAGGAAACCACCAACGCCATGTGCATCTCTCGCCTTCACGTGTCCTTCGCGTTCTTGCCGATGTTCGCATCGCTTGCCCCGGCCCAGGACCCCGCGCCGCGCTACGAGCGCGAGGGGGACGTCCTCTTTCGCGTCGAGAGCACGGGGCGCTTCCGCGTCCACGCCGAAGTGATCTCCGCGCGGTTCCAGGCGCCAATCACAGGCCTCGCCGGATTCCAGGCGAGCCTGACCGCGGCCGCGCCCCCGGCGCTCTCCGCGCTCACGACCGTCCGCACCAACCGCCTCGGCATCCACGATCTGCGCGTGCCCGCCGGCGCCGACGTCCTCGAAGTGGTGCGCGCCATGCGCGCGACGGGCCTGGTCGAGTTCGCGGAGGAGAACACGATCGGCTCCTACGGCGTCGATCCGAACGACCCCGAGTACGGCGTGCAGTGGGGCCTGAAGAACACCGGACAGTCGGGCGGCACCGTCGACGGCGACATCGACGCCGACGAGGCGTGGGACATCGTCACCGGGGACACGAACATCGTGATCGCGGTGCTCGACAGCGGGACGATGATCAGCCACTCCGACCTCTCCCCCACGACCTGGCACAACCTCGGCGAGACGCCGGGCAACGGGGTCGACGACGACAACAACGGCTTCATCGACGACGTCGATGGCTGGGACTTCGCCAACAACAACAACAGCGTCCCGGGGCCCTTCTTCCACGGCACGTTCGTGACGGGCATCGTCAACGCGCGCACCAACAACGGGAACGGCATCGCCGGGGTCGCCGGCGGCTTCAATGGCGGCGACGCCTGCCTCGCGATGGCCTGCGGCGTCGGCGACAGCTTCCCCGTCGGCGATGTCCTCGACGACGCGATCATCTACGCCGCGGACAACGGCGCGAAGGTGATCACGATGAGCCTGACGGTCGGCAGCTCGAGCGCGATCGACGCCGCCCTCGACTACGCCCGCAACACGGTCGGCGTCTTCGTCGACTGCGCTGCCGGCAACGGTGGCGGAGCGATCGGCTACCCGGCAAACAACGGCAACGTCGCGGCAATCGGCGCAACGAACCGCTTCGACAACCGCGCGAGCTTCTCGAACACCGGGCCCCAGCTCTCGCTCTCGGCACCGGGAGAGAGCATCCGCTCGACGACGACCGGCGGCGGCTACGACTACTCGGACGGAACGTCGTTCGCGGCGCCCCACGTCGCCGGCACCGTCGGCCTGATGCTCGCCGCGGACCCGACGCTGATCATCAGTCCCGCCGGAATCGAGCACGCCCTGCAGGTCTCGGCCGACGACATCGGCGCGCCCGGCTTCGACAACCAGACCGGCTGGGGGCGCCTCAATGCGCACCAGGCGGTCCTCGAGATGCTGAACGGCGACTGCAACACGAACGGCGTCTACGACTACGACGACATCCTGAACGGCACGTCCCAGGACGCCAACGGCAACGGCATCCCCGACGAGTGCGACTGTCCCGGCGGAATCACGAGCTACTGCGTCGGCATGCCCAACTCGGCCGGCTCCGGCGGCCAACTGTTCACGGCCGGCTCGATCAGCGTCTCGGTGAACGACCTGGTGCTCTTCGCGTCCCAGCTCCCCATCGGCGAGTTCGGACTCTTCATCTACGGGCCGAACCAGACGCAAACGCCGTTCTCCGACGGCGTGCTGTGCGTCGACGTCCCCTTCTACCGCCTGCCGATCCGCGTGTCGGACAACCTGGGGATCCTGACCGAGTTCCTCGACATCAGCTCCCCGCCCGATCAAGCGGGCCAGATCACGATCGGCAGCACCTGGAACTTCCAGTGCCTCTACCGCGACGGCGCGAGCGGCTTCGGCCGGGCCAACGCGACCGACGGCCTGCAGATCACCTTCTGCGACTGAGCGAAGAAACCTTGAGCGACGAGCACCTGGTCCGATCCGTACCCGCCGGACTCGCGGGCGAACGACTCGACCGGGTGCTCGACGCACTGGTCGAGGGACGCACGCGGGCGGCGCTGCAAAAGCTCGTGCGCAAGGGCGGCGTGCGCCTCGACGGCAAGAAAGTCCTGCGCTCCAACGTGCGCGTGCGCGCGGGACAGAAGCTCTCGATCCAAGGCGCACCGCGGCGGCGGGCAGCTCCGCCGCGCCCCGAGGTCGCGATCCTGCACGAGGACGCCGCGATCGTCGTCGTCGACAAGCCCGCCGGCGTCCCGATGCACCTGGCCGATCGCGTCTCGGGTACGACGCTCGTGTCCCTGGTCGAGGACGCGGTCGGGCCTCTGCCCGCCCCCGACGCCCCCGAGCGCGCCGGGGTCGTGCACCGCCTCGATCGCGAGACGAGCGGCGTCGTCGTGTTCGGCCGCACGACGACCGCGATGCGCGCTCTCCAGGACCAGTTCCGGGCGCGGACGGTGCGCAAGCGCTACCTCGCGCTCGTGCTCGGCGCTCCGCGGGAAGAGCGCTGGGAGGTCGACCTGCCGCTCGGCCCCGCTCCTGGACAGGTCGACCGGCAGATGGCCCGGCCGCCGGAGGGGGGCAAGGAGGCGCTCACCGCCTTCGAGCTGCTCGAGTCGATGCCGCGCGCGAGCCTGCTCGCCTGCCACCCGCGCACCGGACGGCGACACCAGATCCGAGTGCACCTCTTGGCCTGCGCGCTACAGCTCGTCGGAGACCGTATCTACCGCGTGCGCCCCGCGGTCGCGCTGCCGGAGGGGATCGCCGCGCCGAAGCGGCACGCGCTGCACGCGAACCGTCTCGCGTTCGCACACCCCACGAGTGGCGCGGCCTTGGGTTTCGAGTCGCCCCTGCCCGCGGATCTCGAGGCGCTCGTGAAGGTTCTGCGCTGATCCATTAGGCTCCGGTCATGGTTGTCCACGACCCGAGCAAGAGCGGCAAGCGCGCCGCACTCGACCTCGCCAGCTTCATTGACGCGAGCCCCTCCCCCTACCACGCATGCGCGGAGGCGGCGCGGCGTCTCGACGCCGTGGGTTTCACGCGCCTCGACGAGCTCGCGAGCTGGGACCGCACGTCGGGCGGCGCGTACGTCGTGCGCGGCGGCAGCCTGATTGCGTGGTACGCACCAAAGGACGCCGGCAAGGCCTCCGGCTTCCGCGTCCTCGGCGCCCACACGGACAGCCCGAACCTGCGCGTCAAGCCGCGTCCCGATGCGGGCCGCGCGGGTTGTGCGCAGCTCGGCGTCGAGGTCTACGGCGGCGTGCTGCTCAACTCGTGGCTCGACCGCGACCTCGGCCTATCGGGCCGCGCCTGGTTGCGCGGCGAGCACGCGCCCGAGGCGCGCCTCTTCCACGTCGATCGACCGATCCTGCGCGTACCGCAGCTCGCGATCCACCTGCACTCCGAGATCCGCGAGTCGGGCCTGCAGCTGAACAAGCAGACCCACATGCAGCCGGTGTGGGCCACGGGAACGCCGAACGCCGGCGACTTCGTCGCGTTCCTAGCCGAGCAGGTCGGCGTCGATTCGGGCGAGATCCTGTCCTGGGAGGCGATGGTCCACGACGCGCAGCCGTCGCGCCTAATCGGCCGCGAGGAGGAGTTCCTCGCCGCGCCGCGCCTCGACAACCTGTGCTCCGCGCACGCCGCGACCTCGACGCTCGTCGAGCTGTCCGAGAAAGGCGCGGACCTGGAGCGCGCCGTCGTCGTGACGCTCTTCGACCACGAAGAGGTCGGCAGCACGTCCCGCGCGGGGGCCGACAGCCCCGTCCTCGGCGACCTGCTCGAGCGCATCGTCCTCTCGCGCGACGGCTCGCGCGAGGACTACCACCGCGCGATCGCCGATTCGGTGTGCGTCTCGTCGGACATGGCGCACGCGACCCACCCGAACTATCCGGAGAAGCACGATCCGGACCACTCGGTCTTCATGAATGCCGGCCCCGTCATCAAGCTCAATGCGAACCAGCGCTACGCGAGCGAGGGCGAGACCGAGGCGCTCTTCCAGGTCGCGTGCGAGCGCGCCGAGGTCCCCTGCCAAAAGTGGACGATGCGCAACGACCTCGCGTGCGGATCGACGATCGGACCGATCACCGCGGCGCGCCTCGGCATGCGCGTCGTCGACGTCGGCAACCCGCAGCTGTCGATGCACTCGGCGCGCGAGATGTGCGGGTCGCTCGATCCGGGCTACCTGATGTCGGCGCTGAACGCGTTCTGCGACTAGGCGATCAACGGGCCGTCTCGTTCTGCGACACTGTGCAGGAATGCGGTTTTTGAGCGTCACGCCGCAGGTCCCTTGTGGCGTCACGACTTGCGCGTGCCCGGGCTGGAAGCGGGCCCGAAAACGGCGTCCGTGCTGCCATCCCGAATCAGGGCTGTGTATGTTTCGCGGCTTCGTTCGGCGCTAGGCAGGCGGCGGACCTCGAGACTCTCCAGCATGGGCGCCGCAAGCGCCCGACTCTCCAAACCTCCGAGGAGAAAGCGATGCGCTTCGATTCCTTCGCGTGGAAGCGGTCTAGCCCGCTGCACGCCGCAGTCTCCACCGTCCTCCTAGTCGGCCTCGCGCAATCGGCAGGCGCGCAGGGCGGCGTCTACCAAGAGAACAATGGCCTCATCGTGGTCGAGATCGAGTCGACGCCCGCCGTCGGCCAGTGGCAGGTGCAGACCAACCACAGCGGATACACCTACGACTCCTACTACCGCTGGAACGGGCCGGACCTGTTCGGCTCGCCCGGCAACTCGACCCTGCGCTACGAGATCCAGGTGGAGCAGGGCGGCAACTGGGAGCTGGCGATCCACAACCGCCACAACCATCCCGACGACACCGAAGAGAACGACGTCTGGTCCCGCATGGACGGCGGTCCCTGGTTCAAGACGTTCTCGAACGGATCGGGAACGGTCTCCAACTGGAACTGGGATACGCGTTTCGATGTCGGCAGCCAACCGGACGCGAACTGGAATCTGAGTCCCGGTGTCCACGTACTCGAATTCTCCGCGCGGTCGCACGGATTCATGATGGATCGCTTCCATCTCTACTTGGCAGGACACCCCGATCAGAACAACACGCAGGCCCCCGAGTCGACGGCACGCCTCGGCGACAACTTCTGCCCGGCAGCGGTCAATTCGTCGGGCGTCGGCGGCGACATTCAGGCCTGGGGCAGCGCGTTCGCCGACAAGCAGGACCTGAGGCTGCGCGCGATCGAAATGCCGGCGAACCAGTTCGGTTATTTCCTGGCCAGCCGAACCCAGTCGGGGGCCAGCACTCCTCCGGGCAGCTCGGGCAATCTCTGCCTCGGCAACCAGGAGGCGCGCTTCACTCAGAGCATCCTGTTCACGGGCTCGACCGGCGAGTTCGATCTCGTCGTCGACACGGCGAACATCCCGACGAACCCACCGCGCCCGATCGTAGCCGGCGAAACCTGGAACTTCCAGGGCTGGTTCCGGGACTATGACCCCACGCTGACCTCCAACTTCACCCACGCGGTCGAGGTTCGATTCCAGTAGGCCAGGGCGCCCAAGAGCCCTCCAAGGCGCCCCCTGGAGACAAGCCGGGCGCCACTGCCACACGCGGAGCGGGTATCCTTTCTGGCCCGCTCCGCTCGTATGTCCGTGATCCCGCGGCGGCGGAGCTTCTCTCCAGTTTTGGATCGCGCACTCAACGCGATGCACGAATGCACTCCCGACACAACAAGAGGGGATTCCCCATGTACACCGAAACGCGGTCGCTGCGCCTCTTCGCATTGGCTCTCACCGCGTCGCTCGCCGCCGCCCCGTTCGCGGCGGCCGACGGCGGCGTCTTCCAGGAGAGCGGTGGCCTCGTCGTCGTTCAGATCGAATCGACCGACGCAACGGGCGATTGGGTCGGAACCACGACCCCTTCCGGCTACACGTTCCAGTCCCTCTACCGCTGGGAAGGGGTCGACTTGTTCAGCACGCCGGGCCAGGGCGTCTTGGCCTACCAGATCGAGATCTTCCAGCCGGGCACGTACCGCCTGCGCATCCGCAACCGCCACGACGACCCGGACGACACCGAAGAGAACGACGTTTGGACGCGCATGGACGGCGGGACTTGGTTCAAGACGTTCTCGAACGGACCGGGCACAGTCGCGACCTGGAACTGGGAGACGCAGTTCGACATCACGGGCCAACCCGACGCGAGCTGGTCGCTCGGCGCCGGCGTCCACACGCTCGAGTTCTCGGCGCGTTCGCATGGCTTCATGATGGATCGCTTCCACCTCGCGCTGCCCGGCAACCCGGGGTCGGAGAATGCGAACCTGCCCGAGTCGACCGCGTTGCTCGGTGACCCGTTCTGCGTGCCGGTCAACAACTCGACGGGGATGCCCGGAGAGATGCGCGTCCTCGGCTCGTCGCACGCCGTCAACATGGACATCTCGCTCGAGGCGAGCCAGATGCCCATGAACCAGTTCGGCTTCTTCCTGACCAGTCAGGTTGCCCAGGGCGGATTCACCCCGCCCGGCAGCGCCGGCCGCATCTGCCTCGGAACGGGGATCGCGCGCTTCAACGGCCAGGTCCAGAACACGGGCTCGTCCGGCACATTCGGCATCACGGTCGACACGCAGAACATCCCCACGACGCCACCCACGGCGATCGTGTCCGGCGAGACCTGGTACTTCCAAGCCTGGTTCCGGGATGGCGGGACCTCCAACTTCACCCGCGGCGTCGAGGTCGACTTCCAGTAGGGAGCACCGCAGACGCGGTAATGCACGCGCGGGCGCCGGGGCCGACGAGCCCTGGCGCCCGCGGTCGATCTCGGTCGATTCGGAGCTCTCGGCTGCGTAGAATCCGCCGCGATGGCTCTCCGCATCCGCCGCATCTGGCTCATTCGTCTCGCGCTTCTCCTCGCCCCGATTCTGATCGCTTGCGTCGGCTTCGAGATTGCCCTGCGGCGCGTCTTCCCCGCGAGCGGAATCACCCCCTACCGCACGGGCACTTTCGAGGGCGTACACGCGGAGCTGCGCCCGAGCTTCGACACGCTCTACAAGGGCGTCGACCTCCACATCAACGCCGATGGCTTCCGCGGCCCCGAGCTCGTGCCGCCGCGCTCCGACAAGGTGCGCGTCGCGATGATCGGCGACTCGTTCACGTTCGGCACCGGTGTCCCGTACGAAGACACCCTCGCCGCGTGCCTCGAGGCGGAGCTCACCAAGGCCGGCCACGACGTCGCCGTGCTCGACTTTGGCGTACCGGGCTACAACGCGCCGAACGTGCTCGCGCAGCTCGAGCACAAGGTGCTCGCCCTGGAGCCGGCGGTCGTGATCTACACGTTCTTCGCCAACGACGTCGCGCCCTCGGAGAAGCGTGTCCCCATCGCCCCCGACGCGACGATCGACGATCTCGGCGCGTTCCCGCTGCGCTCGACGCTCTTGCAGTTCGTCGGCGTGCGCGTGAAGGACCGCCTGCGTCGGATGGGCCTGTTCGCGAACCCCGGCTACATCGCCACCGAGCTCGACCAGTTCCAGAGCGCCGGACGCGAGCGGGTCCGCACTGCGACCGCCGCGATGGCCGCCGCGTGCACGGCGAACGAGATCGAGTTCTTCACGCTCTGCTACCCGTTCTTGACGCACCCGGATAAGAACCCCTACGCCTACGTCGACCGCGCGTTCATCGCCGACTGCGCCGAGATCGGCGTCGACTGCCACCACGTGCTCGACGCCTTCCCCAATCACGGCTCCCTGGGTCAGCTGTGGGTCAACCCCTTCGACTCGCACCCGAACGGGCTCGCGAACCGGGTTGTCGCAGCTTGGGTCACGGACCGGGTCGTGGCAGCGCTCGAAGTACAATCAGAGCGTTGACCGCCGGCGGCGGTGACGCCCGTCCCATGGAGACACCGACCTTCCAGAGACCCCGCACCGAGGACGTGACGCGGATCCTCTCCGCGCTCGAACGCGGCGACGAGAACGCGACCGACGAGCTGCTCGTCGTCGTCTATCAGGAGCTGCGGCGGCTCGCGTCGAGTCGCCTGGACAACGAACCGGCGGGCCAGACCTTGCAGGCGACCGCGCTCGTGCACGAGGCCTACCTGCGGCTCGTCGGCAGCGAGTCACCGAGCTGGTCCGGCCGCGGCCACTTCTTCGGGGCCGCCGCCGAGGCGATGCGCCGCATCCTCGTCGAGCGCGCGCGCAAGCGCCAGAGCCTGCGCGGCGGCGGCGGGCATCGGCGGCGCGACCTCGAGGAGCTCGAGCTGGCGACGTTCTCCGACAACGCCGACCTCTTGGCGCTCGACGACGCGCTCACCAAGCTCGCGCGCGAGGACGAGCAGAAGGCCCGGCTCGTCAAGCTGCGCTTCTTCACCGGGCTGACGATCCCGGAGGCAGCCAAGATCCTGGGCATCTCGCGCGCCACGGCCGAGCGCCATTGGTCCTACGCACGCGCGTGGCTGTACGTCGAGATGGTGGACGACTGACGCGGAGTGCACTGGGTGGGTACCGGCGTTAGCATCCGGGCCATGCCCCAGCTCTCCGCACGCCTGCCTGTACTCCTCGCCGGCCTGGCTCTCTCTTCCTGCGCCGTCCCGCCCGCGCTCCAGGACAATGCCCCGGTCGATCTCCAGGACCCGCCGCCGTCCGAGGAGGAGCCGCGCGCGCGGCTGGGTCTCGCCCTGAGCACCGACGCGGCCTGGCTCACCACCGGCGCGCGACTGCGTCAGTCGGGCTGGATGACGTTCGAGCTCTTCGGCAGCGACGACGACGACTACGCCGGCAACGTCACGCTCCTGCGCATGGGCCGCGCGTCGACCGAGCTGCCGCTGCACCTCGGCGTCGGCATCAGCTTCTACGGGTACAAGGTCGAGCTCGACGACGATGCGACGGGCGGCGCGCTCGCGCTGCGCGGCCTCGCCGCGTACGAGCTCTCAACCGCGTTCCCCTCGCGCGTCGCCGCGGAGCTGACCCTCGCGCCGGACGTGTCGAGCTTCGGCGAAGGCGAGGGGCTGCTCGACGGGTCCGTGCGCTTCGAGTTCGACGTCTCGACGTTCGCTACGGCCTTCCTCGGCTACCGCCGGCTCGAGATCGACGTGGAGGACGACTCGGACCAGACGCTGGAAGAGGGCATCCACTTCGGTGTCCTCATCGGGTACTGATCCGTGCGCGCACTCATCACCTGGCTCCTGCTCTCCGCCACCGCTCCAGCTCAGACGCCGGCCGACTGGCTGATCGACGCGAGCGCGTACGAGGTCACGGTCGACGAGAAGGGCGACGAGATCGCCCTGTCGAACGGGCTCGTCCGGCGCGTGTGGCGGCTCACGCCCAACGGGGCGTGCGTCGCGTTCGACAATCTCGTGACGGGCGCCTCGCTGCTCCGCTCGGTCCGACCCGAAGCGCGGTTGACCGTTAACGGCGTACCGTACGACGTCGGTGGCCTCGTCGGTCAACCGAACCACGCCTACCTGACGCGCGAGTGGCTCGATGCGCTCGAGGTGGACCCAACCGCGATGGAGCTAGTCGACTGGAACGTGCTTGACCCGAGCGAGCGCGTCTCGTGGAAGCGTGTTCGCCACCACGCTCCCGGCGCCACGTGGCCGCCGAAGGGCATCCATCTGCGCATGGAGTACGCGCCGCCCGCGGTCGACGCGGGCCGCCTCACGGCACTCGCCGCCGGCGCCGTCGTTCCCGCGAGCGACCTCGGGCGCGAGCGTCTTCTGCACGACGACTTGACGGTACTCGGCACCGAGTGGCGCATACACGCCTCCGATGCCCACCCGCGCAGCTCCTTCACGAACGAGGGCAAGACCGGCGAGATCTACACGCCCGCCAACACCTCGGTCTACGCCGAACGGGACCTGCCCCCCGGCTGCACACTCGTCGAGGCGACGTTCGACGTCGGCACCGACGACAGCGCGAGCTGGGGCCCGGGTCTCGCACTCGTGTTCCAAGAGCGCGTCATCAAGCTCCATCTCCGGCCGCAAGACGACGGCTTGGGCCTATGGGACGGAGAGCGCGAGCGTCCGAAGCTCGCCGGGCGCATGCCGCTCGACACGTCGCGCCCGTGGACGCTGCGGCTGCG
The DNA here is from genome assembly GCA_024226735.1 of bacterium. Lineage (GTDB taxonomy): Bacteria > Planctomycetota > UBA1135 > UBA1135 > JAAELL01. The sequence continues at coordinate 8,528 of JAAELL010000223.1, read as the reverse complement.
CGTGCACGAGAGACGCGTGTCCTTGGATGCACGCCGTGCGGGCGACGCCTGGGCGAACTACGGCCACGTCGGCGTCACCGAGCCGCTCGGCGATCCGCTCGCCCTGCGCGTCGGCAAGCTCGACGTGCGCGGCGGCGGAGAGGACCACGCCTCCCCCGGCGAGCTCGTGCGCACGAGCGTGCGTTCGGTCGCGGCGTACGGTGCGATCGATCTCGACCGGGCGCGCGAGCGGCTCGAGGGCCAGCGCCAGCTACGCGTCGTCGTTCACTACGAGCTCTACGCGGGCCTCCCGGTCTTTTCGAAGTGGATCACCGTGCACAACGACGGCGCCGAGTTCCTGACCGTCGATCGCATGACGGTCGAAGAGCTCGCCGTCGTCGAGCACGCGAACTGGGTCGAGTCGCGGGAGGGTGTCGCGCTCCCCGCGCCGCACGACCTGCACGTCGAGACCGACTTCGCCTTCGGCGGCTTCAACCACCCCAACGCCAACCGACACGCGGTGCACTGGCGGACCGACCCACTCTACACGACGCAGGTCAACTGGGCGCGCCAGCAGCCGTGCCTGCTCGTCGTCGAGCCGACGTACGGTCCGGCGCAAGACGTCGCCCCACGGACGAGCTTCGACAGCTTCCGCGTCTTCGAGCTCGCCTACGACAGCACCGACCGCGAACGCCGCGGGCTCGCGCTGCGCCGCATGTACCGCACGATCGCACCGTGGGTCACCGAAAACCCGATCATGCACCACCTGCGAACGGCGCGGCGCGAGGATGTCGTGCGCGCGATCGATCAGGCGGCCGAGGTCGGCTTCGAGATGATCATCTTGTCGTTCGGCAGCGGGTTCGACATCGAGACCGAGGACGAGGACGCGATCGAGGCCTGGAGAGAGCTCGCCGACTACGCGGACGCCAAGGGCGTCGAGCTGGGCGGCTATTCCCTGCTGTCGTCGCGCAGCATCGGCGGCGGCAACGACATCGTCAGCCCCGCCGGCCAGCGGCCGACGCACGGCAGCTGCCCCGCGCTCGCGAGCGAGTGGGGCCAGCGCTACTTCGCGAAGCTGTACGCGTTCTTCGCGAAGACCGGTTTCGACCTGCTCGAGCACGACGGCCCCTACCCCGGCGACGTCGACGTCACGCCCCGCCCGCCCCTGCAGAAGGGCGAGGACGACTCGCGCTGGGTCCAGTGGAGGATCGCAGCCGACTTCTACGCGTGGTGCCGCGGCCAAGGCATATACCTGAACACCCCCGACTACTACTTCCTCGTCGGTTCGAACAAGTGCGGCATGGGCTACCGCGAAGTGAACTGGTCCCTTCCACGCGCGCAGCAAGTGATCCACACGCGCCAGAACATCTACGACGGAACGTGGCACAAGACGCCGAGCATGGGCTGGATGTTCGTGCCGCTCTCCCAGTACCACGGCGGCGGCGCGGCGGCGACGATCGAACCGCTCGACGAGCATCGCCCCCACTACGACAGGATGATGGCGAGCAACCTCGGGCTCGGCGTCCAGGCGTGCTACCGCGGTCCACGCCTCTACGACACGGACGCCACGCGCGAGCTCGTGCGCGGCTGGGTCGACTGGTTCAAGCAGCATCGCGGCATCCTCGAATCGGACGTGATCCACGGGCGAAGGGCGGACGGACGCGACGTCGATTGGATGCTCCATGTGGGGCCGGAGCTCGACGAAAAGGGCATGCTCGTGGTCTACAATCCGCTCGAGGAAGACGTCGCGCGGACGCTGCGGGTCAACTTGTACTACACCGGGTTGGACGAGGTCGCGACGGTCGAGGGCGCCGAGGGGAAGCAGCGCCGGTACACGCTGGCGCGGGACTACACGATCGACGTCGAGGTGCGCGTGCCCGCGGGCGGGATGAGCTGGTACGTGATTCGGTAGGTGCAGTACCTACAGCTCGAGCGCCAACACCGGTCGCAGCGCATCCTCCCGCACGACCTGAAACCCGTGCTCGATGAAGAGCGCTTCGGGACCATTCCACATCTCGCCGACCGAATGCCCACGTTTGGGAAACGCTTCGACGCGGCGCGCGCCCTGTTCGGGCAGGTCGTCGAGGATGCGCCAGAGTAGGGTGCGCGCCACGCCCGAGCGCCGCGACGACTCGCGCACGTAGAAGCACGTGATCGCCCACGTGTGCGGGTCGGGCGCCAGCTCGAACTGCTCGCGCAGCTTCTCCAGGCGGTCGCGCGCGCCGACCTGACACCAGCCGACCGGCTCGTCTCCGTCGTAGGCGAGGTAGCCGTCGTACTCGCCGCGGTCGTAGAGCTTCTGGCGCAGGGCCGAGTTCTGCTCCTCGGTGCGCGCCCCCCAGCCGTCCCAGGTCGGGACCCACCACGCGACGCAGTGACATCCGGGTCCGCAGTTGAGCTTCTCGAAGTCGGCCTCCCGCGACTGCCCGTGGCGGTGGATCTGGAGCGTCATGCGCGGAGCGTAGCAAGGTCGTACGTTTTTTCGGAGAACGGGAGGGACATGCGGGCTCCAGAGCGCATGAGATAGAGGAGCTCCATGGATTCCGAAGCGCTCTTCCACGCGGCCCTCGCGGCCGACGACAGCGAGGCCTTCCTCCTGCAGGCGACGGACGATCCGGCGCAGCGCGCGCGCGTCCGAGCGCTTCTGGCCGCCCACGAGGATCCGTCCGACTTCCTCGAGCCGGTCGTCACGCGCCCGGACTTCGCGGCGGAAGCTCCGGGCACGATGATCGGGCCCTACCGCATCCTGCGCCTGATTGGCGAGGGTGGCTTCGGCGCGGTGTACCTGGCCGAGCAGCGCGAGCCGGTGCGGCGCGAGGTCGCGCTGAAGATCATCAAGCTCGGCATGGACACGCGGCGCGTGATCGCGCGGTTCGAAGCGGAGCGTCAAGCGCTCGCGCTGACCGACCACCCGAACGTGGCCAAGGTGCTCGATGCCGGCGCGACCGAGACGGGTCGACCGTACTTCGTCATGGAGCTCGTGCGCGGGATCTCGATCGAGAAGTTCTGCGACGCGGGCGAGCTGACGCTGCGCGAGCGAATCGAGCTGTTCCTGGGCGTGTGCCGCGGTGTCCAGCACGCGCACGAGAAGGGGCTGATCCACCGCGACCTCAAGCCGTCGAACGTCCTCGTCGCGATGCACGGGAACGTCCCGCTGTCGAAGATCATCGACTTCGGCATCGCCAAGGCGACACACGAGCGCCTCACCGACCATACGCTGTCGACCGAGCGCGGACAGTTCCTCGGCACGCCGGTCTACATGAGCCCCGAGCAGGCGAGCCCGGACGGGCGCAGCATCGACACGCGCAGTGACGTGTACTCGCTCGGAGCACTGCTCTACGAGCTGCTCACCGGGACTCCGCCCTTCGACTCGAAGAGGCTGCGCGAGGTCGGCCTGGCCGAGCTGCAGCGCATCCTCAGCCAGGTCGACCCACCGGCCCCGTCGGTCGTCGTCGCCGACGGCACGCGCCCCGACGCGGCGCTCGCGCGCAGCCTCGACAAGGACGCGTGGTCGAGCCTTCTGCGCGGCGATCTCGACTGGATCGTGATGAAGGCGCTCGACAAGGATCCGAGCCGCCGCTACGCGAGCGCCGACGCCCTCGCCGGCGATCTGCGGCGCCACCTCGCACACGAGGCGATCGACGCCCGGCCGCCGAGCCGGCGCTACAGAGCCGCCAAGTTCATCCGCCGCAACCGCATCGCGGTGCTGGCAGCGAGCGGGGTGACCACGGCGCTCCTGGTCGGGATCAGCGTCGCCGTCTTCGGGTTCCTGCGGGCGCGCGACGAGGCCAACGGGTTCCGCCGCGCGAGCGAGTTCTTCCGCGACCTGATCGCCTCGAGCGATCCGAACCTGGCCGGCGAGATCGACTGGAGCGTCGACGGCCTCCTCGGACGCGCGCGCGAGGCGCTGGGCGAGGACCACGCGACGGTCGCCGTCGTGCTCGGCGAGCACGCGCGCCAGCTGCACCGCTCGGGCTCCCTGGACGACGCCCTGCCGTTCTACGAAGCCGCCCTCAGACTGTCCCAGGACACGTACGGAGTGGGCAGCCTGCACGCGGCCGTCCTCGAGGGGCAGATCGGCCTCTTGCTCGGCGATCTGGACCGCGCCGAGGAAGCGGTCCTGCGCTTGCGCAATGCGCTCGCCATCGAGTCCGCGCTGCCGGGCCAGCCGGGACCGCTGCTCTGCGACGCGCGTTCGGAACTGGCTGGTCTCCTGCGGGCGGATGAGAACTACTCGGAGGCCGCTCGCCTGCTGCGCCAATCGGTCGAGATTCGCGAGCGCACGACGCCGAACGAGAAGGCGCGGATCTCGCGCGAGCTCGTCGAGCTGCGCGACGTGCAGACGCTCGACGGCAACATTTTCGGCGCGACCATCGTCGCGGCGGAGCTCGTCGCGTTCTATCGGACCGCTTCTCCCTCGAACGCCTTGATCGCCCGCGAGCAGATCCGCAACGGCATCTGGATGTCGACGTTCCTCAGCCGTGGCCAGGCCAAGGGACAGCTGCGTGCCGGCCTCGAAGCGTGGCGCACGAGCGGCCTGCCCAAGCGCGCGGACTTCCTGAACGGTCTCGCCGCGCTCGAAGCGATCGTCGCCCGCAGCGGCGACGACCCGGCCGAGTCGGAAACCCTGCTCGTCGAGTGGATCGAGATCGCGCGCGAAGTCCTCGGTCCGAACGCGCTCGACCTGGCGCGCAAGCTGTCCCGGCTCGGCGAGACGCTGGAGCTCACCGGCCGTTCGGCGCAGGCGATCCCCCACGTCGTCGAAGCGATCGCGATCCAGAAGCGGGCCGTCGGCGCCGAGGTCGAGGACCCCTTCGCGACCCAGCTCGAGCGCCTCGTGCGCACCACCGTGACGAACAAGGAGACGAGCACCGACGAGCTCCGCGTCGCCCGCAACGGCCTGGAGGTGCTGCTCGGCGCCGAGCCCGAGCGCGCCGATCTGTTCCGGCTCCAGGCGACGCTGCGCCTGCGGCTCGGCCAGCCCCAGGAGGCGCTGTTCTCGATCGGGACGGCGGCGCAGCTACGCGCCAAGTACGCGGACGACGAGCAGGATGGGCACCCGGTCGACTTCGCGCTGATGGCGATGTCCTACCTGCAGCTCGGAAAGGTCACCGACGCCCTCGGGATGCTCAACCGGGCGCGCGAGCTGCGGCTCAGCTCGCGTTACGAGCGCGACCCCGGCGTGAAGGCGATCGTCGACCAAGCGGAGACGGCGGTCGAGGCGGCGCGCTGACGCGACTGCCGGCCGACGAGCCTACTGGCCGACGAGAAACGCGGCCGCGCGGAACGCGGGCGCGAGATCGGAGCGCACGAACAAGTTGAAGTTGCCGGGCCCGCACGCGTCCTCCAGCGTCGCCGGCACGTACTCTCCCTGCATCGCGCTCCCGACCTCCTCGCGCACGAGCGGAGCGCCGTGGAAGCGCGCCGCGACGCGAGCGTCTCCGAAGATCTCTCGGATCCCGAAGTGGGCCATCGCATCGGGGCGTGACCACAGGTAGTCGACGTGGATGATCTCGTAGCGGTCCCGAACCGCGTGCAGGATGCCGTCGCGTCCGAAACGCACACGCCCGGCCTCAGGCTCGTGCGCGATCCGTGCGTGGTTGAGACCGGTGGTGTCCATCACGTACGTGTCGTCCGCGAAGTACTTGAAGCGCTGGAAGTCGTGCTGCGCGAGACGCGCCCCGGGGACGACGCTCGCGATGCGCTCGGCGATCGTGCGCGAGCACGCGAAGTCGGCGTCGCCCGGAGGAGCCGCTACGACCGAGCGCAGCTTTTGCCCGGCACGCGGAAGGACGAGCGCGAGGCCGCCGAAGGCGACGACCGCCAGCACGGCGCGCGGGATCATGCGCTCGCGACTCGTGATGCCCGCCGCGGCCTCGGTCGCGGCCGCCAGCCCCAACAGGAACGGGGGTACGAGGAAGCGCGCGCCCGGGTAGGCGTCGCCCCCCGAGCCGACGACGCCGGCGAGCACGCACAGCGCCACCACCGAGAGTGCGAGGTAGCGCGCGCGCGAGCGCGGATCGCTCCACGCTCCCCCCCATGCCAAGAGCGGGCCGATCACGACCTGCAGGAGCAGCGTCCCGCCGACGAGGCTCTGGCCGAGGGGCCGCTCCGCTCCCACGCCGCGCGTGAAGGCATCGAGGTAGGCGAGCCCATCGCGAACCTCGTTCCACCTGTGCGAGGACGTCTTCGCGAAGTACGTGTTGGGCAGCACGTGTCCGAAGGTCTGAACGCGCCAGACGCAGAAGGCCGCCGCCAGCCCGAGGAACACGGCGGGCGACCGCCAGCCTTCGCGCCCCCCCAGCCACAGCGCCGCGCCGAGCAGGAGCGGCGCGAGCAGCCAGCCCTCGGGGCGCGCGAGAACGAGAGCGAATGCCGCGAGGCCGCCGAGCACTCCCGGACGCGCGCGGTAGACGAGCGCGAGGACGGCGACCACGATGGTGAGACCGTACAGCGGCGTGTCGAGCAGGAACGAGGTGCCGTATGCCAGCCCCGGACACAGCGCGAGCGCGAGCCCCGCGACAGGTGCCCACCCTCGTCCGCGCAGGACGCGCACCGCGAGCGCGGCGCCCGCGCCGACGACCGCGAAATAGAGAACGGTCGAGACGATCCACGCCGCACGCACGCCGTCACCACCGGTGAGCGGATACACGGCCGCCTTCAACAGCAAGTCGAGCAGGCTCGTGAATCCGTCGACGGGGGCGTCCTCGACGTTGTACCGGAGGCCACCGCCGCCAGCGAAGCGCCGCACGTAGACGAGCAAGATGAACGCGTCGTCGATGCTGCCCGGGCGAGCGCCCGCGAGCGCGAGCGCCGCGGCGATGCACGCCGCCGCGATCCACGACACCACGAAGGCTCGCTTCAGAGCCATCCCTCGCCGCGCAGGGCCTCGAAGACAGCCTCGGCGGAGAGCGCGTTGCCTTCCGGGCTCGGGTGTCCGTTGTCGACGGGGTGGTACGGATGCACGGCGCTGTCGACGAACGGCCCGAGCAGATCGAGGAACGGCACCTCGTTCTCACGCGCGATCGTTTCGACCTCGCGCTGGACCGGACACAGCTCGCTCTCGAGCTGTGCCTCGTCCTTGCCCTCGCCCCGCGCGGTGCGCAGGGGGTCGACCTGAAAGCGGCCGGGGAACGCGACGAGGAGCAGGCGGGCGTCGTCGGCGCGCACCGCCTCGATCAGCCGCCCGAGCGCATCCTTGCAGGCCGCGAGGTACGGAGTGCCTAGCTCGCCGCGCGGGTCGCGGTAGATCGCCATCCGGTTCTGGGTGAAGGCCCGCACGTACGCCTTGCGCTCGGTGGTCTGGTCGACCCGGAAGAGCGACGTGCGCGGCCCGAGGAGCTTGTGAAAGGCCTCGAGCAACGCGGTGCGACCGAAGGCGCTGTAGAGCCACGTGTCCGTATTGGGGACCGTCGCGAAGGGCGGCTCGAGGTCGTTGAGATAGAAGCCGAGAACGACGACGTCGGGCTCGAGAGGCCGGACGAGCTTCTCGTAGACGGCGAGCTCGTTCTCGGTGTTGTGTCCGGGCGTCCCGAAGTTGAGGACCTCGGCCGACCCCGGACCGAGCTCGGCCGCGATGCGCGCGCGCAGGTAGGCGGGAAAGGTCTCCTCGTCCCCGACCGCCCATCCGAACGTGAAGGAATCACCGAGACAGACGATGCGCTTGGCGCCGGGCTCGAGCGTGCCCGCGGGCTCCGGTCCGCGCAGCCCGAGGCCGTTGAGGACGACCGTGGCGAGCTCGACGCGGTCCTTGCCGAACATCGTCCGCGTCTGGTTCGGCTGGAAGCGGTAGCCGATGTCCGAGTCGAAGTAGCTGGCGGGGGAAGTCGCATAGCCCGCCGCCCGCAGGCCGAGCTCTGCAATGAGGAGGAGCGCGGCCAGGGTGACGAGGGAGATGGCCAGCTTGCGGAGAATACGTTTCGGGCGTCGCATCGGTCGATCCGGCGGAGCCTACCGAACTGGCTGGCTCGGGTGTTGCACCCCGGCGCCCGAAGTGTCTCAAACCACTGCAGTGCGCTCACTTGAGGTGGGGCGCGTCGTGGCGAGGGCCCGCTGGCCGGGACGCCCGTACGTAACATCCGGGCCAGCCGTCGCTTCGAACGACCCGAGCGGATACTCTGCAACACGGAAACCAGTCAGTTCCGGTGAGTTGGCGCACTTGCGACTTGGGGCTTGCGAGCGAATTCGCACGCCGACGCCGCGACGCCCCCCCCTCCTGGGCCCCGGATTCCCCCATCCACCGTATGGAACGAAGTTTGCGTCCGTCCAACGTTCCGTCCCACCGCCCCGCACTTCCCGCTCTGAAGGAAGTCTCTATGCAAGCGTCCCAAAAGCCGACGACCCGCAGCGGTCGAAGCGAGTCCCCGCTCCTTAGTGGGTTCCCCCTCCTCTGTGGCCTGCTCCTCGCCGTAGGCTGCGGCGGAAGCTCCGGCTCGGCCGACGACCCGAGCCCGAGCGACCCGGGTGAGGCGCTGGTGGACCCGGAAACGGGCCGGTACTTCCTCGTCGACGAGAACTCCGGCGGTATCTCGCAGACGCCGCGCATCCTG
>JAAELL010000222.1 GCA_024226735.1 bacterium | reverse complement strand
GAACCGCCAGGATCACGATTGCGGCCGCGGCTACGCGTGTGCGAGTCATCGGTAGCTCCAAGTTTCCGGCAACTGCGACGCCACGGCGCCTCCATCGAACGGCCGGGAACATATCATACGCTTCGGGGGCATAGTAGGAAAAGCATCTTCGCCACCGAGGCTCACGGCCGAGCATTTCACTCACGTGCGGATCGAACCCGGCCGGCGGTTCAGCGGGTGCAACCGACTCGTCAACGACGCGCGCGAGAAGAACGTGGATGAGTTCGTTCGCTCATGATCCGCGCTGGGCGTCGCGGATCCTCAACGATCGGGGGCTGGAAGGCAGATAGGAAGTTCAAGCTGCGTTTTCCTTGGGTCCGATAAGTAGGCATTCTGTCAAATAGAGGGGGCGAGGGGAAGAGGCCCCGGTACGGGGCGATTTCAACGGGTCGGCGGGGCTGGCGGCGGGTCCGGTGACCGAAATTCGGCCGGGTGCCGCCGGACTGCGGGTGCAGGGGTGGCTCGTGGGGTTGAGATCGCGTTGGGGTTCTTGCGTGTGGCCGCGGCAGCCCGGTGTTTTCGGTGTGGGTCGGGGCTATGCCGGGTCGTCGCCGTCGGGCGGGGTCTGATCGAACGTCCACGGCGGGTGCTCGGCCCAGACTTCGGAACCGTGCGCGGACCCTAGCGGCTCGCCCGAGGCGGGTTCTAGCGGCGGTGCTCGCGCGGGCAGATCGAGGCAGGCGAGGATCTTGCGGGCCACGGCGGGGTCTTCGATGGCCGAGACCACGCGCATGCGTGCGCCACAACGGGGACAGCGCAGCGCATCGACTTCGAAGACCCGCTGGAGAAGCTCGGCCCACGGGAGCCTGCGGCGGTGGGTAGCCCGCTGGGCCTCGCGGGCGCGGCGCGCGGCCCACGGATCGCTAGCCGATGTCGGTGCTCGCGTGGCGGAATCGAAATCACCGGAGCCCGTTTCGTTAGTGTGGCTGCTGGCCTTCTGGCCCCCATGGGCCATTTCCTCCGGCTCCAGGCTCGCCGCGAAGATTGGCTCGGCGGCCTGGGGTCCGGCGGGTTCCGGTGCCGGCCGCGGCCCGGGCACGATGCGCGCGCGGGCGCTGGCGCAGGGGGCGAGCACGCCGTGGTAGCGAACCTGGTGGGCCCGGGGCGGTGGGACGAGGGGGGTGAGCCGCTCCAGCAGTTCGTGGCGCTCCATCAGGATGTGCGTCGTGCCGTCGCGCCACCGGGTTTTGAGGCGCAGGGCGAGTCGAGTATCGGGCTTAACTTCGAGGCGCCCGTGCGCGAGTGGAGGCCGCGCGACGTAGCGGCAGAGCCGTTCGAGCCGGCGGCGGTCGCGTGCGGGAACGGCGACGTCGGCGTGAAGGCTCATGCCGTCGTGCTGCGGGACCCGCGGTGACGCTTCGGGGTCCGCGCTCGCGATCTGGGGCTCGACGGGGTCGCCGAGCCGTTGCCAGCGCTCGCCGGCGCGCTGGCCCGTTGCGACGCGGGTGCGCAGCGAAGCCGCAGCGAGCGTGGCCAGCAGAGGCTCGTCTCGGGCAAGGGTGTCGTCGTCGCCCTCTGCTCGCGATGCGAGCAGCCGTGCGAGGCGGCGCGCCGTGCCGGCGAGCACGCTGGAAATTTCGTCGCCACTGGGTGCCGGAAGTGGAAGGAAACGCATCGCCGTATCGAAGCCCCCGGTGTAGACCCCATCGAGCGCCAGGGTGTGGAAGTGGAGGTTCAGGTTGAGCGCCGAGCCGAAGCGCTGGATGAAGGTGACGGCGCCGCACTGGCTATGCGCTGTCTTCCAGCGGTGTCGCGCGCGCCGGCGCAGCCCGGCGAAGAGCGCGCGGAGGAAGGCGCGGAGCACCTGGCTGGTGAGCGTCGCGTCATAGGCGCAGCGGTAGCGAAGCGGGTAGGGCAGCGTGAGGACCCATTGGCGGACCGGCACTTCAGGCAGGACGCAGTCCACCAGGTGTGCCGCGGTGTCGGCCATGCGCCGGCCTCCGCAGGCGGGGCAGAAGCCCCGCCGCTTGCACGAAAAAGGGACGAGGCGATCGAGCCGGCATTCGTCGCAGTGGAGCCGCAAGAAGCCGTGGGCGAGGACCCCGCACGCGAGGTAGGCGCGGAACTCCCGCTCGATGAAGTGGGGCACGGGGCGATCGCGTTCGTGGGCGCGAGAGAGGAAGGATTCGAGCTGCTCGCGAACGACGGCGTGCAGCACGGTTTTTTCGGGGCGGCGTGTTTCGTAGCCGTGTGCGGGCGGCGCCGCGAAGAGTCCGGGGAGCGCGGGGTTGGCGGTGATTGTGGTCGTCACGCCCGGTGGGAGCTGCGAGAGTCGTGCCGGGCCGTGGGGCGCCCACGTTGGCTCGTGGGTCTTCGGTGCGAACCGCGGTTCACGCCCCGGGTCTTGTGGGCGGTTCACGCTCCGGTCTTGTGGGCGGTTCACGCTCCGGTCTTGTGGGCGGTTCACGCTCCGGGTCTTGTGGGCGGTTCACGCTCCGGGTCTTGTAGGCGTTTCACACTCCGGGTCTTGTGGGCGGTTCACGCTCCGGGTCTCGTGGGCGGTTCACGCTCCGGGTCTTGTAGGCGGTTCCCGCTCCGGGCCTCGTAGGCGGTCCACG
>JAAELL010000221.1 GCA_024226735.1 bacterium | reverse complement strand
GCGCGGGTCCGGGCGCGGGTCCGGGCGCGGGTTCGGGGAGCGCCTCGCTGGTGGAGGGGGCCGGCGCTTGCGGGCCCTGGGGCGGGCCAGGGGGCGGCCCCACGACCGGTTCCTGCGTTCCGCCGCGACAGCTGCTCAGTCCCACGACGAGCGCGGACACGCCGAGCCAGCGCGCGCTCACACCCCCACCTCCAGCGGCGCCCCGAGCAGCTCGGTGCGGTCCCCGTCGACGCGGGCTTCGAGCACGACCTCGATCGCCTTCGGCGGCGGCCCGTGCAGGCGCTCGGGCGGAATGCTGACGCGCTGATAACGGCCCGAAAGACCCGAAAAACCCTCGAGAACGACCGTTTCGCGGGCGCCGTCGAGGCTGCGTCTGAAGGCTTCGCCGAGCTCGGCGGCGGCCTCGGAGATGCGCGCGCGGCGGTCGCGGACGACCTCGATCGGGACGCGGCCCGCGAGCTCCCACGCTGCCGTGCCGGGGCGCGCCGAGAAGGGGAAGGCGTGCACCCGCGCGAAGCCGGCGCGGCGCGCCGTCTGGAGCGTGCGCTCGAACTGCTCCTCGGTCTCGCCGGGGAACCCGACCAGGATGTCGGCCGTGAAGGCCGGCCGGTCGAGGGCGGCGCGGATGCGGTCGCAGGCGGCGAGGTATTGCTCGACCGTGTACCAGCGGTTCATGCGCGCGAGCACCGCGTCGTCCCCGGACTGCATCGGCATGTGCAGGTGCGGAGCGATGCGTCCGGGGTGGGCGGCCATCAGGGCGGTCAGGCGCTCGTCGACCTCGGTCGCCTCGATCGATGAGAGCCGCACGCGAAAAGCCGCCGGGGAGCCGTCGTGCGCGGGCACCTCGAGCCGGGCGAGCACCTCCATCAGGTCCGCGAGCACCTGGCCCCTGTCGAGCCCCCAATGGCCGATGTGGATCCCGCACAGCACGATCTCGACGTGCCCCGCGCGCACGAGGCGCGTGACCTCGGCCTCGAGCTCGGGGATCGAGCGGCTGCGGCTCTTGCCGCGCACGGCGGGGATGATGCAGAAGGCGCACGCCTTGTCGCACCCGTCCTGGATCTTGAGGAAAGCGCGCGTGTGGCCCGCGAAAGCGGTGATTCCGGCCGGAATCCCGAGCTCCTCGGGATCGACGTCGTGCCCGAGCTCGCGCAGGAAGTTGACCGGCCTCTTGGCCTCGCCGTTGCCGAGCACCCACTCGACGCCGTCGATCTCGCGCAGGATCTCGGGCTCGCTCTCGGCCAGGCAGCCCGTGACCGCGACCTTCGTGCCCGCGTGCTCGCGCACGACGCGCCGGATGAGCTGGCGCGCCTTGCGGCCCGCCTCGGCCGTGACCGTGCAGGTGTTGACGACGACCAGATCCGCGCCGCGATCGGTCTCGGCGAGGCCGCGCCGCAGGAGCGCCTCGCGCAGGACCTGCGTGTCGTACTGGTTGGCCTTGCAGCCGAAGGTGACGAAGCGAACGGACTTCATGGCGTGCAGGATACCCGCGCGGGCAGGGGCCGCGCCTCCGGCGTGGCGCTTGCCAGGAGCGCGGCCGGCTGCGATCCTACCGGGCTCTGCACTCAGGATCGATATGTCCAACCCAGCCCGCCAGATCACGCTGCTCCTTTTCGCCCTCTTGGTGTCGGCCTGCTCGAAGGGCGCCTCCGACGCGGCCGTGCCCGCCGGTGCGGGCGTCGAGCGTTCGGGCGATCCGCGCGTCGTCGCGTTGCGCGACGCGATCGAGGAGGGCCGCGTCGAGCTGGCGCGCAGCTTGGTCGACGCCGCGACCGCGGACCTCGGAGTCGAGGCGCACCTTCTACGGGCGCGCCTTTGGATGCTGGAAGACGAGGCGATCGAGTGGGGGCGCGCGCTCGAGCAGGCGCGCCTCGCCGCGCCCGGGGACCCGCGCGTGTGGGCGACCGCGGCGGAGCTGCACGCCGCGGCCGGCAACCTCGAGACCGCCGAGCGCGAGGTTCAGGACGGCATCCAGCGTTGCGGCCGAACGCCCGCGCTCGAGCGCGCGCGCGGCGTGCTCTACCTCGTCGTGCCGGGCGGGGCGCAGCAGGGCCTCGCGGCGCTCGAGCGCGCGGTCGAGCAGGACCCCGGGCTGCCGTTCGTCGACCGGCCACTCGGGCAGGCGTTGCTTCTAGTCGGCAAGGAGCACGTGCGCTCGGGCGACAAGCTCGTCGCGCTCGAGCACGTGCGGCGGGCGCTGGAACACGACCCCGAGGACCGCGACGCGCGCGAGTTCCTCGGCGATGTGCTGATGATGGTCGGCGAGTGGGGCGAGGCGCTCGCGGTCTTCGAGGCACTCGTCGCCGAGGGCTACGACAATTACCGCGAGCCCCTGGCCGGCTACTACCGCAACGCGGGGATCTGGGCGATGACCCAGAAGCAGCGCGAGCTCACCGTGCGCTACTGCGCGCGGGCGCGCGAGCTCGGCATGGCCGACGAGCACCTCGGCCACTGCCGCAACCTCCTGCTCGACCACGCCGCGGAGCTGGTGAGCCGCGGGCTCGAAGAGCTCGGCGCCAGCAAAACCGAGAAAGCGATCGCGACGCTGGAGGAAGCGCTGGTCTACGACCGGGAGAGCCTGGAGGCGCACCGCTTCCTCGGTCAAGCGTACCTCGCGCGCGAGGACCCCGAGCGCGCGGCGCAGGAGTGGCAATGGGTCGTCGACACGGCTCGCGCCGAGGAGATCGACCTACCCGAACCCGTGCACATCATGCTCGCCCAGGCGCAAGCGCTGACGGGCGACTTCAGCGCGTCGCGCGAGACACTCGACGCGTACCTGACGTTCGAGCCGACGGGGGAGTTCGTGCAGCTGACGCGCGACGTGCTGGCGAAGCTGCCCGAGGAGGTTCCCGAAGAGCCGCGCGTGGAAGACGACGAGGACGCTGCGACGGGCGACGACGGCTGAACGCGAGACGTTCAGTCCGTGCTCGTCCAGCTCTCGGGCAACCCGTCCTTGGTTGCCGACGCGATCGCGAGCGCGGCGCTCCTGTCCGCCGCCGTCCATCCGGCGGGTGCGTCCGAGCCCATGTCGGAACCCGTGTCGGCGCCGAGGCGTTCCGCGAGCTCGCGGTAGACCACCTCGAGCAGCTCCTTCGGCAGCGCGTCGAAGGCCTGCGAGTGGATGAGGTAGCTGCACGGGTAGCGGAACAGGCGGCGGTTCAGATCGAGGTCGCGCAGCGAGCGGCCGGCCGCGTCGCGTTCACCGCGTGCCTGGAACTCGCGCGCGAACGACGACGTTCCCCGGATCGGTGCCGGCAGCTCGATCGCACGCTCGAAGAGCAGGACCTGGAGCAGCTTGTTCGCCTGGCCCTCGAGGATGCGTTGCGTCGAGTCGCGGCGCGTGTCCGGAGGATCGCCGAAGATGCGGTTGCTTTCGCTCTCGCGATGCAGCGCGAGACGCACCTCGTAGCTCGCACGCGCGATGCGGTTCTGCGCCTCGGATTGGTGCTCGAACACCATGAGCGCGACGATGTCGCTGTGCGGGGCGAGGTAGCGTTCGGTGTCGAAGAATTGCGTCAGGTCCTCGACGTTCGCGCCGGCTTCGGGGTCGACGCGCTCGGTCGCCGCGTCCGCCGTCGCGTTGCCGCGGTGGCGCGCGTCGCCGTGCGTTCCGCTGACGTACCAGCCGCCCCAGCGCTCCTCGAATGGCGTTGCGTCCGACACCATCTTCGTGCCTGAACGCAGGATCGGCTGCCCGTCGCGGTCGGGGTGAACCGATCGCACGAGGTTGCCGGGCCAGCCACGCGTGCGCGAAGTGGCGTGGCACTGCAGGCACTCCTCGCTCCTGCGCGTCAGCCGCGGTGGACGCTGCGCATCTTGCTCGAGCGTGTAGAAGACCGGTCCGTGCCGGGGATCGATCGAGGTGAGCTCGACGAGGGGGGCGCCAGGGATCGCGCCGACGTAGGCGTCGTCGCTGAAGTACACCGCGCGCGGCGTCGCCGGAGCGATGCGCTCGTTCTGGAAGCTCGTCTTGGAGAACACGAGCATCTGCGACGAGGTCGGGACGTCCAGTGCCGCGAGCAGTGCCGGCAGGTAGCCCGCGTCCGCGTCGTACGCGAGCTCGAGCTCGCCGCTCGCCAGCCGGCGCGCCACGTTTTCGACCGTTCCAGCCGTCGCCGGAGCGTCGTAGTGCAACGGCTCGCCGCGCAGCCAGTCCGCCTTTTGGGGGATGGCTACCGCGAGTGGGAGTGCGAGGAGGAGAGTGGGGCTGGGCATGCGCGGCGGTCAGACGATCTCGATCATCGTCTCCGCAGTGCCGAGGATACCCTGTCCGTAGTCGTCCAAGTACTCCACCCGTGCGATGTGGCTTCCCGGCTGGTCGACCTTGAGCAAGAGGTCGTAGCGCTCGCCGGGGCCGAGATCGAGCACGCGCGTCGACACGACGCTGCGCATCGGGCGGCCGTCGCTCGCGACGACCTCGAACGGGAGGCCGCCGAGCCAGACGCGGCCCCAGTTGTACGCGGCGTTCGAGACGCGGATGTACGCCCGCTGTCCCTGTGCGACGACGACACGCGTGAACGGATCGACGCTAGCGTCGGCGCTCTCGAGCCCGTTGATGAGGAAGGCGTCGGGCCGGAAGCGAGCGGTCTGCGGACCCGAGTGGTTGACGTTGAACCACGTCGAATCGACCGTCTGGAGCTGCCACAGGACCTCTTCCTCGAACTCCGGTCCGCCCTCCCAGGCCTTGTCGGTCGAGCCGTCGGGCGGGCGCACGATGACCGTGCCGAACATGCCCCGCGCGTAGTGCAGGACGGTGTCGACGTGGCAGTGGTAGTGGTAGGTGCCCGCGTGGGGGGCGCGGAAGCGATACTCGTAGCTCTGCCCGGGAAACACGGTCGTCGACGTCACCGGCACGCCGTCGTAGCGCTGCGCGACGTCGAGCCCGTGCAGGTGCACCGTGTGCGGCATCCCGCTCGTGTTCTCGAAGTTCAGCACCGTCATCTGCCCCTCGATGCACTCGATGTGCGTCGATGGCATCTGCCGGTCGTCCATGAATCCACGCCCCGCACCCGTTCCGCTCGGCGCGAAGAACCACACGACGAGGTCGTTGCCGCCGATCCGCGCGCGCCCGTTCATGAGCGCACGGATCGAGAAATCGGTGCCGACGTTCCTTCCGAGTCCAGCCATCGTTGAATCCTCAGTTGATGGCCATCAGCGTGAGCTGGCCGAAGGGATAGAGACCGCCGGCGGTGACGGCCGTGAGACTGTGCGGGTGAAGTGGGTACGTGCCTCTTTGGTGTGGAGTGAGGATAACGTCCAGCGTGCCGAAGGCGGGCAGCGGGAACGTGTCCTTGGCGGGCCAAGCCTGCTCGGGAACGTTGTCGCGCGCGACCGGTTCGGCGTGGTAGCCGTGGAAGTGCACCGCCTGGCGCATGCGGCCGAGGTTGCCGAGGCGGATCAGGATCCGCTCGCCGACCGCTCCGGTGACGAGCGTGTGCACGTCCTGGATCGTCTCGGGATAAGCCAGCCCGTTGACGGTGAAGAAGTTGGGCTCGTAGGGCGGAAGCGCCTGCGCGCCGGGCGTGACCATGGCCGTGTTCAGGCGGTCGTCGGCGTCCTCGTACACGAGCACGAACTCGCGGTCGAAGGACGGCCCGCCGTTCCAGAGCTCGGAGAGCCCGCTGGTCGGGCGCGACACCAGAATCGCGGCGAGGCCGGACAGCGGGGCCGCGTGCACGGCCGACTCAACGCCCGAGGACCACGGAGCGCGCGCTGGGCCGACGAGGTAGGTGCCGGCGGGCGGCACGACGAGCTGGAAGGTGGCGCTCGTGTTCGCCGGGATCACGGGGCCG
This sequence comes from bacterium, assembly GCA_024226735.1. Taxonomy (GTDB): domain Bacteria; phylum Planctomycetota; class UBA1135; order UBA1135; genus JAAELL01. Next base: position 9,123 of record JAAELL010000221.1, on the reverse strand, counting down.
TCGGCCACGCTGACCACGCTCGGGCGGATCGCGACGGGCAGTTGGTTGTCGATCGCGATGTCGATCGTCGTGCCCTCGGTCGCTTCGAAGTACGGCAGGAGCCCACGCGTCGCGCCCGTGCCGACCGCCTGCAGGCGGAAGTACGGAAGGGAGGCGCCGGTCGCGAACGTGTAGCTCGTCTGCACTGCCTCGAGATTCCACGTCGTCGGCAGCGTGGCGGCCCGCGCCAGCGGCGCAGCCGTCGCCGTCAGTCCGGCGCCGCCGAGGCCCGCCAGGAAGTGTCTTCGGGAGGGCCGCCGCGAGGTGCGTGGCAGCCCGCCGTCGGGGTCTTGTCGATTCATGTGGTAATGCCTTGGTTGCGCGACGGTCTCCCCGCACGAAGCTTCCTTCACGAACCACGCTCGCGCCATGCGCAGCAAGACGTACGGGTGCGTAGGATCGATTCGCAAAGTGAGACTGGGCGGCGCGGCTGCCCCGCCCGGTCTCGCTTTGCGGCACGGAAGTGTTCTGGTCAGCTCGATCTACGGCTCGAAGGTGACCATCATCCCGTTCGAGGCGTTGAACCCGGTGCTGCACGGGCTGCTCAAGAGGTCGCGGTAGAACACTTGGAAGGGCAGCGTTTCGCCCATGCCCCAGCCGCCGATCGCGCCGAGACCGGGGCCGAAGCTCATGTTGCCCGCGCCGTCGGAGAGCTGTAGCGACAGGCGCACGATGTTGCCGCCCGCGCAGCGCAGGCCGTCGCCGAACGGCGTGCCCGAGAGCGAGGTGTCGCCGACGAAGAACAGCCCGAACTGGTTCGGCGGGCCACTGTGCGCGAACGTCAGGTCGTCGGCCGCGACGCTCGGCGAGCCGCTCGCCGTCAGGGCGCTTCCCGTTCCAGTCGAGTTGCGGCAGCCCTCGCCCGATCCGGACGCGCTCTCGTTGCCACACGGACAAGCGGCGCCCGCGCCGTCGCCCGTGCAGAACGCGACGAACGGTTCCGGCGGCGAGACGAGCTCACCGGACAAGACGATCAGGTTGCCGGCGTCGGTCGCGCCCGGTCCATTGCCTTCCATCTCGTTCGTGATCACGTCCGTGCGGCCGTCGCCGTCGAGGTCGCCCGCCGCTGCGCTGTAGCAGAGCGTGTCGCCCGAGTCCTGTCCGCTAGTGCCGAGCGCGCCGACGACTTCGGTAATCGTGATCAGGCTCTGGTCGGGGAACTGGCCGGGCGCGGTCTCGATCAACGACGGCCACTGACCCTGCTGGCCGAACAGGATGTGCATCAGGCCCGCTTCGCTGCGGCCGAGCGGCGCGTACAGCGGCGAGCCGATCATCAGATCGCCGTACCCGTCCGCATTGAAGTCGCCCTGCGCGACCGTGTCCGCCAGGATCGCCAGCGTGCCCGCGCCGATGATCTTGGTCACGTCGATGCCGAGGCTCCCGGCGTCGTCGATGACGAAATCCATGCCGCGCACGCTCTGGGCGTCGTAGATCACGTAGCCGACGCCCTGAAAGAAGGCCCCGTTGCCGCCGGTGAGGTCGCCGACGAAGAGCTCCGCGTTGTTGTCGCCGTCGTAGTCGAGACCACCGAGCAGCTCCTCGCCAAACGTGTCGTTGTCGAACGTTCCGCCGCGGATGATCGTCCGGCTGCCGGGGGGCGACTGCAGATCGATCTCGAGGCCGGCCTGCCACGGAGCGGCCGGAAAGTTGTCGTCCCAGATCACGAACGCCCAGCCGTTCGGCCCGGCTCCGCCCGTCGCGTCCGTCGCGCCCGCTCCGGGAATGCCGGGGGTCTGCGCCGCGCCCGCGCGGTTGAGGCCGGCCGAAGCGAGGATCTCGTGGCGCCCGTTGCCGTCGAGGTCGCCAGTCTGGTTGGTCGATCCGAAGTGGTAGTGGTTCGCGCCGTCCGGCGGCAGGATGCGCGCGAGGTTGCCGGCCAGGATCGTCGAGCCGAAGTTCGCGAGGTCGACGACGGCGCTTTGGTTCAGGTGCGATCCGCCGCGTACGACGTACACGGTGCCGCTGTGCGTCTCGCCTGCGACGTTCTCCTGGTCCGCCGCGACGACGAGATCGTCCGTACCGTCGCCGTCGACGTCTCCGGCGCGCGCCCAGATACCGAGGCGCCCCGACGTCTGCCGGCCGTACAGGTGGAAGAGCGTGACGCCGGTCGGCGGACTCGCGAGGTCGATCGTGTCGAGCGTGCGCAAGGCCGGGCCACCGACGACGATCGTCAGCGCGCCGGCACCGACGCGGTTGCCACCGCCGGGGTTGAAGCTGAAGTTCTGGCGGCAGATCAGCAGGTCGCCGAGTCCGTCACCAGTGACGTCGCTCATCCAGATCTCGCTCCCCGTTCCCTCGCGCGCCCCGAGGTTGCCCTCGCCGAGGATGCGCACGACGCGCCCCGGGTTCGCGACGCCGAGGTCGACGTCCATCGAGACGGTTCCGTCGCCGAAGACGAGGTTCACCTCGCCCGCCTCGTTCCGCCCGAGCGGGCTCGAGACGAAGTGTCCGACCGCGAAGTCGTTGAACCCGTCGCCGTCGACGTCGAAGCCGCCGGCAACCGGAACTCCGTTGGAGCCCAGGTGCGGGCCCGGACCGGAGACGCGGATCAAGGGATCGACGCCGGCGGTGACTGTCTGCAGGTCGACCGTGAACGCCGGATCGTCGAGGCCGTGCGCGAGGACGCCGGTGACGAGCGTCGTGCCGGCGAGGGCGAGGAGAGGAGAAGCGAGAATCGTCATGGGGCCCAGCTCCGTCGTTTGCGTTTGCAGATCCTCTCGGACGCTACCCGGGATTCGCCGCGGCCGCCATCGCTGTTCGGGCCGCGTATCCGTTTGGTTCTCGCAACATCGCGCTTACGCGAACGTAAGCGCCGCGCCGGCCGCGTCTCACCGTACGCCGCGCGTTCAGGCGGCGCGGCGCTCGCGAACAGAAGGTGAGCCCGCTGGGGAACGCGGTACGCGGGCCGCGGACACTCGGGCCAGGCGAGCGGCAGCCAGCCGAGCAACGCGACGAACGCGAACGCGAGCGACCAAACGAGGCCGACGTGCACGCCCGCGGAGAGCGACGCGGTGTCGAGCAGCTCCCTCAGATCGGCCGCGGGGGCGTCACGTGGACTGTATCGGGTCCACGTGCGCCCCCGGTTGAGGCCCGTCGGAGCACCGTGCAGCGGTCCCAGGCCGCTGTCGCGTGCCCGGGACCGACCGTAGGTGGGGCGCTACTGGCGCATGCGCTTGGAGAGCTCGTGCGGGAGCCCGTGGCGCTTTTCGAAGATCTCGACGTCCGCGAAGTCGACCCAGCCGTCCTGATTGAGGTCGACGGCCCTCGCTCGGGCCGAGGTCGCGCGCTGGCGGGCGGGGAGGAAGTGCGGGCGCTCGATCTCGGCCGGGAACGTGCAGGCGCAGGTCGAGGTGGTGAGCCAGTTGGCCGTCAGGAACGTGTAGTCCTCGGAGCCGATCGCACCGTTGTTGCTGAAGTCGGCGTCACGCGTGCCGTTCCACGGGCATCCGCCGGGGGCCGTGAGGTCGCCGAACTGGAACAGGAACCAGGTCACGTCGTTGATGTCGACGTCGCCGTCATTGTCGGTGTCGCCGCCGGTCAGGCTGATGAGGGTGTCGGTGACGTACTTGACGCCCGACAGGGACATCGTGACCGTCTCCCACTTGGTGTGCTGCTCGTCCTTGGCACACAGGCTCGCGTACTCGCCGCACGGGATCTCGATCTCGGCGATCGCCCGCACAGGAGTACCCATCATGGCGTCGTGGTCGATGAACGAGAGGCTGACGTCGGCGAACGAGCAGTCGTCGGCGACGAAGCGGATGCAGCGCGTGACGGGCGTGCTGACTCCGATCAGCTCCACCTCGACGCAGACGACGTTCGTCGGCGTCACGGTCACGTTGAACATGCACATCGACGCGTTGCCGCACGCGTCGGTCGCCGTGCACGTCACCGGTGTCGTTCCGACCAGGAACATCGAGCCGCTCGGTGGCGAGCAAACCACCGTGGGGACGCCGGGGCAGTTGTCCGTCGCGACCGGGTCGACGTAGTTGACGATCGCTCCGACGCATCCGTCCACGAGGCTCGCGTCCGCCGCTTGGACGACGTCGGGGCACGACGGGAAGATCGGCGGCGTGTCGTCCAGCGAGAACGGAGCCGGCGGCGTCAGGGTCGTATCGATCGGGACGCCGTCGAGGCTGAGCTCGGACGGGAACGTGCCACCGACCTCGAAGTCGATCGGCAGCGTCGCGGGGTCGCAACCGACCAGGACGTCGAAGACGAGCGTCGCCAGCAGGGCATTGGACGACGTCGGCGGGTCCATGAAGTTGAGCGAGCCATCCAGCTCGAGCAGCCCGTCGTCCGGCTGCAGGATCGGCGAGATGTTGAGCGGGAAGGGTGTGGCGGTGTAGCTGCTCAGGTCACCGCGGTAGCTGAGGACGCCCAGGTCGTAGTCGAGGAACGCGGCGTAGCCCGAAGCGGTGCCGGTGAGGTTCAGCATCCGCAGCTCGACTTCGATCTGGTACCCGGTGCTCCCGTCCGCATCGTCCTGGCAGTTGGCGGCCGACAGCGCGAGCTCGCCCGTCTCGGGGATGTCGAAGTCGAAGCGCTTGGCGAAGCCGGCTCCGAAGCCGTGGGCGATGAGGACGTCGTCGAAGTACGCCAGCTGGTTCTGGTTGAACGAGCCGACTCCGATCTCGACGCGGAAGAGGTCGGCATCACCGAAGTCGCTGGAGAAGAAGGTGAACCAATCGTTGAGGGTGCGCAGCGGCGGTCCCCCGGCGCCGTTGGGCTGGCCGAAGCCGCCCGTCCACCAGAACAGTCCGTTGTCGCCGTCGATCTCGACGGTCTGCCACAGGTCGAGCGGCGGGTTGATGCTCGATCCTGGCGCGCTCGGCTGGTTCCACGACGGCTCGTAGATGAGCTGGCCGAAGCAGTCCCCCGCGCTCGCCGGGTCGTCGCACAGCGCGTTGAAGATCGCGAGTTTCAACGTGGGGGCCGCCGTCAGGTTCTGCCCGGCGTTGGTCGCCTTGTGGTAGCTGTAGGCGAAGCGCAGGGACGAGAAGATGTCCGCCGGTTGCCCGTAGAGGTCCAGGACGCCGACGTTCGCGCGGTCGTTGTTGTCGGTCGTGGTCGTCAGTTGCACGGCGCCGACCGGGATCGGCTGGTTCGTCTCGAGGTCGCCCCCCGCGCCGGTGAGATCGACGATGCCTGCCGCTCCAGCGGACGAGAGGAAGCTCTCGTACCACACGCCGGGGGTCGTGTTCGTGCTGGGCGCGAACGCGGACACCTTGGTGATAGGGGAGGCGAACGTCGTGATGCTGCCCGGGCGGTAGAAGCTCGTCTCCACCTGGTTGACGTGCACGCTGCCGCCGGCGTTGCCCGAGCCGATCCCGACCTGCGCGCTGGTGATGCGCGCGTCGGGGTGGGTGATCAGCGCGTAGACGTCGGCGATCGTCTTGCTGCCGCTGAACACGAAGGGCGAAGTCGACATGTCCGACAGCGTCAGCGGCATGCCGATCGTGCCTGCGCCGGCGGTGCGGTCGAAGAACCACCAGCGGCCCGTCGTGAAGTCGATCGTCTCGGTCTTCCACAGACCGTCGGACGTCCCGCCGTTGAGGTTGCCAGGCTCGTAGATCATCACTTTGTCCCAAGCGTTCTCGCCCGTGCGCGGGGAGGAGCCGGTCGAGCCGAACTCCGGTGTGCGCACACCGAACTTGAGCGAGGCGGTGACGCTGACGGTTCCATCGCCCATCCAGGAGTACGACGCGGTCATGCCGGCCCCGAACGCGGCGGCGCCCGTGGCGTGCCCCGCTGCGTCCGTCTTGCGGTGGCTGATTTGGCTCTTGCCGGAGCCGCTCGCGCCGATCGTGAGGTGAACGGCGCCCGCGGCCGTGCCGCTCGGGGGGCTGCCGGCTGCGGGACCGAACTGGATCTGCGCCAGGATGTCGGCGTCATGCGTCGGCGTGCCGGAGGCGCCGGCCTCGGGATCGTCGGTCAGCGTGTCGCTCACGAGGTTGGTTCCGGCGCTCTGGGTGCCCGTGCCGTCGGCGCGCGTGTCGTCCGAGAACCAACCGTTCTCGCCCAGTGCGTTCGTGTTCTGCGCCGTCGCATCGTTCGCGAACGCGAGTCCGAGCGCGAGTACCGCTACGAGGCTGAGGTGGCGGGGGAGAAGTCGGACGCGAGGAGGCAGGTGATCTCGGTGCATGGGGGTCCTTGTCAAAAAAAGTTCTCGGTTCCCGGTCGGCGCCAGACTGCGTCACCGGGGAATACGCGTGCCTGCGGGCAGCGAGTCGGGCGAGTACGGCGCGGCGCGCCGACGATTAGCAACGTCGACGCGTCAACCCCGGTCTCGCTCCCCTGGGTGCGCGAGTGTAGTCGTGCGTCGTTGCCCCCGATACCCGAACAACCCCAAGGTTCGGTCGGTGGTATGGTGCGAGGCGTGACGGCTCGAGCGATAGGGCTCGAGTTCGTGCTATTACGGGATGGCCTGTGTATGTGCTTCGCATTAATACGTAAGGGGATGGGGCTGCATGACGCGAAACAATGAGCAATTTGGGAAACGGGCGATGTGCGTGGCGCTGATGCTCGCTTTCTCCGCATCGACTGCGAGCGCACAGCTCGTCGACTTGACCCTGTCGGTGCCCGAGTGCGTCGTCGTTGGCGACATCGTCACGATCGACTTGAACGCGTCGTCCGACGGTCCACCCGAGCGCGACATCGCTGCGATCGACGCGATCTTGAGCTGGGATCCCGCGCTACTGGAGCTCCTCGGCAACGACGACTTCGGTGCCGGCTACGCCTGGTACTTCTCGGGGTTTCTCCCAGACCCGGACGGGATCAACGACACGTTCGTCGACGGAGACGGCCTGTACACCGCGCTCGCGCAAACGGCTCAGGCCGCTCAGGTGCCCCTCGCACCCGGCCTGCGCGTCACTTCGTTTCGCTTTCGCGCCCGAACGAGCTTCGCGAGCACGTCGGTGTCGTTCGTACCCGTGCGCGGCACGTTCGGGGCGACGCGCGTCTTCGACTTCTACATCCCCGTCAACGAGATCACAGGAGACATTTCGAGCACCTCGACCGTCGGGACGTGTCGCGTGCTGGGCTCGAGCTACTGCTCGAACACGCCGAACTCGACTGGCGTTCCAGGCCGCATCGAGGCGGCCGGCAGTGACGTCGCGTCCGACAACGTGTTCTCGCTCGCGGCGCGCGACCTGCCGCCTGGCCGCTTCGGGTACTTCCTGGCGAGCGACGGGCCGGGCCTGCTCGATCTTCCTGCGCTCGGGTTGAGCGACGGCTTCTTCTGCCTGGCCGGTGGGGCGCGGTTGGGACGCTTCGATGGCCAGGTGCAGAGCTCCGGTCCTGCCGGCTTCTTCAGCATCTCCGTGGACCTCACGGCGGTGCCGATCGCCGTGGACCCCTATACCCTGGCACTGGAAGCGGGAGATACCTGGTACTTCCAGTGCTGGTACCGGGATGTCGACGATCGCAACAACTTCACCGACGCCGTCTTCGTCGACTTCCTCTGAATCGTAGAGGGGGCTCCGCATGACAGTGTTCGTCACTAGTGCGTGCCTCGTTGTCCTGCAGGCCCCGATCGAGATCGGCTCGCGGCTCGAGCCGTTCGTCGATACTCATTTGGTGGGCACGCTCGAAGGGGCGTCGCTCGAGCTTGGCGAGCTCGTTCATCGCGGGCCCGTCCTGCGCTTCGACCAGCCCTGGGAGGGACCATTCTGCGGCTACGCGACGGTGATCCACGACGGTCCGCGGTACCTGCTCTACTACCGCGGGCTCCCCGAGGCGGGGGCGGACGGGAGTGCGCTCGAGACCACCTGCCTCGCGGTATCGTCGGACGGGGTGCGCTGGGAGCGACCGCACCTCGAGCTGTTCGAGGTCCAGGGTACGCGCGCGAACAACGTCGTGCTCGCGGACGCCGCCCCGGTGACGCACAACTTCAGCCCGTTCCTCGACTCGCGTCCCGGCGTTCCGGCGGCGCGGCGCTTCAAGGCGCTCGGCGGCACCCAGAGCTCGGGCTTGATCGGGTATGTCTCCGCCGACGGCGTGCGCTGGACCAAGCTGCGCGAGGAGCCCGTCTTTCGGCACGGGGTGTTCGATTCGCAGAACGTGTCGTTCTGGTCCGCGCACGAGCAGCGCTACTTGTGCTACTTCCGCACGTGGACGGGCGCGGGCTACTCGGGCTTTCGCACGGTGAGCCGCACGACGTCCGAGGACTTCGCCACCTGGACCGACCCCGTCGAGATGGGCTTTGGCAACACGCCGCGCGAGCACCTCTACACCAACCAGACGCATCCGTACTTTCGCGCGCCGCACGTGTACGTCGCGATCGCGGCGCGCTTCTTGCCCGGGCGTCAGGTCGTGTCCGACGCCGACGCGCGGCGGCTGGGAGTGAACCCGCGCTACTACAAGGACTGCTCCGACGCGGTCCTCATGACCTCGCGCGGTGGGGCCCGCTACGACCGCACGTTCCTCGACGCACTCCTGCGGCCTGGGATCGGCCTGGAGAACTGGGTCTCCCGTTCGAACTACCCCGCGCTCGGGATTGTGCAGACGAGTCCCACCGAGATGTCGCTGTACGTCAACCAGAGCTACGCCCAGCCGAGCGCCGCGCTTCACCGCTACTCGATGCGCATCGATGGGCTGGCTTCGGTGTCCGCGGGGGTCGCGGGCGGCGAGCTCGTGACCAAGCCACTGCGCTTCGAGGGGCAGCGGCTCACGATCAACTTCGCGACGTCGGCGGCGGGGGACGTGCGGGTCGAGGTGCAGGATGCCGGCGGTGCGCCCCTCCCCGGCTACGCCCTCGCCGATGCGGTGCCGCAGATCGGCAACGAGCTCGAACGCCACGTCGCCTGGAAGCAAGGGAGTGACGTCGAGGAGTTGGCGGGGGAAGTCGTTCGGCTTCGGTTCGTGCTGCGGGACGCCGATCTGTACGCCTTGCGCTTCGTGCCCGACTGAGGCTTTTTGGGCACACCTCGAGTGGTGCAGTGTTCGCCAACTAGTGGTGTGATGCAGACAGTTGCGGTCTTATCCCGAGTTCGCGTGTGCGTGCCACAAGGCGCGGCGACGACGCAACTTCGCTGCCAATACGGTGATACTGGGATTGGTCGCAGGAGCCGCAACGCCGTGGCGCGT
>JAAELL010000220.1 GCA_024226735.1 bacterium | reverse complement strand
TTCGTGTGGTGGCAAGGCGCCGGGTTCTGTGCGTAGCCTCTGTGCTACTCACACCAGGGATAGATACTGTCTTGGGGCAACGCCGCCACCGCGCGAAAGCGGCCGGACAAATGCGCCGAACTTTCGACTCACACCACTAGGCTGTTGGCGGAGTACCGAGCCCTTCGTTCATCCGGTAGAGGAACGACACGAGCCGCGCGACGGCCTCGTACATCTCCGCCGGGATCTCGTCCCCCAACTCGACGACCGACAGCATCTGCATAAGGTCCGGGTCGTGCCGCACCGCGACGCCGTTCTCCTTCGCGATCGCGAGGATGCGTTCGGCGACCTCGCCGCGGCCCTTGGCGACGACGCGCGGCGCCTCTTCGCTGTCTCCGTCGTAGCGCAGGCCGACGGCGCGCAAGTTCGGGTCGTGCGTGCTCATCCCGAGAGGTCCATCAAGTGCGTGTCGCGCAGGAGGCCGATGTCGTGCGGGTGCGGCGCGACGGGCTCGCTCGAGCGATTGGACTCGCTGATCGAGAGATGCACCGCGCGGCCCTCGACCGCCAGCAACGACTCGAGCTCGCCAGCGAGACCGCGCAGGCCCTGCGCCACCTGGGGATCGCGAACGACCAGGCGTGCCGCGAGGCGCTCGGAACTGATGAGCAGATCGGCCCGGATGGGCCCGAGCTGTGAGAAATCGACCGCGAGGGTGAGGCGGAACGGGGCCTCGCTCTCCTCGGTCTCCGCGTCGTCTCCACCTCCCGCGTGGGGCGCATGGAAGAGGTCCGCCGTCGTCCAGCCGGCGCCATCCGGGACGGCGAAGGAGACGTGCGTCGCCTCGCCGAACTCGCGGCGCGCCAGGTTCAAGAGCGCATCGAGGTCGAGCGCCGCGACCGCACGGCCGACCGTCTCGCGCGCCGGCCCCGGGTCGAGCTCGAGCGCACCCGCAGTCAAAGCCCCGCGCAGGTCGCGGGGACTCGCGTCGAGCGCCTGGCGTGCGAGCACGTCCGCCGACCGAACGTCCTCGGGCGCCCCACCGCGCGCGAGCAAGACCCGCAGGAGCGCGCCCTCGCGGCCCGCGAGCAGCGCGCCCGGCTCGAGTCGGGCGAGCGCCTCGGCGATGGGAGCGCCGGTGGAGGTCGCGCGTTCGATGACGGCCGCTTGGAACGCGCGCACGTGCCGTGCGAGACCCTGTTCGATCCCCTCCCCGTGGACACGCAGCGGCTTCGCATCGACGAGGCCCTGCTCGACGATGCGCACGATCTCCTGTGCGGCGGGCGGCGACGCGTGGAGCGCCTCGAGCCGCACCGCGATGACCTCCGCGAGTGCGCGGATCGCCCGCGACCGGTCGTCGCCGCCGCTCTCGTGCGCCGCCGCGAGCAGGACCGCCTCGTAGCCGAGCGGCGCGGGCTTGAGTAGCGTACGCAGCGCCGCGCCGCTCGCGCCCGGTCGGAACGCGGTCTCGTCGAGCCGCGCCATCAGCGCGCCGACATCGGAGCGGCCCACGTCGATGAGCGGGCGCACGAGCGCCTCGATTCTGCGCTGCAGCGTCTCGTCCCCCGCGGCGACGTCGAGCACCTTCACCAGCGGCGCGTCCGCGGCAGCCGCGGCGCGCAGCGCCTCGAGAACGGCGCCCGCACCCCCGCCGAGGCTCTCGACGAGGGTTCTGAGAGCAGCCTCGACCGCCCCCTTTTCAATGGTGCCTGCCGCGGCGATGCCGGCCTCGGTCCCGATCCGGGCGAGCTCCGACCGCACGCCCTCCGCGACGTCTGCGATCCGGGCAGGGGAGACATCAGGGGCCTCGGCCCGCAGGGCCTCACCGACGCCCGCCAGGACGGATCCGAGGGGACGCTCCGAACCGACGAGCACGCGCAGGGCATCGAGCAAGGCGTTCGCCGAATCCGGCCGCACCTCGGGCAGGACCCGCAGGACGGTCCTGCCCGCCTCGCGCTCGGCGCGGAAGAAGTAGCGCTGGCCGGGACGGAGCTCGACCTGCGTGTCGGCCGCCACCTTGTCCGAGCCGATCGCGAGCAGGACCGAGTCGCCGCCGAGCGTCTGCACGACCTCGCCCGAGAGCACGCGTCCCTCGTTCAGCGACACCGAGAGATCGCCGGAGATCGCGACGATGGGGCGCACGACCGGCGTCTGGCCCGAGCTGGCGGCGATGGGTTCCATGCCAGCGGGGTTCTCGGAGTGATCAAAGTCGGCTTGAGCGCGAACTGTTCCAAAGTTGGAGCGTTCCCAACTTGCTACCGTGGGTCCCGTCCACGCCACCGATCCCAAGATGAGTCGCCGCGCCAAGCCCCTCCTCACGCTTGCCCTCCTGCTAGGCGCGTGCTCCGACACCGAGTCCGGCAAGCGGCCCAACGTGCTCCTCGTCAGCATCGACACGCTGCGCGCCGACCACGTGTCGGCGTACGGATACGGCCGGGAGACGACGCCCGAACTCGATGCGTTGGCCGCCGAAGGCGTGCGCTTCGAGCGCTGCATCTCGAGCACGTCGTGGACGCTGCCCGCCCACCTGACGATGCTGACCGGGCTGCCCATCAGCGCGCACGGCGTGTGCGACGACCGCCTGTGGACGCGCGTCCAGAACGGCAAGCCCTTGCCCGTGCCGCTGCGCGGGCGCTTCATCAGCGAGGCGCTCGACGAAGCCGGTTACGCGACGGCCGGCTTCTACTCGTGGAAGTACCTCGACGACCAGTTCGGCTTCGGCCCGGGCTTCGAGACGTGGGAGTGGCTGGGGCACAAGTTCTTCACGCACCCCGAGGTCGGGCCCGAGTTCCAGCGCCTGCAGGACGCGGGCGACGTCGACGGGATGAAGGCGCTGCTCGCGAAGCACCCCGAGCTCTTCGACGACGCGCACCCCTCGTCCCCGGAGGTGATCGACGCCGCGCTCGCGTGGCTCGACGAGCGCAAAGCGGACGATCCCTTCTTCCTGTTCGTGCACCTGTTCGACGCGCACGACCCGTACGTCCCGCCCGCGCCCTTCGACACACGGTTCGACCCCGACTACTCAGGTCCGATCGATGGCCGGCGCATCACGACGCCCGACTCGCCGGTGCGCGCCGACATGGCGCCGCGCGACCTCGAGAACCTCGTCGCCCGCTACGACGGTGGAATCGCGTACGTCGACAGCGAGCTCGGGCGCCTGTTCGCCGCACTCGAGCGGCTCGGACTGAAGGAGGACACGCTGGTCCTGGTCACATCCGACCACGGCGAGGAGTTCTTCGAGCACGGGCACAAGACCCACCGCCGCCAGCTGCACCTCGAGAGCGTCGGCGTGCCCCTGATCGCGCGCTGGCCCGGCGAGCTCCCGGCGGACACCGTCGTGCCCGGTACCGTGGGGCTCGTCGACGTGGCGCCCACGATCGCGGCGGCGTGCGGCGTCGAGCTCGGAACCGCCTCGCCCGGCTTGAGCCTCTTGCCCTTCGCGCGCGGCGAAGCCGAGAACGGCGAGCGCACCTACACCTCGCTCCTGCTCCTGTTCGGCGACGCGCCGGGCGCCCCGGAGCGCCTCGTCGCCCTGACGCGCGGCGCGCAGCGCGACTTCTTGAGCACGCGCGGCACGGCGCCTTGGACCGGAGTGCGCTTTGACCTCGCGCTCGATCCGACCGAGTCCGGAGCCGGTACGCCGCTCGTTGCCGATGTCTACGAGCCTGCCCTCGCGGGCGTGCGCACGGCGCTCGGGCGCCTGCGCACGGGCCTGCCCCAGCGCTCCGGCAGCCTGCCCCCACTCAGCGCCCACGACCGGCGGCAGCTCGCCGCGATGGGCTACTCGAGCGCCGACGGTGAGTTTGGCGAGGGAGACGCGAACCGCCTGTGCATCGACGGGTGCGTCTGGCCGGACGAGTAGGACTCAGCTGCGCACGCGCGCCACCGCGGCACGCCACTCCGCGAGCCGCGCCACGCGCGTCTCATCGTCGAGCGACGCCTCGAAGCGCTCCATCCCACCGCGGAACACGCCCGCCTCGCCCGGATCCGGCCAGAGCCCGATGCCGACGCCCGCGAGCGCCGCTGCGCCGCGCGCGGTCGACTCGACGTCCTCGCCGCGCAGCACCGTGAGTCTCGCCAGGTCGGCTTGGGCCTGCATCAAGAAGTCGTTCGCCGCCGCGCCTCCGTCGACCAGCAGCTCGTCTACGGCGAGTCCGGTCTCCTCGCGCAGCAGCTCGACGATTTCCGCGCACTGGAACGCGATCGCCTCGAGCGCCGCGCGCACGACGTGCGCGCGCGACGAGCCACGCGTCAGACCGAGCAGCGCCGCGCGCGCGTCCGCGTCCCAGTACGGCGCGCCGAGCCCCGCGAAGGCCGGTACGAGGAACACGCCCGCGGTGTCGTCGACCGTGCGCGCGATGGCCTCGGAGTCGGCCGCGTCGTCGATCACGCCGAGCTGGTCACGCAGCCACTGCAAAATCAGGCCGCCCGAGAAAACGCTGCCCTCGAGGGCGAAGCACGGCGCGCCATCGCGCGACGCCGCGATCGTCGTCAAGAGGCCCTTCTCCGATTCGACCCGTCGATCGCCGGTGTTCAACAGGAGGAAACAGCCGGTGCCGTAGGTGTTCTTGAACGTCCCCTCGTCCCAACATCCTTGACCAAACAGCGCCGCCTGCTGGTCGCCCGCGATCCCACGGATCAGAACCTCGGCGCCGTTCGGCAAGCGCGCCGTGCCGAAGTCGCCGGCCGACGGCACGAGCTCGGGCAGCCACGCCACATCGACCCCGAAGAGCGCGCAGAGCTCGCTCGACCACCCGCGCGCCTCGATGTCGTACAGCATCGTGCGGGAAGCGTTGGTCGGATCGGTCGCACAGGACTCGCCGCCCGTCAGGTGCCGCACGAGCAGGGCGTCGACGGTGCAGAACACGATGTCCCCCGCGCGCGCGGCGGCGGCGACCTCGTCGCGCTCACGCAGCATCCACTCGATCTTCGTGCCGCTGAAGTACGGATCGAGCACGAGCCCGGTCGTCCGGCGCACGAGCTGCTCGTGGCCCGCGGCCTTCAGCTCGCGGCAGCGCTCCGCGGTGCGCCGGTCCTGCCAGACGATGCCGGGTCCGAGCGCGCGACCGCTGGAGCGCTCCAACGCGAACACCGTCTCGCGCTGGTTCGTGATGCCGAGCGCGACGGGCGCCTCGCGTCCATCCAGCACCTCGGCCACCGTCGCGTCGACCGCGGCGAGAATCTCCTCGGCACTGTGCTCGACCCAGCCTGGCTGCGGAAAGCCCTGCGGAAACTCCGAGTACGCCGTCGCAACGCGCCGCAGGTCGGCGTCGAAGAGGATCGAGGTGACACCGGTGGTGCCGGCGTCGACGGCAAGGAGAGTGCTCATGTCGCAGAGCAGAGCGCATCCGCGGCACCGATTGCAAGTGCGCGCGTCAGTGGAAGCGCGCCATCACGGCATTCGTGTAGCGCTCGACTCCGCCGACGTCCCGGTACCACATCTGGAAGAACCACGTATCCCCCGGCGCGATCGCCCGCGGCGGCGTGAACGGCAGGCTCGTCGTGTCGATATCGCAGCCGAGGCGGCCGATGTCGGAGACCGGCTCGACGCAGGAGTAGAAGCGGCCGGCCAGGCGCACCGACCAAGACGCGATCCCCGTCGATCGCGACGCTGCGGCCGAACAGGTCGTGGGCGTTCGCGGCCGGTGCGCCGAGCTCGGCGCTCTGCGTCCAGACGCCGCCGGAGCGCTCGAACACGTACGCCGCGCCCGCCTCCCAGTCCGCGGCATCGCTCCCCGGTGCCCCAACGACGAGCGTGTCGCCGTTCGCCGCGACCGACCAGCCGAAGACGTCGTTCGCGCTCTCACCGACGGCGGTCAGCTCGGCCTCGAGGCTCCAGGTCGTCCCCAGTCGCGCGGAGCGCCGACGACGGCGTACTCGTCCGTCACGGCGACGGTCCAACCGAAGTCCGCATCGAGCGCGAGGCCGGGAACGACGAGCTTGCGCTCCTGCACCCATCCCTGGGGTTCCTGGCGAAACACGTAGACCGCGCCCGTGAATCCCGCGCTCAGCGCACCGACCAAGAGGCGGTCGCCTGCGATCGCGAGTGCCTGCCCGAAACGATCGCCAGCGAGTCCATCGCTCGAATCCAAACGCTCATCGAGCACCCAACCGGCGGACGTCGACGCGAACGTGTAGACACGGCCGGGACCGTAGGTCTGGGAGAACGCGGGGTCGTCGTTCGGCGCACCGACGACGAGTAGGTCGGGGCGCACTGCGACCGATTCACCAAATGAGTGGTGCGCCCAAGGGTGCGGTTCGAGAACGGCTACCGGGCACTGCGCGTCTGCGTGGGCCGCGAAGGCGAGTGCGAACACCCTCCATGAGATCGAAGAGAACATACCCGCCTCGTGATCAGAGAGAACCGGGCCGCCCCCATCCTCGCATCTCCAAGCACAAAAGGGCCACACCCCTCCGCGCTCTTGCGAGCCCGAAGGGGTGCGGCTGTTCTTGCGTTCCCGCTGGAATCAGTTGCCGACGGGAGCGACGTATTGGTTGATCGTCAGGAAGCCGGAGCCGCCCGTGATCTCGAGCCGTCCACGCTCGCCCGTCCCCTGCATCGTGTGCAGAGTGAGCGGCGCGCTGAACAGGTTCGCGTTCGACATGCGGACGTAGGGCAGATCGAGGCGGCCGATGTTCGGCACCACGACCGTGGGAGTCATCGTCCCGTCGACCTCGAGCGCGGCCAGCATGCCGCCACCCATGAAGCCAGGCACGACGCCCATGTCCATGCGCGATTCGCGCAGCACGTTCTCGCGCAGGACGAGCTGCGCGTCCCCGTAGATCTCCATGTAGCTCTCGGTCGGTGAGATGTCCCACGTCCGAACAGTGCCCGAGCCCGTCATGGAGTAGATTGCGCTCCTGAGCACCTGGCGGTCACCCATCAGGTAGAACGCCTGATCGAGCAAGTCGGCGTCGAGCGGATCGCCCGGCTCCGTGACCGGCAAGGTGCCCGTGTCGCCGCCGGCCATGTTGCCATCGCCTCGCGCGACCTCCGCGAGTGTCACGACCGTGACGCCGCAAAGAGCTACGCACAAGGCACCGAGCGCTCCGGAGAGAACAACTCGTGCGGCAATCAACCGCTCGCCCTTCTTCTTGATCAGTTTGTTGAAGTGTTTCATCGGATTCGCTCCTCGCGCATCACCCGCGAGTCGGCTCGGTCAGCCGAGGGCGCCCTCCAGGGGGGTTCCGTCCTGAAAAAGCTCCGGACAGGTCTCGACGAGCGCTTCGGTGAAGCCCTCCTGGGACGCGATTTCGGCACGGGTCTCAGGGAAGCTCGCGAATTGGTACGCGAGGTCCGAGACCCTGCCCGGGTGAACATCGAGCAGTTTGCGGAAGTAGTAGAGAGCCCGGTCTTGGTTTCGCAGCGTGGTGTAAAGAGAGCCAATATTCCAGCGGGCGACCCAGAATCGATCGTCGGCGTCGGCAAGTCCGCTGATGGTGACCCAGCGCCAGTAGGCGAGGGCCTTTTGAGGCTCGTCGTTGTGCTTGTACAGGCGTCCGAGCTGGATCGCCGCGTGGCCGCGGTTCTCTTCCTTGACCGCGGTGTTGAAGACCTCGCGGTACAGCTCGGCGGACTTGAGGGTCTTGCCCTCGTGGTTGTAGAGGAATGCGAGGTAGACCTTGGCCTCCTCGTGACCCGCGTCGACCTCGAGCGCCTGGTCGAGCAGCTTGCGCCCTTTCTCGATCGGATCTTCGATCCGCTCGAGTCGGCCGTTGAGCATCTGCCGCGCCCCGCGCCAGTCCACGCCGCGCCCCATGACGTTCTCGGCCCTGTTCTCGGCCCTGTCTTCTGAGCGGGTCAGGACGCCGTCGACGAAGCCACGGCCCTGCACCTGCGTCGATTCGACAGGCACGGCGCTCTCGAAGACGCGCTCCGCGAATGCATCGGGCTCGATGGCCGCGAGGACGTACGCCTTGCCGAGCTGATAGAAGATCGTCGCGAGGCGGTGAACCAGGTCGGCGCTCTCGGCCTCGGCCGAGAGGTCCGCGCCCGTGAGCATCGCCATGCGCGCCAGGATCCGATCGGGTTCCGCAACGTCCTTGTGGAGCACCGCAAAGCGTTGGATGTCGTCGAAGTACTCGCGGCACTCCGGCGACTCCTCGAGCTGCACCATCACGCGCGCAGCCGCCGCCTCGTCCAACTCTCCGTCGACCAGACACGAGAGATCCTGGTGGAGTGCGATCTGAGAGGACGTGAGACCGGCTTCCCAATCGTGGAAGTCGCTCGCCTCTCGGTTCGGATCGCGGTTGCCATCGCTCGGACCGGGCCCGTTCAGATGGCCTTGATTGTCGTCGAAACTCATACGTCACCATCCTCCTCGGCATCCGAGGAAGAACCAGCTATGGGAGAGCCTTGGGTCTGTCGGGAAGCCCCGGGCTCGGCGGCCTTGGGCTTGGGGTCGCGCGCGGGCCGACAGTCGGGTGGCAGGCCGTCGAACACGCGTCGCATGGCACGATGGATCTTCCTACGCGCGCGGAAGATGACCATCTTGAGATTCTCTAGCTTGATATTCAGATCAGCCGCGGCTGCGCGATAACTCTGCCCGTCGACCTCGACCAGATGCAGTGCGCGACGTTCGCGCTCGGAAAGCATCGCGTAGAAGCGTAGGTACAGCTGCAGGTACGTCAGGTAGACGCGCGAGCACTGATCGTTCGCTTCCTGCTCGAGTACACCGTGCAGCGGGTTGCAACTCTCGGCCACCGGCTGGTCGGAGAGATCCTCGAACGGAACCTCCTGTCGTCCCCCGCGCCCCTGGGAGCGCAGGTGCTTCAAGACCGTGTTGCGCACGATCATCGCCGACCACACGCGGAACGCATCCTCGCGGGTCGCGTCGAACCGGTGCGGGTACCGGTAGACGTTGAAGAAGACCTCCTGCAACACGTCGTACGGATCGGCTTTGCTCGCGTAGCGCCGCAGCCGGCTCGAGACCTGGGTCAAGAGGTGCGTGCTATTCAGCTCGTAGAGCAGACCGAAGGAGCCACGCCCGCGCTTGTTGCGGAAGCACTCCATCAAACGCGTCGAGACGGCGTCTCGGACGGACTCGGGGGTCCGCTCCTCGTCGTCGAGGATGGCCGAGACCAACTCGGACTCTGCATGCGGCAACTCGTCGAGCTCCTCCAACCTGCGGCGCAACCGGGTGCGTGACCCGTTGAGCAATTGGCCGCTTGGCTGGTCGGTTGCCTGCATGGGGCGAGATTCGTTGGGAGGATCGCCCGGCTGGCCGGAAGGGCAGGAGAGCCCCAGGCAGTTGCGGGCCGATTCGGCGAGAGGGTAGACCTCGCGCTCAAGGGTCATCTTAGATGCCTGGTTCCGCGTGGTTTCGCAGTTCGAACGTCCAGCCTGCGAACGGGAGGCGGTTCTGGCGGATACAGGAACCTAAAGTGCAGGCGGACAACAACTTCGGATCGAGGGAACGCCTGCGGATTTGATGGAGGTGGGGAGGCGCCTCGGATCCATCGATCGGTTGTGGGCGTTCCGCCAGGCCGCGGCGCGCCGTAAAGAGCGGGGAGGAGGGAGGGGGTCTCCTCGGATTGAGACTGGAGCCAGCCCCCCCCCACCACCGAACGCACAAACTGGCTGGTTTCCGTGTTGCACGCACCCCCGCGAACGACCCTAACCCAATAAGATGCAGCGACTTGAGACACACCTCGCGGGGCTCGGGCCCTGCTCACGTTTCGTTTGCACTCAAGGCCGCGCGCCCCAGGAGTTTGCACCGACGGGTGCAACACGCAAGCCAGTCAGTCCTCCATGGCAGAAGAGAGTTTGGTGGTCGAGTTGGCGCGCGAGGCCGGTTTCGACCTAGCCGGCATCGCCCCCCTGCGCCCCCCCCGCGACGCCGCACGCTTCGACGCCTGGATCGACGCCGGCCGGCACGGCTCGATGGACTACCTCGCCCGCAACCGGGACAAGATCACCGACCCGCGCCGGATCCTGCCCGGCGGTCGGAGCCTGCTCGTCGTCGGTTTCGGCCACCCGCGCCCCCCGGCGGAGCTCGAGGGCGGGGGCCGCATCGCCCGCTACGCGTTGGGTCGGGACTACCACAACGCCCTCGGCAAGCGCCTGCGCAAGCTGACGCGGCGGCTGGAGGCGGAGGGGCTGGCCGGCAGGGGGCGGGCGATCGTCGACGCCGGGCCGGTCCTCGAGCGATCGCACGCCGAGGAGGCCGGGATCGGCTTCCTCTCCAAGGCCGCCAACCTCCTGCATCCCGACTTCGGTCCCTGGTTCTTCCTCGGCGAAGTCCTGCTCGACGTCGAGCTCGAGCCCACCGCGAGCCCGCCGAGCGGATCGTGCGGCACGTGCACGGCGTGCATCGACGCGTGTCCGACCGGTGCGATCCTCGAACCGGGACTCGTCGAGGCGCGCAGCTGCATCAGCTACTCGACGATCGAGAACCGCGGGTTCGTTCCGCACGAGCTGCGCGAGGACCAGGGTGAGTGGGTGTTCGGCTGCGACGTCTGCTCGGAGGTCTGCCCGTGGGGAGAGCGGTCCGGCGACGACGGCGAACGACTCGGGACCCACCGCGCCGTCGACGAAGTGGCCCGTGCGGGGATCGTGTCCTGGATCGAGAGCGATCCCGACCCCGCCGCGTTCGCGTCGCGCCTCGAGGGTTCCCCCCTGCGGCGTCCCGGTCGCGCGGGACTCGTGCGCAACGCGGCGATCGTCCTGGGCAACGCGCCGACCGACGCGGGGCACCGGGCTCTCTTGAAGCTCATCTCGCGCGATCTCGATTGGATCGTGCGCGAGGCCGCGACGTGGGCACTCGCGCGTGGACACATGAAAGATGCCGAGACGCGCGCAAGACTCGCCCGAGCGTTGCGCAACGAGACACACGACGAGGCGCGCGCCGGCATGCGCGCGAGCCTCGATCGCTACGGCTGAGGCGCGCGCGCGGCGTGTCGATTCCGATCGACATCGCTCGTTTCGTGTCCCATGAAATGAACGCGACCCAAAGCGGGACGCGCGTTCGCGCACGCTACGCCACTCGGGGCGCGCAAATGCAACTTTGGCCAGTTTTAGTGGGAACCCAAGGGGGCTCACACTCCTCTAATCTCCCGTCGCCGCGGTCGCGAGTCGACAGCCACGAAGCGTGGCGTGTCGAGAAAATTCAACGCGTCGAGACGACGAGCCGGGCTCCCCAACACGGCATCTCTTTCATAACTCGTTTCGCTATAAGGAATTGCATATCGACCCCGCTCTGGTCGAGCGCTTGGCAGCCGGGTTGCTCCCTTCCCGATGAACTGCCAACGAAGACTGGAGAGAGACAGCATGGACAACCTCGACTACTACAGCGACCACAAGTACTGCCCCACCTGCGACAAGTACGTCAGCTACCTCATGAGCATCGAGCAGTCCTTCTGCACCCAGTGCGGAAGCGAAGTGCGCCTCTTCTCGAAGGACGACTGGCAGGAGTTCAACGAGAGCATGGCAGCCAAGCGCCCCAAGGGTGGGCGCCCCCGCAAGTCCGAGCGTGACTCCGCCTGAGTCCGCCGGCGCAACCGAACAACCGACGCTCATCTCTCCCTTGCTCGCGGCTTGACGCCGCCTCTCTCCTGGGTTCCAGACTCTCTCCGTTTCCTGGCTCCCGCCCTGGCCCGGCGCCGCTCTCCCGGCGCCGGGCCTCATTTAATCGCAGCGAAACCGCCCCCCGGCGTCCCGGCACGGGACGCGGAGGCGGGGTGTCGCCAATCGGGATAACGTGTGGGCCCGGACCCCCCTCTCCCCACCTCCGAGGCGACCGATGTCCCGTTCCCGAACGCTCGTCCCCTTCCTGCTCCCGACCGTCGCTGCGCTGGCGAGCTCACAGATCGTTCCCGGCACGACCTGCGGTGAGACCCAGCTCCTCTCCGCCGACATCGCGCACCAAGACCTGTTCGGCAGGCGCGTCTCGCTGCACGGACGCCGCGCGCTCGTCGGCGCGACGAGCAACGACGACGCCGGCGGCAGCAGCGGCGCGGCCTACGTGTTCGAGCTCGATGCCTCGGGTTCCGGATGGACCCAGGCGGCCAAGCTCGTCGCCAGCGACGCGACGTTCAACGCGCGCTTCGGCTCCGAGGTCCGCATCGCCGGCGAACGCGCCTTCATCGGCGCCGTGAACCATCCCGGCGGCGCGAAGATCTACGTCTTCGAGCGGGACCCGAGCGGCGCGTGGCTCGAAACCGCGCAGCTCATCGGAAGCGCGAGCGCTCCCGAGGACCGGTTCGGCCACGACATCGCCACCGATGGCGACCGCGTGTTGATCGGCGCCCCCGGCAGCGGCGCATCCGGCGCGGGGGCGGCGTACATCTTCGAGCTCCAAGGGACCGTGTGGATCGAGACGGCACTCTTGACCGCGAGCGACGCCGACCCGTTCGACACGTTCGGCGACGCGGTCGCGCTCGCCGGAGACCGCATCACCGTCGGCGCGAGCGGCGACAGCGAGCAGGGCTCGGCCGCGGGCGCCGCGTACGTGTTCGAGCTCGGCGCGGCGGGCTGGCAGGAGGTGCGCAAGCTGCAGGGCAGCCAGAGCGGAACTGAGACGCACTTCGGACTCTCGCTCGACCTCTCGGGCGACGTCCTCGCGGTCGGCGCGCCTGGCGAAGTCCAAGCCGGCGGCGTGTTCGGAGCGGTCTACGTGTTCGACGCGAACGGTGGCGCCTGGAACGAGACGGCGCGCATCGTGGGCGGACCGTATCCCGCGGCGCTCGGCGCCGCGATCGACCTCGACGGCGACCGCCTCGTGAGCGGCTCTGCCGACATTCCGATCAGCAGCGCCTTCGTCTTCGAGCGCTCGGCGAGCGGATGGACGCGCAGGGTTCACATCACCCGCGAAGAGCCGACACATTTCGACCACTTCGGTCAGGACGTCGCACTCGACGGCAGCCGCGTGCTGATCGGCGCGGACGAGTGGTTGACGCCGGGCACGGGTTCCGCCTTCGTGTACGAGCTCATCGAATCCGTCGGCACGCCCTACTGCGCGACCGGGGCCAACTCGACCGGTGCGGGCGCGTCCCTGTCGGCGACCGGCAACCCCGATCCGGCGGTCAACTGCCTCGAGCTCATCACGACGGGCGTACCCGCCAACCAGCCCGGCTACTACCTCGTCGCCCGCGCGCAGGGCATGACGCCACTGCCTGGAGCGAGCCAAGGGACGCTCTGCCTCGCGCTGCCGCTCGTACGTTTCGCGGGAAGCTTGCTCGACTCGGGCAACGCGGGCGTTCTGACGTTCACCCCCGACCTCACCGCCCTTCCCCAGGGAACAGTGTTCTTGCCCGGCGAGACCTGGAGCTTCCAGTCCTGGTTCCGCGACGCGAACCCGGCGGCGACGTCCAACACCTCCGGCGGCCTCGCGGTCACGTTTGCTACGCCGGCGACGCCGACCGTGCAGCTCCCGGTGAGCTTCAGCGAGGTGACCGAAGACTCGACGACGGTCGCGATCGACCTGACGCTCTCGCAGAGCGCGGACGAGGACGTCGTCGTGACCCTCGCTTTCGCGGGCACCGCAACGCCGGACGTCGACTACCGCTTCGCGACGCCGACGCCGGTGACGATTCCGGCCGGCGCCCGTGCGCTCTCCCTCGACTTCACCGTCTCCGAAGACACGCTGCAGGAAGGGGACGAAACTGTCGTCGTCACGGTCACGGGCGCGAGCGGCGCGTCGCTCGGGACGAGCACCGTGCACACACTCGTTCTCCGCGACGACGACTGAGAGGGCGCACGAACGGGCCCTTAGCCGCGCAGAGCCGCATCCATGCGGCGCTTGATCTCGCGCAGACGCTCCTCGCCGCCACCGCCGACCTCGGCGGTGGCCCAGCCGTGGTAGCCGATCTCGCCGAGCGCCTTGCGCACGGCGGCCCAGTCGACGTCGCCGTCGCCGATGTTCGCCCAGCTGCTCTGCTTGCCCCAGTCCTTCACGTCGAGCTTGACGATGCGGCGACCGAGGGTGCGGATCCACTCCTCGGGAGCTCCGTACTTGCGGTGGTTGCCGATGTCGAAGTAGGCACCGACCCAGGGGCTGGCGATCTCGTCGAGGTACGCGGCGAGCTGGTCCGCAGTCTGGTCCGCCGGTCCATCGTGGACGTACAAGAAGTGGTTCCACACGTTCTCGATCAGGATGTGGATCCCGAGCTCGGCCGCGAGCGGCAGCACCTTGCGAATGCCCTCGATCGAGCGCTCCCAGACATGGTCGTGGTTCTCCTTCTCCGCGTCGGCAACGCGCCCGGGCACGAGCAGGACGCTCGAGCCGCCGTAGGCATGCGCGTCACGGATCGCCGTCTCGAGTCCGCGCAGCGCCTCGCCGCGGACGCTCTCGTCGGGGGACGAGAGACGCTTGTTCCAGTGGATCGAGTCGACGACGCCGTGGATCGGAAGACCGCTGGCGTCGCGCGCACGCAGGACCTCGTCCCGGTCGAGCCCGTTCGGGCTGTCGAGCTCGATGCCGTCGTAACCGATCGTCTTCAGGAGCTTGAACTTGTCGACGAGCGGAGTGGGGGTCGCCTCACCTTGCACCATCCCGATCTTGACCGCGAAGCGCAGCTGGGGCTCGGCCTCCGTCAGGCGCGGCGCGGTGGTGCTCGCGGCCCCGAGCGGGCCGGCGAGCGCGGCGGCCGCGGCTCCGCCCAGGAGGACTTCTCTGCGATTCGGCGTGGACATCTGGCACTTTCCTGCTGCTTGGGGGTGGGTCGAACGCGGCGCCGATCTTACTGTCACGGGGTCGTTCCAGGCACGTACGACCCGTTCCGGGCCCGCTCAACTCCACTCGACTCCATGACGCTTCAATCCGACCGAGACGTCCTCAACGTCGTCCGCGACCGCTACTCCAAAGGCGCCGAACGCCAGGTGCCCGAGCTCTGCTGCCCGGTCGACTACGACGCGTCGCTCCTGGCCGTCCTGCCGGAGGAGATCTTGGAGCGCGACTACGGCTGCGGCGACCCGAGCCGCTTCGTGCGGCCGGGCGACGTCGTGCTCGACCTCGGCTCGGGAGCAGGCAAGATCTGCTACATGGCGAGCCAGCTCGCCGGAGCCGAAGGGCGCGTGATCGGCGTCGATACCACCGACGAGATGCTGGCCCTCGCGCGCGCGCACCAGAAGACGGTCGGCGACAAGATCGGCTGGCACAACGTCGAGTTCCGGCGCGGCATGATCCAAGACCTCGGTCTGGACCACGAGCGCCTCGCCGAGTGGATCGCGCGCAACCCCGTGACCGACCTCGCCGGCGTTGAAGCGCTGCGCGCGGAAGAGGCGCGACTGCGAACGACCGAGCCCCTGATCGCCGACGCCTCGGTCGACCTCGTGCTCTCGAACTGCGTGCTCAACCTCGTCGCCGACGGCGACAAGGAGCGCTTGTTCCGCGAGATCTATCGCGTGCTCGCCCGCGGCGGCCGCGCCGCGATCTCCGACATCGTCAGCGACGAGGACGTCCCCGCGCATCTCGCGAGCGACCCCGAGCTGTGGTCGGGCTGCATCTCCGGCGCGATGCGCGAGGACCGCTTCCTCCAGGCCTTCGCCGATGCCGGGCTCTACGGCGTGCGCGTCGCCGCCTACCAGCAAGAGCCGTGGGCCGTCGTCGAAGGCATCGAGTTCCGCTCGATGACGGTCGTCGCCTACAACGGCAAGGAAGGCGCGTGCCAGGACCACAACGAGGCCGTGGTCTACAACGGCCCGTGGAAGCAGGTGGTCGACGACGACGGACACGTCCTGCGCCGCGGCGAGCGCATGGCCGTGTGCCGCAGGACGTTCGAGATCTACACGCGGGAGCCGTACGCCGATCAGATCACTCCCGTCACGCCGCTCGTCCCGATCGAGGCCGGTGACGCCCAGGTCTTCGACTGCACGCGCGACACGAACCGCTCCGCGCGCGAGACGAAGCTCGGCATCGAGCGCTCCGACGTCGCCCCGGGCACGAGCTGCAGCCCCGGCGGCGACTGCTGCTAGTGGGGTGTGTCAGGAGTTCGCGTCATATGTTTGGTGGCCTTGCGTTCGTGGCAAGGCGCAGCGACGACGCGTATTCGTGGATACTCGGAGGAGCTGCAACGCAGCCACGGGCGGAAGGACGCAAAACATATGACGCGAACT
>JAAELL010000219.1 GCA_024226735.1 bacterium | reverse complement strand
TCCCAGTCCTACTGCTCCCAGTCCTACTGCTCCCAGTCCTACTGCTCCCGGCCTTAACCGCCACGCCCGTCGGGCTCGGGCACGCAAGCGGGCACGTTTACGGGACAACGGGAGATGAAGACCGCGGGCGAGCTGACCGGGAACGGGAACGGGGGGCAACGGGGCCCGTCGCGACGAAGGAGTTGAGAGCCGCAGGCGGGCGGGCGGGCGGGCGGCCGGCGGGTCGCGTGAAAATTCCTCATCCCGCGCAGCACTCCCGCTCCCCGGGAAAGAATGGGCTGATGCCCGACCTCGAATCCATCCTCTCCGACTCCATCTGGGTCGAAGAGCTCGCCCTCGGCCTCGTCGGCGACCCCGCCACGGCCGCCGATCTGTCGCAGGAGGCCCTCGTGGCTTCCCTGCGCAAGGGGCCACGGGTCGCTCGCCCCTACCTCGCCGCCACCGTGCGCAATCTGGCGCTGCGCTGGAAGCGCGACGCGTCGCGGCGGGATGCTCTGCGGCGCGGGCACGGGCGTGAAATCGAGACCTCGCTGCCATCGACCGACGACATGGTCGCGCAGGCCGAGCTGCGGCGCGTCGTTTCGGAGGAGGCCGAGCGGCTCGAGGAGCCGTACCGCACGGCGGTGTTCCTGCGCTACTTCAAGGGGCTCACGTGCGCCGAGATCGCCCAGCGACTCGACCTGCCCGCGGGCACGGTGCGGTCGCGGGTGACGCGGGCGCTCGAGCGGTTGCGCGAGCGCCTCGACGAACGCGCAGGCGGCCGCGAGGCGTGGTCCGCCGTCGCCCTGTCCCTGTTGCCGCCGGCGCCACCCGCCGGACACCTGCCCATTCTCGAGGGAGTCTTGACGATGAAAGCCCTCCAAGTCGGAACCGCCGCGGCGCTGGCCGGAATCGCCGCGCTCGGCGCCTGGACGATCACCCGCGACGCGGACCCGGAACAGCCCGAGCTGGTGCGGCGGGACGAAGCCCCCCCCACGGTGCTCGAGTCGAGCCCGGAGAAAATCGCAACAGCCGACCCGGTGCGCGAGCCCGACGCCCGAACGCCCCTCGCGGCAGCGAGCGCGAGCCCCGCCGCCGCGCCCGCGGCGAACGTCCCGCAGCCGGATGCCGCCGCGCTGGCACGCGTCGCCCTCGTGGCGGTCGACGCGAACGACCAACCGCTCGCGGGAGCCGCGGTGCGCTACGCGGCCGCGGGCCGCCGTCCGCAGGAGGGCGCGCAATGGAGCGAGCGCGTCGAGCGCACGGGCGCCGACGGGTCCGCACGCTTCGAGATCGAGCTCGAGGCGCAGCGCAAGATGCTCGACTTCGAGGTGAGCTACGCCGGCCTCGCGCGGCACTACGTGCGCACGCACCTGGTCGCCGATACCGAGACCCACCTCGGCCGCGTCGTCCTGGGCGCGGCCGGCCGGATCCGCGGACGCGTTCAGGAGCCGAGCGGGCACCCGGTCGCGGGCGCGCGCGTCTTCGTCACTCCGCCGGAGGGTGAGTGGGACGACTCCGAGCGCACCGCGCGCCACGGCCCGACGCTCGAGGGGTCGGTCGCCGAGACGGTGACTGGGATCGACGGCTCGTACGAGCTCGACGGCGTCTCGGCCGGCTTCGTGCGTGTCTGGGCGCACGCCGCGGGCTTCCTCTACACACAGACCGAGCCGCTCGAGCTGGTCTCCGCCAGCTCGATCGAGGGCGCGAACCTCACGCTCGCGCACGAACGCACGAGCGACCGCATCGCCGGCGTCGTCCTCTCGCCCACCGGAGAGCCCGTGGAAACGAGCCTCGGCTACCGCTGGATCTTCGGCAACAGCGCGACGAGCAGCAGTATCCAGACCGATGAGGAGGGCCGTTTTTCGCTCTTGCTCGACAAGCGCGTGCCCGTGACTTTCCACGTCTACGACTACGAGAACCGCTGGAGCGACTTCGTGCGCCCCTCGATCCCGCCGGGCTCGACGGACGTCGTCTTCCAGTTCGAGAAGTCGTCCGAGCTCGAGGTCGTCGTTCGATCGCGCGACGAACCGGTCCTGCACTTCCGCGCCAGCGCCATCAGCGAGCCGGAGCGCATCGACGGCATGCACATCGGCTCCCTGGCCCGCGCGCGGATGGCCGATTACGTGGACGGACGCGCGCCCCTGGTCGTGCCGACGCGCCCGTTCCGCGTGCGCGTCGAAGCGCCCGGCTACGAGGCGCTGACGCTCGGGCCGTTCGAGCCCGAGGGCGCCCCGGCCGAGCTCGACTTCGAGCTCGTGCCGCTTCCCGGCGTCGTCGGCCGCGTCGTCGCGGACGGCGGGCCCGTTAGCGGTGCGCGCATCGCGCTACGGGAATGGACGGACGAGCACAGCCTGTACGTCAACTCAGGCTACCGCTTCCGGCTCGATAGCTCTGATCGCGACACCTCGATGCGCACCGATGCCAGCGGCAACTTCCGGGTCGACTTCGAGCGCGCCGGCCGGTACTCGCTGCGCGTGCTCGCCGAGGGCTGGGCCGTCTGCGAGCTCGGCCCGCTCGACCTCGAGCCGCGCACGGGAGCGCAGGATCTCGTGGTCGAGCTCTCACACGGCGGCGTGATCGAGGGGCGCGTGCTGGTCGACGCGAACCTCAGTCCGGCCGGAACGATCGTCGCCATCAACGACGGTGCGGCGACGCCGCGCACCGTGCGCGTCGCCGAGGACGGACGCTATCGCTTCGAGAGCCTGACCCCCGGCTCGTGGCAGGTGCTCGAGGCCGAAGCCGAGTACGACCCGAGCACGAGCTTCTCGTCGTACTCGAGCGACCCGGGCGGCCCGATCGAGTGGGACGTCGCTGTGATCGAAGGCGCGGCGAGCGCGTTCGATCTCGACCTGCGCTCGAAGGACGAGGCGTTCCTCGCCGGCTCGCTCCACGTCGGCGGCGTGCCCGCCAAGGGCTGGACGGTGAGCGTCGAAGGCAAGGCGAGCGAAGGCGCCGAGGCCACCGCGATCCAGACCGTGATCGACGCGCACGGCACATTCCACCTCGGCCCGCTCGCGGTCGGGCCCGCCGAGCTCGTCCTGCGCGCCCCGCAGGATCAGGGCGGGCTCGAGCTCCTCGACGACGCTCTGGAGCTCGCGATCGGCGACAACGCCTGGAACGTCGAGCTCCCGGTCGCCTCGGCGACCGGAGGCGGAGCGCCGACCGGCGCGGACGCGCAGGTGCTCGTCGAGTACCGCTGGTTCGGCTCAGCGAGTGGGCGCACGCTCAAGGCATCCATCCCGATCGTGGCGGACGCGGCCGGGGCTTTCACGCTGCCTCTCGTCCCCCTCGGACGGGGAGAGGTGCG
Organism: bacterium; assembly: GCA_024226735.1. Classification (GTDB taxonomy): domain Bacteria; phylum Planctomycetota; class UBA1135; order UBA1135; genus JAAELL01. The sequence continues at coordinate 29,105 of JAAELL010000219.1, read as the reverse complement.
GACGTGGTCACCGCTCGGACCCGCGCCGCACGGGGCGTGGAAGACACTGGCAGGCTTCGAGATCGCGAGCGGCGCGAACGTCATCTCGCTGGACTAAGGGCCCGTCCGAGAATAAGTGTCAGGTTTCGCCGGCCCTCGCCGCCCGTGGCTGCGTTGCGCCTCCTCCGAGTATCCAGCGAATACGCGTCGTCGGCGCGCCTTGCCACGAACGACGATGGCTCGCCGAAACCTGACACTTATTCTCGGACGGGCCCTAAGCAGTACCGAGCCCGATCAAGGCTGATTGAGGTACGCATCGGCCATCAACTCGCCGAGGTGCAAGACACCGGCGGTGCCGAACGTCGGCGACTGGGCCGCGACCGGCACCGCGTCCGTGTCGACGAACCAGAGCAGCGGATCCGCGTTCGCGACGCTCTGGATCTGCGCGTCCAGGGCGTCGAGCTTGGCCGCCCCCCACATCAGGTTGTCCGAAAGCTCCGCGACCCACCACTCCAGTCCCGGCGCGCTCAGGTCCGAACGCAGGCTCGAGACGAGCGTGGTCAGGTTCGCGGCGTACTGGTTGCGGAACGGGCCCCACCAGGCGTCGTGTTCGCCGGGCAGCCAGACGACCGCCTCGAGGACCGGATTCAGCCCGTCCGCTCGCAAGTCGGCCAAGGCCGCCTGGATGAAGCTCACGGCGTCCGCGTATTGGGGGCGGCTCGCGTTCGGCGAAGAAGACAGCCAATCCTCGAGAAAGGCCGCTCCGTCGGTGACCTTGAGGATCGCGACGGGATCGTCGAGCGCGCCGCTCACGGTCGCGCCGAAGGACAGCTCGGGGCCGAAGGTCTCCAGATAGTCCGCCGGACCGAGGGGAGCCCAATCGGTCGCGGTGTGCGCGCCGCCGCCGAGGCGGTAGCGGTACAAGACGTCGTGTTGCGGATCGACGAGCGCGGCGAACTCGGGATGGTCTTCGATCTCGGCGACGTACGCCTGCTCGCCCTCCATACTGCGCTGCCCCGCGAGGACGAAGACCCGCACTGTCGAACCCGGGTCGGCGGGTGTGCCACAGCAGAACGGCTCGGACCCATGGCTCTGGTCGACGCCGATGTTTTGAAGGTAGGCGGCGGCGTAGGCCTCACCGAGCTGCAGCTGCCCTTCGGGTCCGAAGTGATAGTGCGGCTGCGACTGCCCGTAGTTGATCAAGAAAGCCAGATGGCTCGTCGGCACGAACTGCGCGAAGGGATCGGCCGCGATGGCCACGAGTTGCTGGCTGCGCAGGATCTGCATGTTCGACCGAAAGTCGATCCCCCAGATGCCCTTGAAGCTGGTCTCGCCGACGTACCACTGCAGCCGCGGTGTGCCGAGGTCGGCGCGGAAACGATCCATCAGGGCGGACAGGCGCATGCCGTACTCGTTGACGTACGTGCTGTTGAGCATGTCGTTCTCGCCCTGCTGCCACAGCACGCCCTCGAGCCGCCAGTCGATCCCCTCGCTCGTCAGGTCGGCGAGCGCGGTCTGCATCAGCGTGATCGTGCGCTCGTACATCCTCTGGCCCGAGGGGTTGCCCGGGTCCCAGTCCACGGCGAGGTTCGTTCCGCCGCACGTCGACTTGATGATCGCGACCGGACCGCGACTCTTGCGCATGACCTCGCGAGCGAACGTGATCTCCGGACCGAAGATCTGGCGCTGCAGCTCGGGCTGCAGCGGGATCCAGCCGCCCGAGGTCATGATGTTGTCGGTGAAGTTCGTCTCGTACCAGAAGCGCACCTTCTGCGGCGCGAGGGCGCCTTGGAAGGTCGGCAGGGAGACCGTGCCCGACGCGGGCGAGTCGGCGCCCTCGGCGTTCGATTGACCGGCGACGAGGAAGACGCGCACGGTGTCGAGGTCGCTGGGCGATTGGGCCGCGGGGCGCGGGCAACTCGCGGCCTCCAAGGTGACCAGGAACGAGAGGAGGGGCACGGTCGCCAGGATGCGGGTGATCTTCATGAGGAGCCTCTGTTGTCGCGAGTGATGCACCGGCGAACTCGGTGCGAGCAGCACGAGGCATCCTAGCGTTCTCACAGAAACGGACCCTGCTCCCACGCACGCCGCCCCGTCACGGGGTCATCCTCACCGTCACCGCATCCGTCCACGCCGCACCCGCGGGAGCGGCCGATGACCGACTCAGCGCCTGAAAGCTGAACGGCTGGCCGATCAGCACCGGAAGGTCCGGAACGTACACGGTGTACCGGATCGGCTGCGCCGTCGGCACCTTGCGCGTCGCAACCAGCTCGAGAAACGGTTCGGGCAGCCAACGATCCCCGAACGGTGTGGGGTCAGGTACGGCAAGCTGCAGGCTGCGCGCGAGCCACAAGACGCTGCACGCGCCCGGTTCGGCATGGAGGTCGATGTGAAGCTTTCCGCCGATCCCAACCGTCGCGGGCGCGTCGAGCGTCCGCAGCTCCAAGGCCCCCATGTCGCCGGCGCCAGCGAGGTCCAGGTTGCCGTCATTCCCACGTCCGAAGCCGGTGAGGTCCACCCCTCCGCCCGGAACGGCGTCCACGCAGCCGGTCCCGAAACCCAAGCGAAAGTCGCCGTGTTCCGGGCCCCGAAACAGAGGGTCGACCGAGATGTTGCCATTGCCCGGGACCTGCGACGAACCAACGTTGCTGTCCGACACGGCGTACGTCCACGCGGGATCGAGGTCGGCTCCGCTCCCGTAGAGAACGCAGCTCTCGATCGTTCCGTCGCCGGAGACGCCGAAGTTCTGGTGATTGGCGATCGTCGAGTGGTTCAGCGTGAACGTCTGCTGCGTCAACAGGCCGTCATCACAATTGGCGATCAGGGAGTCACCGACGCAGACGTAGACTTTCCCCGAGCTCGAATGTGAGGCCCGGATGCCGGTCTCGCAATCGAGGACCCGCGTCCGGACGAGCTCGAGGCAACCGACGCTCTCCATGTCGGCGGACACGTTGAATGCGTCCTGCTCGATGCGTTCGAAGCTGCACTCGGTCGCGACGACGTTGACATCGTTGAACTGCGTGTTCTGGGCACTGATTCCGGATTGGCAGTCGCGGACGTCGACACGCGACAGCCGCAAGAAGTGGCACAGGAAGCCTCCGAAGGAGGCGAACACCGACGCGGCCTGCTGGCAGCCCTCGATGCGAACATCGGCGACCGAGAGCTCGAGACAGCCGCCAAAGTTCGCCCGCGCCCGGAACGCGCGCTGCGCCCCCCTCACGGTCAACCGCTCGACGCTCGCGACCGCGGATCCGGGCGGCGCTGTGTCGATGTAAAACGCGACTTGAGACGTGGTGCAGGAGACGACTGTTGCCTCCACGCCCGCACCAACGATCTCCAGCTCGTCTCGCAGGACGAGTGGAAACGACTCGCCGAGACTCGCGTCGTACGTCCCACCAGCGACGTGCACCGTCTGGGCACCCGCAGTCGGAACCTGTGCGAGCCCATAGGTGATGGTCCGCCATGCATCGCTCGGTGATGTCCCACCGTTCGAGTTGCTGCCACTGCCGGCATCGACGTACCAGTCACTCGCGAGCGCGCAGGGAGATAGAACGGCGGCAGCCAGGATTGTGTGCAGCTTCATACAGCCCATTGTCTGCCGCCTCCCGAAACGTTGGGCCCTGCCTCCGTCAAGCCTTCTTCTTGCGTCTGCGGCGCTTCCTCTTGCCCTCATCGGGCTCCGGCTCGGGCTCCGGCTCGGATTCAGGCGCAGCGACCGCCACCGCCTCTGCCTCCGGCTCCTCGTCCGCGAACTGCGCGAGCGCCGGCATGACGAGCTCGCGCGCGATGATCACGAGCGAGGCCGTCAGCGGGATCGCGATCAGGAATCCGAACATGCCCAGCGCCGCGCCGCCGACGAAGACCGAGACGAGCACGACGACCGGGTGCAGCCCGAGGCTGTCCCCGAGGATCTTCGGCACCAGGATGTAGCCCTCGAGGATCTCCGCGATCACGAAGACGAGCCCGGTGCGCACGAGCACCGAAAGGAACGTGACGTTCTCCGGCAAGAAGCCGATCGTGAACGCGATGACGAAACCGATCAGCGGACCGACGAACGGTACGAGCGCGAGGAAGCCGCTGCCCATGCCGAGCAGCAGCGCGTACGGGATGTCGGCGATCCACATCCCGGTCGTCAGCAGCATGCCCTTCAGGAAACAAATCGTCAGCCGTCCGCGGAAGAAGTTCGCTAGGACCTCGCCGATCTGGCGGGCAATGTCCGTGAGTCGCTTGCGCTCGCCCACCGGCAGGTAGCGGCGCACGAAGCCGTGGACCTTGTCGAGCTCGAAGAGCAAGAAGTACGTGTAGAGCGGCAGCATCGTGACGAGCGTCGCGAAGCCGAGGATCGAGCCGAACCAGCGCTGGAGCAGGCTCCACATCGTCCCCGCGCCCTTGAGCGCCATGCCGGCACCGGCCTGCTCCTTGGACAGCGCCTGCCAACCGGTGATGAGCAGCTCGCGCAGGTACTGCTGTTCATCCTGCTGCTTCTCCCCCGGGAGGTCTTCCTCGCCCTCGCTGCCCGCATCTTGGGCTCCCTGGTCCGCCCCTTCTTCCTCGTCGGGCTGCCCCTCCGGCGGATCTCCCTCCGGCGGATCCTGCGTCGGCTCCCCGTCCGCCGGCGAATCGACATCCACGGGCTCGTCCCCATCCACGGGTTCGTCCGCAAGCCAATTGGCGAGGAAGCTGTGCTCCTCGACGAAGTCGTCGAACGAGTCCTCGACCTTCTTGAACACGTCGACGTTCGACTCGAACACGTCACGCACGAGCATGCGCCCCTGCACGTAGACGCCGAAGCCGATGCCGAGGAAGACGAGGCTGAACAGGATGAAGATCACGTTGACCGCGGCGCGCCGGCTCCAGCCCGTGCGCTCGACACCCTCGACCATCGGGTGCAAGATCGTCGCGAGCATGTAGCCCAGGACGAGCGGGTTGAGGACCGAGCGGACCGTCCACGAGAACCAGATGACGAGCACGGCCAGAACGGCCAGCGCCACGTTGCGCTTGTTCTTCGACAGGCGCTCGATCATGCCTCGTCGTCGGGCTGCGGGCGCGCGCCCAGCTCGGGCGGCAGGACGGGCCGGTACCCGTCGACGAACGCGGTGTCGAAATCGAAGCCGTCGCGGAAGTCCTCGATCGTGTCCTCCTCCTGGCGGTTCAGGAGCTTGGCCTCGACCAGCAGGAACACGATCTTGCCCCAGTCGAGGGTCTCGTGGACGCCCCACGAGCGCCACACCTGGGCGGCGAGCGGGCCGAAGAGGTTCAGCGCGTGCTCACGCATCCCGGCCAGGAGCTCCTGGCCGGTGACGTGTCGCTCGTTGCCCTCCGCCTTGTCGCGGCCCGCGAGCCGCACGGCCTGGTCGAGTGAGTCGAACAGGAACTGGTAGGCCTCGAGCTTGTAGCGTCCGTCCTTCTTCCAGATACTGCGAACGGGATCGGGCTCTTTCATCGACGCGTGGCCATGGCCGAGCAGAGAGAGGCGGCGGCGAACAGCGCGCGCTCCACCAAGGTCTCGGGGGACAGGTTCAGCTCGACATCCTGCCTGGCCGCGAGCCATTCTTCCATGCACCGCTCGCGAGCGGGGGCCGGAACCGCGGTCAGCGCCTGGACGAAGGCCTCGTGGGCCAGCCCGTCGGGTGCCACACCCGCTACCGCGCGCTCGGCATCGAGCAGGAGCGCGAGGCCCACGTCCAGGATCGTGCGGGCGCGCTCGCGGTTCTTCGCCGCCGGCGTCTTGCCCGGGAAGTCGCCATCGAGCGCCCAGAGCTCCTCGGCGACCTCGGCCGCCCCGCCCGCAGCCCCCAAGAGGCCCGCGATCGCGACCCGGATCTCGGGCGCCGCGCGCGCCCGCAGCGCGAGCGCGACGCCGGGCGCCCCCTGGCTCCAGCACGCCAGCTCCAGCGCCTCGTCGCCCTCGACGCCGGCGTCCCCGAGCACGGCCCGCGTGTCCTCCAGCGTCAGCGGCGCGAGCTCGACGTCGACGAGGCGGCTGCGCACGGTCGCCAGCAGCGCGGAGGGTGCGTGGGTCTCCAGGACGATCAACGTCCTCGAGACGGGCTCCTCCAACGTCTTTAGAAAAGCGTTCTGCGCGGCCTCGTTCATGCGCTCGGCTCCGCGCAGGAGAACGACGCGCCAACCGCCCTCGTGCGCGACCAGGCGCAGGAAGGACTCGATCGAGACGCGCTTCGGACCCGAGCCGCGCCCTTCCCGATCGGCGATGAAGGCGACGCCCATCGTCTCCTCGCCCTCGCTCACCGCGTCGACGACGAACAGGTCGGGGTGGTTGCCCGACACCGCGCGCTTGCACGGACCACAGCGTCCGCAAGCCTCGGCGGGCCCTTCGGCGCACAGAAGCCCGTACGCGAGGCGCCGCATCGCGAGGAACTTCCCGATCCCCTCGCGTCCACGGAACAGCAGCGCGTGCGGCAGGCGCTCGGCCGCCGCGGAACGCCACAGGCCCGCGAGCACTTCGCCGTGCCCGAACAGCTGCTCAGCCGACACGCGACACCTCCGCGAGCACGCACTCGGCGATCTCGTCCTCGGTGCCACTCGCGTCGACGACGCGCACGCGCTCGTTGCGCGCAGCGTAGGCGAGGTAGCCCGCGCGCACCCGCTCGAGGAACGCGCGCCCCTTGTCCTCGATCCGGTCGCTCGCCGGACCGCGCCGGGCGAGCGAGAGGTCGACGTCGAGGTCGAGCACGACCGTCACGTTCGGTTCGGGCTCGTTGGACCAGCCGTGCAGGAGAGCGAGGAGCCGCTCGGGATCGAGCTCTCCCGCGACTGCCTGATAGGCGAAGGTCGAGGCGTGGAAGCGCTCGCACACGACGTGTGCCCCCGCGGCCAGCGCCGGCGCGACGAGCTCGCGCAACATCTGCCGCCGCGCCGCGGCGAACAGCAGCGCCTCGACACCGGCGTCCAGGTCGAGGCCGCGCCCGAGCAGGAGCTCGCGCAGGCTTTCGCCGAGGTGCGTGCTGCCCGGCTCGCGCAGGTGCCGGACCTCGCGCACCCCGCCTTCGGCGAGCGACGCGACGAGGCGCCGCGCCTGGGTCGTCTTGCCGCACCCGTCGACTCCGTCGAGCACGACGAAGCGACTCGATACGGTCGTTTCGGGTCCCATCGCTGAAGAGTCTAGCAACCTGGCCCAAGCCTTTCAGTCGCCCGCGCCCTCGTCCCCGAAGTAACCCATCGCCTCCAGCCGCGCACGCTCCTCGTCGCTGAGCGCGCGCTGGACCGCTACGCCCGATGCGCGCTCGTCGTACCACGCACGCGCGGCGCGCGCGCGCTCGTCGGCGAGCGCCGTCTCCTCCGCGGACACGTCGCTCGCGCAGGCCGGGTCGGCGGGCGCGCGGTAGAGCCGGTGGTCGCCCACGAGGACCTTCCGACTCGGGAAATGCAGGCGAAACTCCTCCCGCGTCCACAGCTGGTGCAGCTCCCCGTCGCGCGAGCCGACCTGCACCCCGTTGGCGTGGACGAACCAAACGCGCCGGTCCGTCACCCCGCGCGGGTCGCGCGCTCGCTCGATCAGGTTCTCGCCGCTCGGAGCAAACGACTCGAGGCCACCCGCCGAGGACGCGTCGAGGAACAGGTACTCGCGCAGCGTCGTCGCGATGTCGAGCGTCGACACGCGGCCCACGACCCGCGCGCCGGCCGGACCGCCGGGCACGCGCAGGATCAGCGGCACGCGCACGACCTCGGGGTACAGGAGCTCGTGCCCGTACCACACGTCGTGCTCGCCGAGGCTCTCGCCATGGTCGGCGGCGACGACGATCAGCGCGCGCTCGTCGATGCCCTCCTCCGCGAGCGATCCGAGCAAGCTGCCGACCAGGTGATCGGTGTAAGCGACCCCCTCGTCGTACACGAAGCGGGCGTAGTCACGATTGGTCACGCCAGCGAGAAACTCCCCCCTGCGCGTGTAGCGCGTCGGGCCGATCGTCGGCGGATCGGCGCTGGGCGCGGGCGCCTCGGTTCCGGCTTCGGCGCGGCGCTCGGCGCGCAAGGCGCGAAACGCCTCCGGCGCTACGTAGGGTGTGTGCGGATCGAACAGGTGCACCCACAGGAACACCGGCCGGTCGCCCGCCGCGCGCCAGTCCGCGAGCCACGTGCGCACCGCGTCGAGCGTCAGGTCGCCGTCGATCTCCGCGCCCGAACGCGCGTCGCGGAAGTAATCGAAGCCGCGCCCCAGACCCGAGTACTCCGCGCCGAGGTGCATGACGCTGACGGCCGCGGCGGTGTGGTAGCCGGCCGCGCGTAGCGCCTCGGCGACCGTCGGAATGCCAGGGGCGAGGCTCGAGCGGTTGTCGAGCACGCCGTGCGACGGGAGGTCGAGCCCGGTCAGAATCGAGGTGTGCGACGGCAGCGTCGAGTTGGTCGTCGACCACGCATCCATGTAGAGGATGCCCTCGCGCGCCAACGCATCGAGCACCGGCGTGTTCGCCGCGCCCCCGTACGCGCCGATCGCGTCGGTGCGCAACGTGTCGAGGGTCACGAGCACGACGTCCGGGCGGCGGTCGGCGACCTGCTCGCCGGTCACCATCGGCGCCCCCCACCACACGCGCGCGCGGCGCAAGTCGCCGCCGAGTCCATCGCCGGTCTGGCCATCGCCAGCTTGGGTCGCGCGCAGGCGCAGCTCGACCTCCTGTCCGGCGAATGGGGTGAGGTCGCACGCGAGCTGCTTCCAACCGTCTTCCGCGCCCACCTCCACTTCGCCGACCGAGGTCCAGTCGCCGGAGCGGACGTCGACCGAGAACCGCACCCGGCCCTCGACGCGCGCCCCGGGCGCCAGCGCACAGGAGGCGACCAGCCGCGCCCCACGCGGCACGCGCGCCCGGGCGAAGAGCGGAACGTCGAGATCGCTCGGCCACGCGCGCCGACCGTCCCCCTCGATGCCCAGGATGCCCGCGTCGCCCTCGGCGTCACCGTGCAGCGCGCGCGCGCGCGCGAGCGTGAATCCGTCGTCGACAAGCCGTACCGCGTGCACCTCGAAGGACTGGATGCCGCGGAACATCGGCAGCACCTCGAGGCGCTTCACGGTCCCCGTCCACGCACCGGAGCGATCGAGGCCGATGCGCAACCGCTGCGGCTGCTCCGATGGGTCGAAGTTGACGACGACGCGCTTGCGGCGGCCATCCGCCGTCGTGAAGCGCACGGCGGCCGCGCCCGGCTCGCGCAGTACGGCGACGAGCTCCACGGTGTTGAAGCTCTGCGTGTCCCGCTCGTCCTCCAGTGCGAAGCCGGCGAACTTCAAACCGCGCTGCGGGTCGTAGTCGCGCGCCCGCACATGCGCCCCGGCGCCGCTCTGTGACTCGAGGAAGACCGTGTTGAAGAAGCGCCACGGCGCGAACTCGGCCTCGATCGTGTCCGGGCCCGACGCCTGCCACTCGCCGACGACGACCCGGCGCGCGTCGAGGGTGCGCGCACTCGAGGTGCCGTCCGCCAGCCGCGGGTCGAGGTGCACGACGCCCTGGATCGCGCGCGGCCCATCGCTGCAGGCGCACAACAAGCACGCCAGGAAAATGCGGGTGAGGCGCGCTACCACAGCTCGAGCGCGAGCTCACAGTCCCCGTCGAGCTCGAGAGCTTCCTTCACCGCGGCGCGGGACTCCTCCTCGCGCCCGAGCTCCTTGAGGCACGTGGCCCCGAGAGCGAGCAGCTCGGCGTGCTCGGCACCCGAGAGCGACACGAACTCCTTCTGGTCGGCGGAGATCTGCATCAGCATCTGGGCCCTCTGTGGCGTCGGCAGCGACTCGAGCTGCATACCGGGCGGCAGCGCACCCGCAACGACGCGTACGTGGTCGAGGTCGAGGTCCGCCGGCACGATGCGCGCGACCTGGTACTCGCGCAGCGCGTCCTCGAGAGCGCCCGTCGCGCGCAGCGAGTCCCCCCACGCGCGGTGCAGATCGCGGCGGAACGGGTCCACCTCGTTCGCTTCCCCGTACAGCCGCGCCGCCTCGGCGTAGCGGTCGTTCTCGACGTGCCACGCGGCGACGTCGAGCCGCTCGTCGAAGACGCCCGCATTCCAGGCGAGCCAGCGCTCGCGCGCACGCATCGCAGCGTCGTCGTCCCCGCGCGCGGCGTACAGATCGACCAGCTCGCGCTCGGCGGAGAACTCGGCCGAGTCGTAGCCGGGGAAGGCCTCCTCGGCGAGCTTGTAGTAGCGCTCGGCCGCCTCGTTCTCGCCCGCCATCGAGAGCAGCGACCCGAGTCCGAGCAAGGCGTTGTAGTCGCGCCCGCCCGCGTCGATCGCTTCTTTCCAGAGCTCCATCGCGAGCTCCGGGTCCTTGTTCTCGAGCGCCATCCCACCGCGCAGGAAGAGCGCGCGCAGCACGCTCACCTCGGCCAGCTCGACCTTGCGCAGCGCCTGCTCGGCGTCCAGCGCACGCCCCTGTTGCCAGCGCCCCCACGCGACCGTCGTCCACGACTCCGCCCACTCCTTGCGGGCTTCCTCGTCCGCCGGCGGCTCCGGCGTCAGCCGCAGGGTCAGCCGCGCGACGCGGCGCGGGTGCCAGCGTGGCTCGATCGCGAGCCCGGCGATGCGTTCGTCGACGAACGCATCGAACGCGGTGTCGATCGCCTCGGGCGTCGTTCCGAAGACCTCGCGCATCGCGGCGTCGAGATCGAGCCCGCGGTCGAAGGCCTCGAGCAGGCGGATCATCGGCGGGAAGCCGTGCTCGTCGATCAGCATCTCGCACAACAGCCCGCCCTGGTAGTACCCGAACAGGATACGCGGTCCGCGGAAGGCGCGGTTGAGCTCGCGCACCGGAATCAGGTTGTCGTTCGCGCGCGCGTCGATCAGGTCGCGGCGCATGTTCCGCGTCCAGGTCGGATTGCGCTGGATCTCCTCCCACGTCGCGAGGCCTTCGGTGATCCAGCGCGGGCAGCGGTTGTGCGAGAGGCCCAAGTGAATGACGTGCGAGAACTCGTGGAAGCCCGTACGCGCCCACGAGAATCCGCCGCGCAACTGCGAGACCGGCGACACCGCGGTCACCACCGGTCCGAAGCAGACACCCAGCGCGGGAAAGCCCTCGAAACCGACCGAACGCACCGAGAAGTCGCGGAAGTCCCGGAAGACCTCGATCTTGGTCGGGCCCGGCGTGTGGCCGTAGCGCTCCGAGAGCTCCTCGCGCGCCTGTTCGTAATACGGAACGAAGTAGCGGCGCAGGACCTCGGCCGCGTCTGGACGCCAGGAGAACGTGAGCTCCCCGAAGTCCTCCTCGACGTGGTCGCGGCTCATCTTGCGCAGGACCAGCGTCAGGTTGTTGCGCCACGCGTCCTGGCGCCCGCGCGCCGCCTTCTTCGCGCGATCGAAGGCCTCGCGCGCCGCGTCCTCGTCGCCCGTGTTCGCCAGCGCGCCGCCCAGGAGCGTCCACGCCTCGTAGTCGGTCGGATCGATCTCGACCGCGGCACGCAGGAAGGGCAGCGACTCGGCGAAGCGGTACAGCTCGACCAGGACGTGGCCGACTTCGCGCTCGGGCCGGCTGTCGCCAGCGGCCGTGCCCCCGAGCTCGTCGAGGATCGACCGGCAGTCGTCGCGCCGGTGCTCGACCCACGCGAGGGCAGCCAGCAGCGTGCGCAGCTCGCGCCGCCCCGGGGCGAGCTCCTCGAGCCGCCCGAAACGCTTGCGGGCACTGACGAGCTGGCCGTCCTGCAGGTCGGCTTCCGCGGCGGCGAGCTGGCCGTCGACCGAGTCCGGCCGCACCGACAGGAGCTGGCCGAGGATCTCCTCGGGCGAGCGGCTCTGGCGCCGGCGGTTGTAGCGGTTGAGCGCGAACAGTCCGAGCAGAGCGCGCTCGTGCGTCGGATGGATGTCGAGCGCCTCGTTGTAGAGGCGCCCCGCCGAGCGCTTGCCGGGCGCCTCGACCTCGCGCTCGCTCTCGAAGTACAGATCGGCCAGGGCGGCGACGACGTCCGGTTCGACCCCGTCGGCCTCCTTCGCCATGCGGTCGGCCGCGACGAACGAGCTCGAAGCCAACTCGAGCCGCCCGAGCGCGTGTTCGCAGTGACCCTTGGCGAGCAACCCGCGCCAGTCCGACGGCTCGGTCGTGCGGCCAGCTTCGAAGAGCCGCCGGGCTCCCTCCAGGTCGCCGGTCGCGCGCAGCGCGCGGCCGAGGATCCAGGCATCGCGCGGGTCCTCGGACGGGACGAGGAAAGGGTCCTCGCCGCCGTCCGGCTCGAGCGCGGCGACCGCCTCATCGTAGCGGCCGAGCACGAACAGGATCTCCGCCAGGTTGCGGGCGCACTGCGCGATCAGCGCGCGGCTCGCTCCGGAGGCGCGTGCGTCGGAGAGCGCACGGCCGGCATCTTCGAGCGCCGCGCCGTAGCGCGCTTCATCGCGCCGCGCGAGCGCGCGCAGCGTGCGGCTCGCGGCGTCGGTCGGTTCTTCGTCCAGGTGCTCGTCGAGGGTCCGCAGGGCTCCGCGCAGCCGGCCGCGCCGGCGCTGCAGGTCCGCTTCCTCACGCTCGAGGCGGATCAGCGCTTCGATCTCGGCCTCGTCGTCCTGCACCGCGGCCGCGGACGCCGGCAGGAACGGGGAGGCGGACGCGAGCGTCGCCGTGTGGAGCGCCTGGAGGGCCACCAGGAGCACGAGCGCCGGGGAGAGTCGAAGGGCGTGCATCGTCCCCAGAGCGTGCCACTCGCGCGAGCCCAGGCCAAGTCAGAGAATCGTCCCAAACCTTTGCGACGGCCCCTCCGCTTCGGTATGCCGGACCCCATGCACGAGTCTCGGTCCCCTGTGCGCCCTCTGTACACCTTCGCCATCGTCCTGGCTGGGCTCGCCTCGGCCTGCGCGGGCCGCCCTCAGGAGCGCCCCCAATCGCACCCGACGGCCGGCGAATCGGCCGGTATCGAGGCCCGCGCGCCGCGTGCACGCCCAGCCTCGTCGACGACCGCTGGCGGCCTCCCCCCCTGGGTCGGGGCGAGTCAGGGCTGGGAGAAGCTGAACTCCATCGAGGCGTGGCTGCGCACCGAGGCGCCGTTCGCCGACGTCTTCTGGGTCGTCGAGGGACACCTGCAGCTCGCCGAAGGCCGGCTGCAGCTGGCGCGCAATGGTGAGTCGCAGGCCCAGGGCACCCGCACGCGCACCTCGCGCGCCGGCTTCGAGCGCGTGCTCGCTTCCAACGACGCCAGCGAGGGACAGCGCCAGCGGGCGCGTCGAGGACTCGCGCGACTCGGCCAACCCACGCAAACGCGGCCCGCGGCCACCGCCCCGAGCGGGGTGCTCCCGCGCTCCGCGTGGGGGGCCCGCCAGGCATCGCCGCGTCGCATGGACCGGACCGACGGCGTCTGGCGCTACATCACGGTGCACCATTCGGCGATGGAGGGCGAGGGCCGCTTGAGCGGGGATCTCGCCGAGAGCCACAGTGCGATCCGCCGCATCCAGTCGGCGCACATGTCGGGCGAGGGCTACGGCGACATCGGCTACCACTTCCTCGTCGACCCGGCTGGCCGCATCTTCCAGGGGCGCGACATGCGCTACCAGGGCGCCCACGCCGGCGGAAACAACAACGTCGGCAACGTCGGCATCTGCCTGCTCGGCAACTTCGACCGCACGCGTCCGACGCGCCAGGCGCTCGCAGCGCTCGACGGCCTCGTCGCGTTCCTGAGCGAGCGCCACTCGATCCAATCGCGGCGAATCAAGGGACACCGCGACTGGAAGAACACCCAGTGCCCCGGGCGGTACTTGGCAGCGCACGTCGAGCGCTACCACTGACGGCGGTTCCGGTATGTCGCGCCGCACGCTCGTCGCACTGCTTCTGGTCGCTTGCTCGTGCGGCTGTTCCGGTGGGAGCAGCGAGCCCAAGCGTCGCCCCTTGATCGAACGCTGGCCGGCGGGCGGACTACGCGTCGAGGGCGAGGAGCTGCGCAAGGGCGGACGCTGGGTCAAGGACGGCCTGTTCGTCTTCCACGACGAAGGCGGCAAGGTCGTCCGGCGCGGTGGCTACGTGCTCGGAGTGGAGAGCGGCATGTGGCGCGAGGTCTACGAGGACGGAGCGACGGGCACCGGCGAGTACGTCGACGGGCTGCGCCACGGTGCCTGGACGATCCTGCACCCGGGGGGCGAGAAGCAGGAAGAGGGCAGCTACGCGGGTGGCCTGCGCACCGGGGCGTGGCGCTGGTACTGGCCGAACGGACGCACGCGCAGCGAGGCGACGTACGTCGACGGCAAGAAGGACGGCGTCGTGACGTTCTGGGGCGCGGACGGCGAGCGACAGGGGACGGAGACGTGGGAGGCGGGCGAGAAGATACGCTGACAGAGTTCCCACGTCCGCGCGTCAGGGCGAGCGTAGCTCGTAGCGCGGTCGGCGGCGGGGTTACCGGCTCCCCGCGCGAAACGAAGCTGCAGGCAATCGGTGCGAACGCTCATTTCAGTCGAACAACACCCGCAGCCCGTCGCTGAAACTGCTCGTCGTCCCGTCGCGGTACCAGCACTGGAAGTTCCACGTGTCACCGCTCATGACCGCCTCCGGCGGATGGACCGGCGGCGCGGTCAGGTCGACCAGCGCGCTCTCCGCCGGGCCCTGGACGACCTGCTCCACTCCGCGCAAGCGCCCGATGTTGCCCATGAGACACAGAAAGCCCTCCGAGCCGAACGGCATCGCGAAGCCCTCGGTGCGCCCGACGAGGAAGTAGCCGAGCTGGCCCGCCGGCACGTCCGCGACCGTCAGCGTGAAGTCGTCCGCGACTCGGCCTCTCCGACGCGCACGATGGCATCGGTCTCATCGACGCAGGACGCTGGAGCGGAGGTCCAGCCTCAAGAGCGCGTCCACCGAAACCGATCCCGTCCTGGCGAAGAACGTAGCCGCCAAGCTCCCGTTCTTACCGGTCCGCGCGCCTACTCCGGGTGACGGTGCGGCTTGGAGTTGCTGAACGAGTCCAGCGCGTTGCCCAGCTCTACGAGGTGCATCTCGAGCTGGGGCGTCAGCGGCTGCCGCGCCTGCACGAGCGCGATCGCCTCTTCGATACGCTTCGTCGCTGCCGCGAAGTCGCCGGCCTCGGCCAGACTGACGGCGAGGGTGTGCAAGGCGCTCGGCGCCTTGAACTGGGAGTCCTCGCATAGCTTGGTCGCGATCTCGACGGCGCGCGCGCCGTCGCGCACCGCGTCGTCCGGACAGGTCGCGAGGGTCCAGGCGAGGCGCCGGCGCAGGACGAGCTCGTTCGCGAGGCTTGCGAGCCCCGTCTCGATCGACGCCAGCTCGTCGGCGTGCCGGCCGGCGCCGTGCAGCGCCTGCGCCAGCTTGTCGTAGGACTTGGGCATCAGCGGGTTGCCGTGCAGCGCCTCCTCGAAGTGCTCGATCGCCTCGTCCGGCCGATCGAGCTCGAGCAGAGCGTCGCCGAACGCCATCCGCCCCTGGACGTGGTGTCCATCGATGTCGATCACGACCTGGTACTCGCGCATCGCTTCGTCCGTGCGATTCGCGGTGCGGTAGGCCTGAGCGAGGTTGAAGTGCGCGTCGGGCTCGTCCGGGAGCCCACGGCAGGCCTCTTGGATCAGCGGCAGCCCCTCTTCGGCGTTGCCCTCGGTCAAGAGCACGAAGCCGAGGTTGAGCCGCGCCGCGTGCAGCGCGGGATCGAGGTCCAGCGCCTTGCGGAACGCGCGGATGGCGATGTCGACCTTGCCCCCCGAGAGGAGCGCGTTGCCGGCGCCGAGGTGCGCGTGGGCGTCGTCCTTGATCTTGATCGCGCGCCCGTAGCTCTGGAACGCGAGGTCGAAGCGCCCGGCCTTCGACAGGACGTGCCCCACCTGAAGGTGCACGTCGAAGTTGTCGGGGTCCTCGCGAATCGCCTCTTCCCAGATCACGATGGCGCCCTCGCGGTCGCCGTGGTCGAGCAGGTGGTCGCTCTTGAGGCGGCGGCGGCGCACCGTGACGCCCTCGGCGAGCTGGAGGTTGAACCACAACGGGTCGACGACGGGCTCGAGGCGGGTCATGCCCGAGATGAGCTCCGCCTGGTGGTCGGCTTCCTCCTCGTCGCCGACGAGCCGGTAGGCCTGCTCGAACAGACCGACGATCTCGTTGGCCTGGGGTCCCAGCCCCTGCGCGCTGCGCAGGTGCTCGAGCGCCTTCTCCCCGTCGGACCCGGCGAGCGCGACCTTCGCGCGGCCCAGGTGCGCGACGATCAGCTTCGGCTCGATCTCGAGCGCCCGTGCGAAGGCGGCGTCGGCGGCGGCCCAGTCCTCGCTCTGCAGCTGCGAGTTGCCGACGAAGTAGTGCAGCGGGGCGTGCTCGCCATTCAGCTCGGTGGCGCGCCGAAAGTGTTGGAGCGCGGCCGCGCGGTCGCCGAGCTGCTTGGCGACTCCGAGGAAGTACGGCCAGCGGAACTCGTCGGGGTCGAGCTCCTCGGCTTTCTCGAAGCACTGGGTCGCTTCGTCGAACAGGTCGTGCACCTGGTAGGCGACGCCGAGGCTGCCCCAGCTCTCGCCGAAGGTCGGATCGGCCTCGACGATCGCGGTGCGCTCGCGCAGACGCTTGGCGAGCGGCGGCTCGAGCGCGTCGTAGTCGGGCGAGGGCGGACCGCTCGCGGCGTCCACGCCCGAGCCCCCTGTGTCGTTCGAGCAGCCGGGCAGCGAGATGGCGAGTGAGACGGCAAAGCTCGTCGCCAGCAGGAGTACCAACGGGTTCCGGGTCAAGGCGAGACGTTGTTTCATCGTTCTGTCCGGCCCTCGCCCTCGACCAGCACCCGAACGCGGTTCGCCGGGCCGCCCTCGAAGGTCTCGGTCGGGCCGCCGGGCCAGTGTACCCGAATCGAATCGATGGATCCGAGGCCAGCAAGGCCGAAATGGGCCCGCGGATCACTGCTGGACATGTAGCTCTTGGTGGCCACCACGTCGCGCCTGAAGATCGCGTTGCCCGCACGCACCTCGACCCGCGCGCCGAGCGCGTCCCGGCCCGCCGTGACTGCCCGCACGACGAGCCACGGGGCCGGCGGCGACGCATTGAGGTACAGCCGCAGCGTGCCGTTCGCGTTGCGCACGAGCGCGTCGAGGTCCCCGTCGCCGTCGACGTCGCCGATGCTCAGTCCGCGGCTGACCTCGACGTCGGCGCACAGGGCCCCGCACCCCATCGCGGCCGCGAACGTGCCCGCGCCGTCGCCCAGGAAGAGCTGGTTGGGCTGGGCGTAGGGCGCGTAGTGCGCATCGAGACCCGGCACACTCGCCTCCCCCTCGTGCAGCACGCGCCCGTTGACGCAGATCAAGTCGAGGTCGCCGTCGAGGTCGTAATCCCCGAACGCGGCGCCGAACCCGGTGTAGCCCTGACTCATGAGACCCAGCCGCGACTGCGTCGTCGCGTCGCGGTAGCGCGTCCCGGACTGGCCCTTGTACAGAGTGTGCGTCTCGGTCGCCAGGTGGGACACGAAGAGGTCGGGCACGCCGTCGCCGTCGACGTCGCCGCGGTCGACGCCCATGCTCGCCTCGGTCTGCCCGAACAGGTTGACCGCCAGACCGAGCGCCGAGGCCCGGTCGACGAAAACGCCGGGCTCCTCTTGCACCCAGGCGAAGTTGGGCTCGCCGTCGTTGGCGACGTAGACGTCGGGGCGCGCGTCCCCGTTCAGGTCCGCGAGCAGGACCCCGAGGCCGCGCCCGCGCTCGGCTCCGATGCCGGACGTCTCACTCACGTCGCGGAAGCGGCCGCCCTCGTTGCGGTAGAGCCGGTCCGTGGTCCCCTGGAAACGCGCGGGCGCGGGGTATTCCGGCTGGCCCGCCGCGTCGACGTCCGGCTCCTCGGAGTCGAGCTCGACGTAGCGCACGACGAACAGGTCGAGCCAGCCGTCGGCGTCGTAATCGAAGAATCCGGCCGAGGTCCCCCACCCCTCGTCTCCCACGCCCGCAGCCGCGCTGACGTCCTCGAACGTGCCGTCGCCCCGGTTGCGCAGGAGCCGGTCCGGGCCGTAGGCCGTGACGAATAGGTCGGTGAAGCCGTCTCCGTCGTAGTCCCCGCACGCGACGCCCATTCCGAACCCAGTGTCAGCAACTCCGGCCGCGGCCGTAACGTCGGTGAACGTTCCGCCTGGCTCCTGGCGAAAGAGCCGATTGCCGCCAGCGTCCCCATCCGGGCCACGCCCGCCGACCGCGAAGACGTCGAGGTCGCCGTCGCCGTCGAAATCGACGAGCGCGCAGCCCGCCGCCATGATGTCGGGCATCAGATGGGTCGGCTCGGGCGGCACCGGATAGCGCGCGCCGAGCCCACGCTCTTGGGTCACGTCGACGAAGACCTCCGCCGGCGCGACCACGGCGGGGTCAGAGCAACCCGCGGCGAACCACGCTCCGATGAGCCCCGCGAAGAGCGTGTTCCCCGTCGCTCGAGACATGTCGGCCCGTATCATAGGCGGCGCACCTTCCGATGACCTCACCCGGGAACGAAACCGCACGCGCCGCGTGCCTCGCCCTGGCGCTCGCGTTCGGCTGCTCGGGCGCAACGCCCGAGAGCGTCTGGGAAGTCCATCCGGGCGAGGACATCCAGGCGGCGCTCGAACAAGCCGCGGACGCGAAGGGTCGCGAGGGCCGGCGCGTGGTGCGCGTGTTCCCCGGCACCTACGCCCCCGCCCGGCCCGGCCAGGCCTCGATCTGGTTCCACGCCCGCCACGACGGCATCGAGCTCGAAGCGCACGGGCGTGTCGTGTTGACCGCCGCGAACGCCGAGCTCTCCGACCCGCAGGCCGAGAGCCACCCCGCGGTCGTCAACCACGTCGTCTACTTCGGCGACGGCGTGTCGAGCGCGACCGCCCTGCGCGGCTTCGAGATCACGGGCGCAAACCACTTCCTCACACGCTCCGAAGACCCGGGCCCCGTGCAGCCGTACGTGCCCATCACCGAGCTCACGAAGTCGAAGTTCTTCTACGAGGACGGCGGCGCGATCAAGGTGTTCGGGCGCTCCTACCCGACGCTCGAGCGACTCGTGATCCAAGACAACTACGCGAGCCCCTGCGCGGGCGGTATCTCGATCGAGCATCGCGGGTTCAAGCTCGGCGAAGTGACGCTTCGCGACTGCATCCTGCGCGCCAACCGAGCGCGAATCACTGGCGCCGCGATCGACGTGCTCCCAGGTAGCTACGCGGTGATCGAGAACTGCCTGTTCGTCGGCAACGTGTCGAACCTCGGCGAGGACTTCATCACTCCGCACAAGGACGACTCCTACCCGCGCCACGGCTCCGGCGCGCTGACAGTCTTCGCGCTGTCGACGGTGCGCGTCGAGCGCTGCACGTTCACCGGCAACTGGAACGGCGTCGACGACCGGGGCAGCGCGAACGCGTACGTCGATTCGATCTTCTGGCACAACACGCTCGGCGGCGGGACCTCCCCTGGCCCGCGCTACGAGCTGGACATCGTCGACGCCAGCGGCGTGCGTGGCTGCTTCCTCGGTGGCGAGCTGCTGGACGTACGCTCGGCGATCGATCCGGCCGCCAACCGGCTCGCCGCGCCCGAGCCTGATTTCGACAAGAACTACAGGCCGCGCTCGCCCGCCTACTCCGCGGTCGGCTACCGCCCGGTCGAGCCGCCCCCCACCCGATGAGCCGCCCGATGAGCCGCCGCGCGCTCCTCGCCTGGTTCGCCCTGGTGCTGGCCCTCGGCGTGTTCAGTCGCTGGCACGTCCAAGAGCGTAGGCCCACGCGCTGCAGCCTCGACGGTGGGCGCATCGAGCCGATCTACCGCGTCGACCTGGTGGTCGACGGGAGCGTCCGGGAGAGCTTCTGCGGGGTCCGTTGTGCGACGGAGTGGCCACGGGTGCCCGCTGGCGCCGCCTGGCACGTCCGTGACGAAGTCAGCGGCCGGACGATCGACGCCGGGAAAGCGAGCTTCGTCGAGAGCAGCGTCGTGACCGTCGCGGCGCGCCAGGACAGAACGCACGTTTTCGAGCACTGGCCCGAAGCGTCCGAACACGCGGCTGAGTATGGTGGGAACTTGCTCGCCAACCCCTTTGCCCGCAAACGCCTTGATGCAGCAGAAGATGACGAGACCGACTGAAGGCGCGCTCGCACTCGCCGTGATGCTGGCCACCGCCTGCAACGATGCGCCCTCCCCGACGGGCGACGGAGCCTCGAACGAAACGGGGCTCGCCAGCTCCACGCAAGTGCCGACCTTCACGGACGTGCTGGCCAGCTCCGGCATCACGTTCATGCACCACTTCCTCGACAGCGAGACGGGGAGCACCTACCAGGTCAACCCCTACGACCACGGCAGCGGCGTGTGCATCGCCGACGTCGACGGCGACGGGCTCGAGGACGTGTACTTCCTCGATTTCCTGGGTTCGAACCACCTGTACCTCAACCGCGGGGACATGAAGTTCGAGGACGTCACCGACGCAGCCGGGGTGGGAGTCGCCCGCGCGCTGAGCGTCGGCGCTGCCTTCGGCGATTACGACGGAGACGGCGACGTCGACCTGCACGTCACGACCTATCGGGGCGGCAACCACCTCTTCAGGAACCGCGGCGACGGCACCTTCGAGGACGTGACCGAGACGGCGGGCGTCGGCTATTCGGGGCACTCCAACTCGACGACCTGGTTCGACTACGACCTCGACGGCGACCTGGACCTCTACCTCTGCAACATCGGCGGCTTCACGACCGAGACGATCAGCCACGAGGCCGACTACTTCTTCGCGGGCGTCGCCCTACCCTTCGGCGAAGTCGCGAAGACGCCCGACAACCGCGTTCCCGGAGAGTCCGACATCCTGTGGCGCAACGAGGGCAACGGCACGTTCACCGACGTAACCGACGAAGCCGGCATCCGCTCGAGCGAGTGGAACGGCGACGTCGCCGTCGCCGACCTCGACCTCGACGGTGACCCGGACTTCTACACGTCCAACATGTTCGGCGCGAACCACCTGTGGCTGAACAACGGCGACGGGACGTTCCGCGAGAAAACCCAGGAGTTGCTCGGACGCACGAGCTGGGGCGGGATGGGTGCCACCTTCTTCGACGCGAACGGGGACGCCTACCCCGACCTGTACGTCGTCGACATGCACTCCGACATGTGGATCAACTACGACCAGATCGACAAGGTACGCCGCACGGAGAAGTTCAACACACCGTTCGGGAGCCTGGCCGGCGGCGGGAAGATCATCAGCGAGCCGAGCGATTCGCAGGCGCGCTGGGTGCTGTTCGGCAACACCTTCTTCCAGGGCGAAGGCGACGGCACGTTCACCGAGCGCTCCAAGCCCGCGAACCTCGAGACGTGGTGGCCGTGGGGCATCACGGCCGGCGACTTCAACGACGACGGCTTCGAGGACGTCTTCATCGCCCAGGGCATGGGCTTCCCGTTCCCCTACTGGCCGAACCGCCTGATGCTGAACAATGGGGACGGCACGTTTGGTGACGCGGCAGTCGCCTCCAAGATCGAGCCGCCGGCCCTGGGCGAAGTCCTCGCCGGTGCAGCAATCGACGGCAAGGACTTCGCGCGCAGCTCGCGTTCCGCGGCGACGGCCGACCTCGATCGCGACGGTGATCTGGACCTCGTCGTGAACAACTTCAACCACGAGCCTTACCTGCTGCGCAACGACTCGCCACCGGGCAACCGCCTACGCCTGCTCCTGCGCGGCACGCGCGCCAACCCGAACGCCTACGGCGCGCGGGTCACCGTCAAGGCAGGCGGCAGGACGTGGCACCGCTGGGTCAGGGGCGCCGAAGGCTACCTGACCCAGAGCAGCCCGATCCTGCACGTCGGGCTCGGCTCCGCCAGTGCGGTCGACTCGGTCGAGATCCTCTGGCCCGGCCAAAGGGCACCGCAGGTCATCACGGCTCCGCCCGTGGGAGAGCTTGTCGAAATCACCCAGGAGTAGGGGCGCCGGACTGCTCTGGATCGCACTTGCGCTCGTCGTGGTCGACGCTCTGTGGATCGGCCTCTTCGCCGGGCGCGACGCGCGGTCGCGGCCGTTCCAGCGCGCGACGTCGGGCATCGGGCTCGGGCCGAGTGTCGCGACTGCCTGGAGCTTCTTCGGGATCGACCCACGGACGCAGGCGCGGTGCGAGAACGAAGAGTGGCCCGTGCCCGGCCTCCCGTGCCCCAACCCCTACCACGGGACGACCGTCCTCGACGCCGCTCCGCTCGACCGCGCGTCGACCCGTTGAGAACTTTCTGGTGGTGTGATGCAGACATTCGCAGTCGTATCCGCGCCTTGTGGCACGCACACGCGAACTCGGGATAAGACCGCAACTGTCTGCATCACACCACTAGGAGCCTTCACTTTCCCGAACTCGATCGATCCCGACCGATGATGGCCCGCACGCGCAACCTGACCTTCGCCGCGGCCGAGAACGTGGCGCGCAATCTGGCGGCGTACGGCACGGCGGCGGCGGGGCTCGTCTGTGGACTGACCCTCTTGCTCGCGGGCGTGGCGATCCACGAGGGCGTCAAGAGCGAGGCGCGCGCCGCCGTGCAGGACGGTGCCCACGTCTACTGCACGTGGGACATGTTCGGGCGCGACCACCCGCTGCCCGATACCGTGCTCGAACGGCTCGCCACGATCGACGGGGTCGAGCGCGTCGTGCCGCGGGTGATCGGGCGCGTCGCTCTGCAGGACGAACACCCGCTCGTCATCGGCGTGCCGCTCGCCGAGCTCGCGCGCGCGACGCGGGACGCGGACGGTTGGTCGGTCGAAGGGTCGCTCCCGGACGATCCGGCCGAGGTGTTGATCGGCCGCGAGCTCGCGGCCGTGTTGGGTCTGCGCGTCGGCTCGACGCTCGCCCTCGAGGCCGGCACGATCCGGCTCTTCTCCGTGTCCGGAATCACGCCCGCGACCGCGTCGCTGTGGAGCGCCAAGGCGATCGTGTGCGACATCGAGGAGGCACAGCTCGCATTCGGCGAGACCGAGCACGTCAGCGACGCGTGCCTGTACGTGCGCGCCGGCTACGAGACGCTCGTCGCCGAAGCTGTCGGGCGCACGGACCACCACCTACGCGTGCAGACGCGCGAGGTCGTGCTGGGTTACGTCGCCGCCGGCATGACGCGCCGCGTCGGCGTGTTCACCGTGCTCTTCGCCCTCGCGCTCGTCTTCGCGATCCCGGCGTTCGCCGTCACGACCTACCTCGGACACACCCCGCGCCGGCGCGAGATCGGCCTCCTGAAGGCCGAAGGCTGGCGCACGGCCGACGTGCTCCTGATGGTCGCCCTCGAGAACGTGATCGTCAGCATCTTCGCGGCGGCGCTTGCGACGCTCCTCGCGCTCGTGTGGGTCGAGGCGCTGCGCGCGCCGCTGATCGCCTCGTTCTTCCTCGCTGACCTGCCGCTCTTTCCTGAGATGCACATCCCGGCGCGCTTCCTGCCGCTCGCCCCGGTCCTCGCGCTCGTCTTCAGCCTGGTCGTCACAATGACCGGCAGCATCTACACGACTTGGCGCACGGCGATCACGCGACCCGTTGAGGTGCTGCGATGACAGGTGAGGACGCCGCGCGCCTCGAGCAGGTGACGCGCCTCTATCGCGGCGCGGCGCGGGCCGCGCTCGGACCGCTGAGCCTCGCGCTCGCGCCCGGCTCGTGGACGGCTCTCGTCGGACACTCGGGCTCGGGCAAAACGACGCTGCTGAATCTGCTCGCGGGCCTCGACCGGGCCGACACGGGCAGTGTCTGGCTGTTCGGCCGCGACGTGACCGATGCGTCGGAAGCCGCGCTGACGGAGGTCAGGCGCTCGCGCATCGGCATCGTGCACCAGGAGTCGCGCTTCCTCGAACACTTGCCGGTCTGGCAGAACGTGACGTGCCGGCTCGTGCCGCGCGGAGTCAGCCGCGCCCTGCGGCGCGATCGCGCACACGCCGCACTCGAATCGGTCGACGTCGCCGAGAGCCTCGATCGCCTCCCCCACGCTCTCTCCGGCGGCGAGCGCCAGCGCGTCGCGTTCGCCCGTGCGACGATCGACGACCCGCAGCTGCTCTTGCTCGACGAACCGACTTCGAACGTCGACGAGGACACGGCCGCGCACGTGATTGAGCTCCTACGCGCGCGGCACAGCTCCGGAACGACCGTCGTCGTCGCGACGCACGACGCGGCGCTCGCGGCGGCCGCTCAGGACAGGTGGCGGCTCGAGGCCGGCCTGCTCAGCCCCGCGACGTGAGCCATGCGCGGCAGGCCTCGACCTGATCGTCCAGGGGACGGTTGTCGGTGCGCGCGACGAGCTTGGTGAGCTCGATCTCGTCCGCGTCGAGCGCCAGCCGCTGGTAGAGCCGAAAGTCCCGGTCTCGCGCGGGGTGCTGACCCGCCGCCGCGTCCGCCTCCAGGCGCGAGCGCACGGTGTCCTCGCCCGCGACGCACTCGATCACGCGCAGCGCGAAGTCGCTCGCCCGCGCGAACGCGTCGAGCTCGCCTGTCTGGGTACGGCGCGTGAACGTGCGCCCGTCGAGAATGACGACCCTGCGACGCCCCGACTCCAACAGGTAGCGTGCACCTTCGAGCAGCATGCGGAAGCAGAGATCGTCCTGCTCGCGCTCGTACACGACGTCGTCCGGCCCGAACAAGGCCTCGCGCACGGCGTCCTTGTCCAACACCGCCGCGTGCATCCGCGGGGCGAGCGCACGGGCGAGCGTCGATTTGCCCGTGCCCGGCAACCCGGCCATGGCAACCAGCAGCCTGCTCGATTCCCCTGGAGTGCTCATGAGCACTCCAGGTTACGCTCTCGAAGTGATCTTGAACGTATGGACGGTGAGCGCTCTGTTCCTGGCGGCCGTGGGAGCCGCGCTCGCGGCGCTGACGCTCGGCGTGGCGGCGCGCGCGCTCATGGCGTTCACACGTGGTCGCGAGGCCCGCGCCGCGTCTGACGATCGCGGACATCTGCTCGCGCTGATCGTCTCGGTGCTCGTCCTCGTACGGTTCCTCGCCTGGCCGCAGTTCTACCTCGTGCTCGACAGCTACGTGCCGGATCTCGCGGTGTTCGGCGTGATGTGCGCCTACGGCGTCACGCGCATCGACGCCGAGCGGGTCTTCGCGCTCGAGTGGATCAAGCCGGCGGTGATGCTGCTCGCCGGGTGCTGGTTCGTCGTTCGCCGCGCCACGGACGGCGGCCGTGCGTCGCTCGTGTGGGCGCTACCGCTCGGCGCGCTCGCGCTCGCCGACTGCGTGCTGGAGACGCTGTACCTGCTCGGCGAGAAGGCCGGACGGCCGATGACCTGCTGCACGCAGTTCCTCGACGTCGCGCCGAACCGCTTCGAGTCCCTCGGCGCCGGATCGCTCGCCGGCTCGCCCGCGATGACGCTCGCGCTGCACCTCGGCCTCCTGGTCGCCACCGTCCTCGCGTGCCTCGCCGCGCGCCGCGCGCAGCGGACGCCGCTCGCGGGCCTGGTCGCGCTGGCGGCGCTGGGTGTCGCGTGCGTCGTCGTGACGTTCCGCGCCTGGCCCGACGCGGTCGCGCCGCTCGTGCTCGGGTTGCCCTACCACCACTGCCTGTACGAGCTGTTGACGGACACGCCGGCCTTCGGGCCCGCCGCGCTCGCCGCGGTCCTCGGCGGCGGGGCCCTCCTGTGGCCGCTCGCGCTCGAGGTGCACCGGCGCGGGAATCCGGACGCGGCGCGGCGGATGCAGCGGGCGGTGTTCGGGTTCGCGGCGGTGGCGCTGGCGTCGGAGGGGATCCTGGTCGGGGTGCACCTGATCTAGTGGTGTGATGCAGACACTACAAGCTCGCCACCGGCGGCTGCACGCCCCGCCGCGCCAGCTCGACGTCGTGCTCGACCATCCTTGCGATCAGCTCCTCGAACGACACCTCGGGCTTCCACCCCAGCTCCTCGCGCGCGCGCGTCGAGTCGCCGATCAGGTGGTCGACCTCGGCCGGGCGCAGGAACTCGGGGTCGACCTCGACGTGCTCGCGCCAGTCGCGGCCGAGCGCGCCGAAGGCCGCGGCGCAGAGCTCCTCGACCGAGTGCGTGATGCCGGTCGCGATGACGTAGTCGCGCGGCTCGTCCTGCTGGAGCATTAGCCACATGGCGCGGACGTAGTCACCGGCGAAGCCCCAGTCGCGGCACGCTTCGAGGTTGCCGAGGCGCACCTGCTCCTCGAGGCCGAGGTGGATGCGTGCCGCGCTCGAAGTGATCTTGCGCGTGACGAACTCGTAGCCGCGCCGCGGAGACTCGTGGTTGAAGAGAATGCCCGAGACGGCGAACGTGCCGTAGGACTCGCGGCAGTTGACCGTCGCCCAGTGGCCGTAGACCTTCGCGACGCCGTAGGGCGAGCGCGGATGGAACGGGGTCGTCTCCGACTGGGGCGCCGGCGCCTTGCCGAACATCTCCGAGGTCGAGGCCTGGTAGAAGCGCGCCTCGGGGGCGACGGCGCGCAGCGCCTCGAGGAGCCGCGTGACGCCGAGCGCAGTGACCTCGGCGGTGCTCACCGGCTCGCTCCACGAGGTCGGGACGAACGACTGGGCGGCGAGGTTGTAGACCTCGTGCGGGCGCGCCTTCGCCAGCGCGCTCATCAGGCTCGAGGGGTCGAGCAGGTCGCCGGCGATCAGGTGCAGACGGGCGCGGATCGATTCGATCCGCTCGTGGCGCTGGCTGCTCGCGCGACGCACGAGGCCGTAGACCTCGTAGCCCTTCCCCAACAGAAGCTCGGCGAGGTAGCTGCCGTCCTGGCCGGTGATCCCGGTGATGAGGGCGCGGCGGGGTCCGCCCGCGGGCGGGCTCTTGGGTTGGGGCCTGATTTCGTTCACGTTCCGTCCGACGATCGAGCTCCGAGTCTATGCCCCGCGAGCCGCCTCCGGATCGGGATTCTTCCCGGTCGTCGCGTTCGCGGTCGGGACGGTACGCTCTGTCGATGGTGCTGCCCACCAAGCTCTACCTGCTCTTCTCGCTGCTCCTGCCCGCGCTTCCGGCGGCGGCCGTCCCGATCCAAGACGCCCGCGCCGGGCCACAGCGCCTGCGGGTCATGACGTTCAACATCCGCTACGCCAACGCCAAGGACGGCGAAAACGTGTGGCCCCTGCGCCGGCATCTGGTCACCGGGCTCATCCGCCACCACGGTGCGAGCGTCGTCGGGCTGCAGGAAGCGCTCGGCCGCCAGGTCGGCGACATCGCCGCCGCCCTGCCGGCCTACCGCCACTTCGGCACCGGTCGCGACGGGCGCGCGGGGGGCGAGCGCTGCACGCTCTTCTACGACGCGGAACGGCTCACGCTCGTGCGCGAGGCGACGTTCTGGCTCTCGAGCACCCCCGACAAGATCGGCGCCGACTGGGGCACGAAGCTGCGCCGGATCTGCACGTGGGGCGAGTTCTCCGAGCGCGCGACGAAGACGACGTTCTTCGTGTTCAACACGCACTTCGACCACCAGTCGGGCCTCGCGCGGCGCGAGAGCGCCAAGCTCCTCGTCGCCAAGATCGCGGAGATTGCGGGCGAGCACCCGGCGATCCTGATGGGCGATCTGAACTGCACCCCGGCCTCGGCGCCCTACGCGACGCTGACGAGCGGCGTCGCCCCCGGTACGCCACAGCCCGAGCCCGAGCTCGCGCTGCGCGACGCCGTTGACGTCAGCGAGACGGCGCCCTACGGCCCACCGGGCACGTGGACCGGATTCGGAAACGGCGCGGTGCCCGGCGGACGCATCGACTACGTGTTCGTCAAGAACGACGTGCGCGTCGTCGGCCACGCCGTGATCGCCGATACGTGGGCGGGGCGCACGCCCTCGGACCACCGCCCAGTGACCTGCGACGTCGTTCTGGGAGAGCCCTACGAACCCATCTGCCTGCAGATCCACGAGGGCTGGCGTTTCCGCGTCGATCCCGCCGGCGACGGCGTCGAGCGCGGCGAACACCTGTTCGGCGTCGATGACTCCGATTGGCCAGTCCTGCACGCGGGCGCGAGCTGGGAGCAGCAAGGCATCGAGCACGACGGCGCCGCGTGGTTCCGGCGCACCGTCGATGTCCCCGCGACGTGGGAAGAGTCCAAGGTGACGCTGCACCTCGCGGGCGTCGACGACGAGGTGACGCTGTTCGTCAACGGAGAGGAGGTCGCGCGCATCGGGGCCCGCACGCGCAGCTTCTGGGACGGCCGCGCCGTCCTGCAGCTGCCGTCCGAGGCTCTGCGCTTCGGCAACACCAATCTGTTCGCGTTGCGCGTCGTCGACTACCGCCTCTGGGGCGGACTCACCGGGTTTCCGCTCACCCTCCGCACCGACGCAGCTCACACGACGCACGCGGGCAAGGGGCTGCGCTACAAGGAGCTGGTCGAGCTGCAAGGCTTCCACGTGGACTCCGAACAGACGCGCACGCTGCGCTTCCCTTTCGACGTCCCCGCGCTCGATCGCAGCCACGGCTGGCTGCGTTTCGCCATTCACAACGGCGGCGACGACACTGGCGACGGCGGCGTGCGCTTCCGCCTGGAAGACGAGGGCGGGAGCCCGGTCCAGAGCGGCTACTCGCGCGCGTCGGGCGAACAGTGGTGGGAGCACCCGGTGCGAGGCGGCACGAGCTGGACGCTCGTCGTCGAGGACACCGACACCTCCCTCGGTGGCCGCAACCCGGGCAACGGCGGCCAGGTCGAAGTCGGCGTCCGCTACGAACGCAAGCGCAAGCCGGCCCGCGAGCGCAAGACGCCGCGCCGGCCACGCCACGTCCCCGAGAACGCCGAGTTCCACGCCGGATCCTGGTACTGGTTCGCGGACGGGGTCCTTCCCTACCCCGACGCAAAGCAGCTCGCGGCCGAGAAGCGCGGCAAGCTCCTGACGATCAGCTCGATCGAGGAGAACGAGTGGATCCAGTCGCGCATCCACGGCATCAGCTGGATGGGGATCGAGCGCATCGAGGAGGTGTGGACGGTCGTCGACCCCGAAGCGCCGCCCTTCTGGTACTGGGACGCGGGCGAGCCGAACAACTCCCGGCCCGAGCGCTTCGCGGCGATCGGATTCGACGTCAACGGGCGCTGGCACGACATGCTGGAGACGGATCGGCACTACGTCGTCGTCGAATGGGGTGATGAATAATCCCCAGGTCCGCTGAAACGCAGCGAGTGTGCGCCGACTTTCGGTAGAGGGGTCCAGGACGGTCCGCTGCGCCTGATCGTTGAACCGTCGCGAGTCGACCTCGTTGGTAGGATTCATGTGCTAGCCCGGACTATTCATCAGCATTGCGCCAGAGCCGCCCAAGTCCGCCGTGCCCGCACCTTTGTGCCGATCGCGTCCTCGACGGGGCGCAGAGACCCCGACTGCGGGGCGATCGACGCAAAGGCACGAGCACGGCGG
>JAAELL010000218.1 GCA_024226735.1 bacterium | reverse complement strand
GCTCACCGGCGAGATCAACTACCAGTTCCAGCCGTACGACGTGCACGCGCTCGACGGCATCGGGACCGTGTACGGAACGCTGCGCGCGACGGGTCCGTGGGGCGTCATCGAGTGCCCCGGGGGCGCGCTGATGACGGTGGGGCGGCGCAAGATGCGTTCGGTGCACGTGTCGGCACCGGATCCGTTGCGAGAGCAGACGGCAGACGCGATCGAGGGGGATGGCTGGACGCTGCGCCTGGGGCGCGGGTATATCCTGGCCCGCGGAAGACGGGACGGGGACTGGATCGTGATGCGCGAGCAGTGAGCCCAATCTAGAATCCCCCCATGCCCCCCGACCTCCAATCCCTCTGGGACTACGACGACCCCGCCGGCAGCGAGCAGCGCTTCCGCGACGCGCTCGCCGACGCCACCGACCTGGACCACCACGCCGAAATGCTCACCCAGATCGCGCGTGCGCTCGGTCTCCAACACCGCTTCGACGAAGCCCACGCGCAGCTCGACGAAGCCGACGCAACGATCACCGACGAGACGCCTCGCGCCCGTGTTCGCTCCTTCCTCGAACGCGGCCGCACGTACAACAGCTCCGGCCGGCGCGACGACGCTCGCGCCTTGTTCACCGAGGCGTGGGAGCGCGCGCGAGACGCCGGCCTCGACGGCCTCGCCGTCGACGCCGCCCACATGCTCGGCATCGTGGAGCCCGCCGCCGAGGCGCTCGCATGGAACGAGCGCGCCCTGGCGATCGCGGAGTCCTCGGACGACCCCGACGCTCGGCGCTGGAAGGGCTCCCTCCACAACAACATCGGATGGACGCACCACGGCGCCGGCGACTACGCCACGGCCCTCGCGCACTTCGAGGCCGCCCTCGCCCATCGACGCGAGCAGGGGGAGGCGAGCAACGTGCGTGTCGCCCGCTGGTGCGTGGCGAGATGCCTGCGTTCACTGGATCGAGTGGACGAGGCCCTTGCCGTGCAGCGCGACCTCGAGCAAGAGATCGCCGGCGACGAGAACCCCGACGGCTATGTCCACGAGGAACTGGCCGAGTGCCTCCACGCCCTCGGCCGCGCCGACGAGGCCCGGCCGTACTTCGCCCGGGCCCACGCGATTCTCTCCGCCGACCCGTGGCTCGTCGAGTCCGATCCGCAGCGACTCGAGCGTCTACGCAACCTCGCCGGAGTCAAGCTGCTCTAAACCACAAGCGCGGTGCGCCCCGGTATCCTGACCGCCATGGATTCCACGCTTCAGAAAGTGCTGATGGTCGTCGTCGCCTGCATCCTGCCGCCGCTCGCGGTGGGCATCAAGGAGGCTTCGGCACGTCGCTGCTGATCAACATCATCCTGACGCTGCTGTTCTGGGTGCCGGGACTCATCCACGCGATCATCGTGGTGCTGCGGTAGGACGGGGGACGCGGTCTCGCCTCCGGTGAGACCACGGCACCCGGGATCCCGGGCACGTTCGGGGAGATCAGGCCAGCGACTTCGGCCGGCGGTCCGCCCGCTTGCGCTCGGATTCGCTCAGCAGGCGCTTGCGGAGGCGGATCGACTCCGGGGTGATCTCCACCAGCTCGTCGGACTCGATGTACTCCAGCGCCGCCTCCAGGCTCAGCTC
>JAAELL010000217.1 GCA_024226735.1 bacterium | reverse complement strand
GCGGGCCCGCGGCCCGTAGCGATCGCTCTCGTAGGTGGTGGGGATTGCGCGGGCTCCGTACTCCCCCGATCAGATCGCCAGTCGCAGGTCGCCGCGCTCATCGTGCGAGCGCATCGCTTCCAGCACGTGAGCGCGCAGGCGCTTGCGCGAGCGGAACATGATCATCTTCATGTTCGAGCGGCCGACCTTCAGCAGCTCTCCGGCCTCGTCGTAGGAGAGTCCCTCGACTTCGACGAGCCGCATCGCTTCTCGGTCGCGGTCGGACAGCTTGCGGTACGCGGCGGCGTAGTGCAGGAGCAACAGCATCCACGCCTTGCGCAGCCGCTCGGACTGCTCCTCGCTCGACAAGCTCCGGACCGGGCCGAGGCGCAGGTCGGCGGGCTCGAGGCCGCCCTCGGGTAGGGGCTGCATCGGCAGTGCGGCCGTACGGACGCGCGCACGCCGCACGACGTTGGCGGCGATCGTCCGCGCCCAGCAACGGAAAGTCCGGCCCCCGCCGGTGCGGAAGCTGCCCGCGTAGCGGTAGATGTTGACGAACGTGTCCTGGAGGAGCTCTTGCGGGTCGCCGCTCCGCGGTCGACCCGCAACGAGGTGCAGGATCCACGCAGCGAGCGACGAGCTCGACAGCTCGTACAGCACTTCGAAGACACGGTTGGTGCGCGTCTCCTGGAAGAGCGCCATCAGCTCGGTCTCCAGCCGCCGCACGCGCGACTCGGCGGTTTCGTCGGGACGGGTCATCGCGACCCCGCGACGGGCGAGCGCGCGAGCGATCGTCTCGGGGATGCGGTCTTGGGCGGCGGGCACGTGCCTGCACGGCCCGGGGAGGAAGGTCGTCGTCTGCACGCCCTCCCATGCGCGAACCTCGTGCCGATGGCCCAGAATCGACGCTACAAACACACATAAACAACTATCAATAAACAACTTAACCCCGATCTACCAGATCTGGCATCGACCCCCGGCCAGCCGCCACGTTTCGATCTCGTATCACCCTGAACCGCGATCCGACACGGTGCAACGGTCGCCCGAACCGCTCGGGTTTCGGGCCGATCCGCCCGAACGGCCGATAAGATGAGGGGGGCGCCCCTTCGCGCCCTCGATCGTCCGCCCACCTGTCTCCGAGCGGACGATTCCGTGCACACTTCGCCCCCGACCGAATTGAGCTCTCATCCATCCGGCGCGCTCCTCGAGAGCGCGCCGCCACCCGAACTGATCCAGGACGGAGTCCAAGCCGTTCTGTGGATCCTGATCGCGCTCGCCGGATCCTCCCTCTTCAGCGCGCTGCGTGCTGCACTGCAGCACTCGCTGCCGTCGCGGCTGCTGGAGCGTATGGGCAGCGAACCCGCGCGGGGGCGCATGACGAAGCTGCTCGAGCGCGACCTGACGCTCACGTCGAGCGCCGGCATCCTCAAGATCACCTGCGACGTCGTGTTCGTGACCCTGCTGCTCGGCCACCTGACGGGCGAGGGCTCGATCCAGTGGAACCACGCGCTCGTGACGCTCAGCATCGCCGCGCCGACGCTGTTGCTCGCGACCGAGGCGCTGCCCACCTCGATAGCACGGGTCCACGGAGACCGGCTCCTGATCGCCGCGCTGCCGCTCTTCTTCGTCCTGCAGCTGCCGATCTCCTGGATCGCCGCCGCGGTCGACGCGCTGCGGCGCGCGATGCTGCGCGTCTTGCGCATCCGTGACCGCTCACCCGAGGCGCGCAAGATCGTCGAGGGTTTGCGCGAGATGATCGAGACGTCCGAGCACTCGGGCGACCTCGCCGACTCCGAGCGCAAGCTGATCGAGAACGTCATGGAGTTCGGCGACGTCGACGCGGCCGAGGTGATGACGCCGCGAACCGAGATCCACGCGGCGGACGTCGAGGACGGACTCGACGCCGCGCTGCGGGTCATCGTCGAGTCGGGACAATCGCGCATCCCCGTGTACGAGAGCAGCATCGACACAATCATCGGCACGGTCAACGCGCTCGAGCTGACCAAGGCCCTGGCCGACGACCGACTCGCGACAACGAACCTGCGCGACATCCTGCGCCCGCCCTTCCTCGTGCCCGAGACGAAGCGCGTCGCGGAGCTCCTCGCCGAGTTCCGGGCGCAGAAGCAGAAGATGGCGATCGTCGTCGACGAGTACGGCGGCACGGCGGGAATCGTCACGCTGGCCGACGTCGTCGCCGAGATCGTGGGCGAGGTCCACGACGAATACGCGGAGGACGCCGAGCCGATCCGCGACCTCGGGGGCGGCAAGGTCGAAGTGCAAGCCGCGCTGCACGTGTCCGAGGTCAACGAGGCCCTCGGCCTCGAGATTCCCGAGGAGGAGGACTTCGAGACTCTCGGCGGCTACGTCCTCGCCGAGCTCGGCCATTTCCCCAAGGAGGGGGAAGGCTTCTCGGACGGCGAGGTCTCGTTCTCGGTCGTCGAAGCGAGCGACCGTCGAATCCTGCGGGTCGTCGTCAACCGCTCGGCGTGAAGGTTCGAACGGATCACGCGCTGCTCCTGAGACGAACACCGTTCGGTGAGTCGTCACTCGTCGCGCAAGTGTTGACGCGCGGGCACGGCCGCGTGCACCTGATGGCCAAGGGCGCCTACCGCGCGACCTCGCGCTTCTTCTGCGTGCTCGACTTCTTCGAGACGCTCGAGCTCGAATGGAGCCACCAGGACCGGCGCGACCTGCAGCCCTTGAGGCGCGGAGATCGAATCCAGCGGCGCAGGCGCGTCTCCCTGGGCCTCGAATCGTTCGCGGCGGCGTCGACGGTGGTCGAGCTGTGCGAGATCGCGGCGCGGCCCGGACAGCGCGATGCGACGCTCTTCGATCTCGCGACCTGGGCGCTGGACACGCTCGACGCGGAAGAGCTCCATCCGGACCTCGCGCTCGTTGTGTTCGAGCTTCGCTTCCTGCAGAATCTCGGCCTCGCACCGGCCCTGGTAGAGTGCGCGGCATGTGGCGGCAGGGCAGCGACGGTGTCCCCGGACGGACTCCGCGGCGCCTTCTCCGCCGGGGCGGGCGGACGGCTCTGCCGGCGGTGCGCGGAAGAAGCGCGGCGCGCTGGCCGACGCGTTGGAACTATGCCCACGGAAGTTCTCGAAACGGCGGCGCGCTCACTGCGTACGCCCCTGGACCGGCTCGACTCGATCGCGATCGAGCACGACCTCTTGCTGCGGATGCGCGATTGCGTCGAGCGCTTCCTGGACTATCACCTCGAGACGCGACCGAAGAGCCAGCGCCGCTTCCTCGCCGCCCCCAACCGCAACGCCCCGAACCGCAAGGCGAGCGGGCGTGACTCGATCCGAAGCGAGACCTGAACGATGCGCAACGCGCCCAGCGACGATCGACGCCACCTCCGCCCTGCAGTGCTGCTCCTGGCGCTCCTGTGCGCCTGCGGCTCGACCCGCCACCGCCCCGAGGGAGTCCCCGAGGTGTACGAGGCGAGCGAGGTCCCCGCCGCCTTGGCCGAAGCGCAGGCGTCCCTCGACGCCGGCACGGACGCGGTCGGCGCGTTCTACCGCATGCGCGCGGCCACCGAGGCGACAGGCGTCGAACCGGCGGTCGAGGACCAGGTGCGGCGCACCCTCGAACGCGCCGCCGACCGGTACGTCGACACCTTCACGGGCGAGGACGCCGATGCGCGCGAGCTGCAGAGCTTGCTCGACCTCGACCTGCCGCGCCGCGTTTCGGTGCGCGCCGGAATCCGCGCCGCGCAGCTCTGGTTCGAGCAGGGCGAACGACAGCGCGCGTACCGCTCGGTCCAGCGCGTCGACCGCAAGTTTCCCCACCACTTTGAACGCCCCGCCGCTGGCCAGCTCCTGTTCGACATCGGCAGCTCCTTCGCCGCGGACACCGACCGCTACGGCCTGTTCTTCCGCTACTCCGCCCTCGCGCCGCCCGTGCTCGAGTACCTGGTGCTCAACCACCCCTCCGACCCGAACGGGGACGAGGCGCTCGTCATGCTCTCGGAGATCTACGAGGACTCGCTCGAGTACGACGTGGCGATCGAGAAGCACCAGGACCTGATCCTGTGGTTCGCCGACAGCCCCTACCGGCCGGCCAGCGAGGCCCACATCCCGCACCTGCGGCTCGTCGCGCTGAACAGCCCCGAGTACGACCGCACCGCCCTCGTGGAGGCGCGTGGCGAGCTGGCAGCATGGCTGGCGAAGTACCCCGATCACGCGCTCCGGGCCGAGGTCGAAGCCGATCTCGGGGACTGCCTCACGCGGCTGGCGGACAACGACCTGAGCGTCGCCCGTTTCTATCGCACCGTGAAGAACTCGGGCGGCGCGGAGTATCACGCCCGCAGAGCGATCGAGGAGGCGACCGACGGCGACAACGACAAACAGATCGAGGAAGCGACCACGCTCCTTGCGAACATCATGGACGAACGGGCCAGCGACGAAGTCGCCCCGAGGATTCGTGAGGCGCAGGAGGGGCTGGAGGCGGTCCAGGAGCTCGACGTCGAGGCGAACGAATGAGCCTGCGAGCACTCGCCGCACGCGCCGTACGCACTCCCCCGGGACGCGCGCTGCTCGGCCTCGCGATGCTCGCGATGGCGGGCTGCGGCTATTCGACCGGGATCTCACTGGCCCCCGAGCACACGAGCATCGGCGTGGAGATCTTCGGCCGGGACGGCCGCAAGGCCCCCGAGCGCGGGCTCGAGCGCGAGCTGCACGTCGAGCTGTTGCGCGCGACGCGCGACCTCGTGGACGCCGATGTCCGGCGGCCGTCGGAGGCCGATCTCGTCATGCGCGGAACCGTCACCGGCTACAGGCGCCGCGCCGGGGTCCGCAGCTCGGGCAACGTGCAGCTCGAGACCGGGCTGATCGTCAGCGTCGAGGCCGAGCTCTGGGACCGTGCAGCCAAGAAGCAAGTTGCCGGCCCGCTCTCGTTCACGACCCGGGTCGGGTACACCCTGGACGCGCTGGACGCGGAGGTTCGCGCGCGCGAGCGACTTCTCGCGAACCTGGCGGACCGGATCGTGCTCCAGCTCATGACCGGCCAGCACGTCGAGCCCCAGAGCGACGCGGGCGACCCCGTCACCGTGACGGAGGCCCCGCAGGGATTGCCCTAGTGCCCGAGACGGTCGTGGATTCGGCCGCTTGTTCCGTCCAGGAGAGCCGCGCCCGCCGTACCAGCAACCTGGTCGGGGCATCCGGAAGCGCCTCTCGACCGAATCTTCACCCGAACGGGGTCCCAGCATGCCACCAGAGGGGTCGTGAAAACACACTCGCCCCATGCGCACGGCGCCGTATTCGCCCGCTCCGGCAACTTCCCGGTGCGGCTAGGACGGCTCGAACAGTATTTTAGGGGGTCCGCGACGTTCCTCCCCTGGAGGAGGACGCCCCAGCGGACGATACAGGAACCATGCCCGACACACCTACACCGCAAGGCGACAAGGCCAGGAAGCCCCGACCGTTCGGATCGTTCCTCCTGTTCTTGACCGTCCTCGTCGTCGTGCTCATCGCGTTCGGAGGCTCACACTTCAAGGGCGCCAAGCAGCTCACCCACGACCAGTTCGAATGGTTCCTGAACACGGGCCAGGTCGAGGAGATCAAGCTCAAGGGCAGGAACGACGTCACCGGCGTACTGGCCGACAAGGGGCGCGAGCGGCCGAAGTACAAGGTCAGTTACGCGAACATCGAGGACTACGAGGCGTCGTTCCAGGAGCTCAACGCGATCTCGGCCTACCTGCCGATCCCGGCCGAGCAGCTGAAGCAGGCGATCGAGAGCGGGCTCCTCGCACCGGAGAAGCACCGCCACCTGACCGCGATCCGCGAGGCGCGGATCCCCGTCGTCGCCGAAGGGGAAACGAACACCGAAGAGAGTGTTCGCACGAACCTGCAGCAGGAGGATCACCTCTACGTCGGCGGGACCGTCGGTCCGCTCGACAAGTGGCGCGGGATCGGTTTCGCCGCCGTCGACGACCTCCCGATCAAGTCCGGCAAGGTCTGGTTCCACGTCCAGAGCGTCGACGACCTCGTCTCGCTCAAGACCTACTTGGCCGACGCCGGCTCGACGGGCTTCGACCGCACGTTCAACCTGACCGACGAGCGTGGACTCGCCCACGGCAAGGCCGATACGACGCTGACGACGGCGCTCCTGATGTGGGGTCCGTGGATCCTCATCTTCGCCGTCTTCATCCTGTTCATGCGCCAGATGCGCAACCAGGGCTCCGGCGCGGGCGTGATGAGCTTCGGGCGTTCGCGCGCGCAGCTCTATTCGAAGGAGAACCACACCAACGTCACTTTCGACGACGTCGCTGGTGCCCAGGAGGCCAAGGACGAGGTGCGCGAGGTCGTCGAGTTCCTGAAGAACCCGGGACGCTTCACGCGCATCGGCGGCCGCATCCCGCGCGGCGTTCTGCTCGTCGGTTCCCCCGGCTGTGGCAAGACGCTGCTCGCCAAGGCGATCGCGGGCGAGGCCGAGGTGCCGTTCTTCTCGATCTCCGGTTCCGACTTCGTCGAGATGTTCGTCGGCGTCGGCGCGAGCCGCGTGCGCGACCTGTTCAAGCAGGCGCGCGAGAACAGCCCGTGCATCATCTTCCTCGACGAGATCGACGCGGTCGGCCGTCGCCGGGGCAGCGGCATGGGCGGCGGGCACGACGAGCGCGAGCAGACGCTCAACGCGATCCTGGTCGAAATGGACGGTTTCGGGACGGACGAGGGCATCATCGTCGTCGCCGCGACGAACCGCCCCGACGTGCTCGATCCCGCGCTCCTGCGTCCGGGCCGCTTCGACCGCGAGGTGATGATCGAGCTGCCCGACATGGAGGGCCGCGAGGCGATCCTGCGCGTGCACCTCAAGAAGGTGCAGGTCGACGAGGACGTCGACGTGAAGTCGCTCGCCCGCTCGACGCCCGGCTACTCGGGCGCCGATCTCGCGGCGATCGTCAACGAGGCCGCGATCATGGCCGTGCTCGACAAGCGCGACAAGATCGAGATGCGCCACCTCGACGAGGCAGCCGCCAAGGTCCGCTACGGCCGCAAGAAGACGAGCCGCAAGATCGAGGAAGAGGACCTCGAGATCACGGCCTACCACGAGGCCGGACACACGATCGTCGCGGCCAAGATCTCTGAGGTCGACATGCCGCACAAGGTGACGATCGTGCCCCGCGGGCGCGCGCTCGGCGCCACGATGATGCTCCCCGAGAAGGAGAGCTATCACATGCAGAGGCGGCGCCTGAACGGGCAGCTCGCGATGGCCTTCGGCGGCCGCATCGCCGAGGAGACCTTCTGCGGCGATATCTCCGCCGGTGCGTCCGACGACATCCGGCGGGCGACGGAGCTGGCGCGCGCGATGGTGACCGAGCTCGGGATGAGCGAGAAGGTCGGGCCGATCAACTACGCCGACCGGCAGGGCTCCGACTTCCTCGGCACCGAGCTGATGAGCGGCAAGTGGCACTCGGAGGAGACGGCGCACGTCATCGACGAGGAGATCGAGCGCCTCCTGCGCGAGGCGTACAGTGAAGCGAAGCGCATCATCGAGATCGAGCGCGGCGCCATCGAACGCCTGAAGGACGCGCTGCTCCTGTACGAGACGCTCGAGAGCGGCGAGATCACGCGCTTGATCGACGGCGTCCTGCCCGCCGATCTACGCGAGGCCAAGCCCGGCGCGGAGTCCCCCGCCGTCGAGGCGCAGGAGACCCGTCAGATGCCGGAGGCGACCTCGAACGGCGATCTGGGTGATCTGCCGGGAGAGGCTGGCCTCTCACCGGCCTGACGGGTGAGCCGAGACGACGTGACTGGCGCGTTCGGCGAGGCTGCATTCAGGCTCGGACCGCGCGCGCTGGCCCTCCCCCGCCGCCCGAGCGAGTTCAAGGGACCCGGCCGCGTCGCGGTCGTGTTCGAGACGACCGCGCTCGAGCCGCACGAGAGCGGGCTTCTGGGCCGGATCGAGAGCGGTGGGCTCCACCCCTACCGTCCCCCGGGGAGTCGGAAGCCAGACAACAGCCAAATCATCTTCGAATGTGACGCGGACGAGCTGCGCCAGCACGCCCCGGGGCACCCGGCCCTGCAGGCGTTCGTCACCGCGATCGACAACCTGGAGGCCTGCCTCCCTCCCCCGAAGCTCATGGGGGTGGTGAACGTCACTCCCGACAGTTTCTCCGACGGCGGTCGCTTCCACGAGCCGCAGGCCGCGATCGAGCACGCCCTGGAGCTGGTCGCCGAGGGAGCGCAGATCCTCGACATCGGCGGTGAGTCGACCCGGCCCGGAGCCGAGCCCGTCGACGCGGACGAGGAGCTGCACCGCGTCCTGCCCGTCCTCGAGGGCCTCGCCCGCCAAACCGACGCGCGGCTCTCGATCGACACGACCAAGAGTGTGGTCGCGCGCGCGGCCCTCGCGGCCGGCGCGTCGATCGTCAACGACGTCAGCGCGGGCCAGGACGACCCGGACATGTGGCCGCTCGTGGCCGAGATGGGCTGCGAATACGTCCTGATGCATCGCCAAGGCCGCCCGAGGTCGATGCAGATCGCGCCGACCTACGACGACCCCGTCCGTGAGGTGTGCGAGGAGCTGCGGCGCCGCGTCGCCGCCTG
This sequence comes from bacterium, assembly GCA_024226735.1. GTDB lineage: Bacteria > Planctomycetota > UBA1135 > UBA1135 > JAAELL01. The sequence continues at coordinate 4,565 of JAAELL010000217.1, read as the reverse complement.
TTTGAAGGCTGGCGTCGGGGCGACTAGGATCATTGCGGATCCGGGAATCGGGTTCGGGAAGCGGCTGCGCCACAATCTTGCGCTGCTCCAACATCTCCCCGAGCTGCGCTCCCTGGGTCTGCCCTTGCTCCTGGGGGTCTCCCGAAAGTCCTTCATCGGCCACGTCACCGGAGCCGAAGAAGAAAAGGACTTCCGAGGGCGCTCCCGTACCGACCGTCCCGTAGAGCGTATCGGCGGTACCGCTGCCGCGCTCACGGCTTGCGTCTGGGGCGGGGCCGAGATCCTGCGCATACACGACGTGCGGATCATGTCCGAAGCTGTCCAAGTCGCCCACGCCCTGACCCAACCCGCTCCCTACCTGTAGCCGCCCGCCAGTCCCAGCCCTTGTTGGACGACGAAGCCTCAACGATCGTTCAGATCCTGATCCTCGCCCTGGGGGTCTACATGCTGCTGTCGTTCCTGCGAACGACGCGCGGCAGCGGGATGGTACGTGGAGTCGGGGTCGCGATCTTGCTCGCCGTCCTCTTGCTGTACGGCGTGTCACTGCGGTTCGAGCTGGAAGAGCTGAACGTGCTGCTCAAGGGGATCGCCGGTTTCCTGGTGGTGATCCTGGCGATCATCTTCCAGCCGGAGCTGCGGCGCGGGATGGTCAGCCTGGGCGAGAACCAGCTCATCGGGCGCTTCATGAAGGCCCAGCGCGACGAGGTCCTCGCCGAGGTGAGCAACGCCTGCATCTCGATGGCGAAGAAGAAGCAGGGTGCGCTGATCGCCTTCGAGCGCCAAACGCCCCTCGACGCCTACATCGAGAGCGGCGTGCACGTCGACTCCGAGGTGACGCGGCTCATCCTCGACAGCATCTTCCACCACGGCGCGGCCCTGCACGACGGCGCCGTCGTGATTCGCGACAACCGCATCGAAGCGGCCGCGTGCCTCTTCCCTCTGACCGAGAACATCGAGCTCAGCAAGTCGACGGGCACGCGCCACCGCGCGGCCCTGGGCTTGACCGAGGAGACCGATGCGGTGACCGTGATGGTCTCCGAGGAGACGGGGTTCATCTCGGTGTGCAAGGGCGGCAAGCTCGAGCGTCGCGTCGCGCGCGGCGAGCTGGAGCACATCCTGAGCGATCGGATCGGTGTCGACGACGGGTCGGCACCGGAAGAGTCGATCAGCCGCCTGGCGCGGGTCGCGAAGTGGGTGCGTGGGGCGTTCACCGATCACATCGCTCAGAAGGCCGCGTCGGTCCTGATCGCCGTCGGCGTGTTCGTTCTCGCCTACAAGCAGGTCTACACCGAAGAGACCTACGTGCTCACGCTCGAGCACGCACTCGTGACCGACAGCGCACCGCTGAGCCCGGGCAAGCTGCTCGTGCTCAGACCGAGCCAATCCTTCGAGGTGTTGGATCCGGCCGAGGGGTCGAAGTTCAGCATCATCATCGAAGGAACCCGCGACGACCACGCCGCCCTGCGCACGGGTCTCGCTGCTGCCTTCACGGTGACAGAAGAAACGATGGGGCTCGCACTCGACGCCAACCTCGTGAGCTGGAGCCCGGTCGCTGGGACTCTCTCCAAGCACTGGGAGGACAAGCCACCCATCCTGAGGATGCAGAGCTTCGCCACCACGGAGGTCGATCTCGATCCCGCCCAGGTCGAAGTGAACTGGGACGACCTCGACTCGTACTACGAGGTCGACGAGGAGCAGCTCACCTTCCCGACGACGACGAAAGTCGAGATCACCGGCCCGCAGAACGCGATCGCGGACATCGAGACGCGCGTGGAGTTCAAGCCGATCGTCTTGACCAGCGAGACGCGCGAGGACATCAACTGGCAGCTCGAGTTGACCGAGGCACTGCGCGACGAAAACCTCGAGATCAAGACGCCGGTGTTCCTGCACATCCCGGTCGTGCCCGCACAGTTGCGTCTCAGCTCGATCGACATCGAGCCGACTCTGCAGTGCTTCGATCCCACTCGGCCCGACCTCGTCGACAAGTGGAAGAAGCCGGCGGAGAAGGTCCAGTTGAACATCTACGTGAAGGGCATCTTGCCCCGCAATCTCGACGCAGACGAGGGGCAGAATGAGAAGCTCAAGCTGAGCGACTACGCAACGACCCACGTCCGCTGCTTCATCGACGTCGCCAAGCTGGAAGGACAGGACAGCAAGGTCGCGTTGATCGAGACTGGCGGACTCAAGCGGTGGCGCGACGACCTGAAGGACCGCTTTCCAGTAGCGGACCTCGATCCGGACGCGGACCTGTGGGTCGAGATCGTGGGCGAGAAGACCATCCGGCTCGAAGAAGTCGAACCGACGGAACCGACCAACGGAAACGGCGAGCGAGAGGACAAAGAGTGACCGGTACGGAAGCGATCTTCGGCACGGACGGGATTCGTGGCCGAGCGGGGGAAGGTTGGCTGTCGGAAGAGGCCGTCGAGCGCGTCGGACGCGCGGTCGGACAGGTGCTCGCGCGCGACGCCGGCCCGCACGTAGCGCTGCTCGGTCACGACGGTCGCCGTTCGGGGCCGGAGCTCGAGCGCGCGCTCGCGCGCGGCCTGAGCGCGTCGGGCGTCGACGCGAAGACGACGGGCTTGATCTCGACTCCCGGTCTGGCGTGGCTGACCCGCGCGGGCGACTTCCGCCTGGGGATCATGGTCAGCGCGTCGCACAACCCCGCCCACGACAACGGCATCAAGGTCTTCTCGGGAGAGGGCGACAAGCTCTCCGACGAAGCCCAGGAAGAGATCGAGGCGCTCTTGCGCGCGGCTGCGCCGGCGAGCGAGAACGGTGCGGAGGTTCGCCCCGCGCACGACGCCAAGCTCGAGTCTGACTACCTCGACCACCTGCTTCAGACCGCCGGTAGCGACCTGAGCCTGGCCGGCATCCAGCTCGTGCTCGACTGCGCGAACGGCGGGGGCAGCCGCGTCGCACCGCGCGTGTTCGGACGTCTCGGCGCGATCGTGCACACGCTCGGAGCCGAGCCGGATGGGGACAACATCAACCAGGACTGCGGCTCGACTCACCCCGAGCGGCTGCAGGCCGAGGTGGTTGCGCGCGGCGCACAAATGGGAATCGCGCTCGACGGGGACGGCGATCGCTGCATCCTCGTCGACGAGCGCGGTGAGATCGTTCACGGCGACGGCATCATGACGGTCATCGCCCGGCACACCGCGGAGGCGGGCGGCTTCCGCGATCCGCGCATCGTCGCGACGGTGATGAGCAACCGCGGACTGCACCGCGCCCTGCGCGACGTCGGCGTCAAGGTCGTCGAGGTCGGCGTCGGCGACCGCCAGGTCGTCGAGAGCCTGCGCAAGGAGGGATTGCAGCTGGGCGGCGAGCAGTCCGGTCACATCGTCCTCGGCGCGGACAACGCCTACATCGGCGACGGAATCGTCACGGCGCTGCGCGTCCTGCGCGTGCTGAGCGAGACGCAGAAGCCTCTCTCGGAGCTCACCTCGCCCTACCAGCCGATGCCGCAGGTGCTCTTGAACGTGCCCGTCTCGCGCAAGCCGGACCTCACCGAGCTGCCGGGGGTCGTCGACCTCGTACGCGAGATCGAGGAGGAGCTGGGCGAGGACGGCCGCGTCCTCCTGCGCTACTCGGGAACCGAGGACCTTGCACGCGTGATGGTCGAGGGCTTGGACGCGAGTGAGATTCAGGCGCTCGCCGACTCGCTCGCGACGTGCATCCGCGCCGAGATCGGCGCGTGAGCGCGGTCGTCGTGGCGCTCGAGACCTCGGTGCGCGCCGCCTCGATCGCGGTGCGCCGCGGGGAACGCCGCGCCGCGGCCACGCTCGAAGCGGAACGCGCTCACGCGAGCGACCTGTTGCCGCGGCTCGAAGTGCTTCTGCACGAGCTCGGCGCGAAGCCCTCCGACATCCGCACGGTCCTCGTGGGCACGGGGCCGGGGAGCTACACGGGCTTGCGCGTCGGCATCGCGACCGCGTTGGGCCTCGCGCGCGGAAGCGGAGCAGACCTGCTCTCCCTGCCTTCGGTCGAGGTGCTCGCGTACGGCGCGCTCGATGTGAACGCGGAGGGCTCGGTCTTGCTCGACGCGCGTGGCGGCGAGCTGTACTACGCGCACTACCGGCGGACGGACCAGGACGTCGAAGCGCTCCAAGCCCCGTGCGTGCTCGCACCGAACGAGCTGGGTGCGCACCTGCCGCACACGACGCCGATCTTCGGCGACGCGGGCGTCGCGCGCGCCGCTGCGCTCGACGACCCCACCCGCGCGCGCCTGCGCACCGACATGATTCCACGTGCGCAGGACCTTTTAACGCTCGGCGAACGACGGCTCGCCGTCCACGGTCCCACGCCGAAGGAAGCGATCGAGCCGCTGTACCTGCGGCCGTTCGCGGCACGCACACGCCGGCGTTAGGAGCTAGTGGTGTGAGTCACTCTTGTGCGGCATTTTGGTCGGCCCGTACCCGCCCGCTGCTGCGTTGCGCCTCCTCCGAGACTTGCAGCGAAGTCGCGTCGTCGCTGCGCCTTGCAGCGAACGCGTACGCACCGAGCAAAATGCCGCACAAGAGTGACTCACACCACTAGTGGGGTGTACCCGAAGTTCGTCACATATG
>JAAELL010000216.1 GCA_024226735.1 bacterium | reverse complement strand
GAGATCTCGCGAAACGTTAGGCCGTGCCGCGATCGTCGCTCGAGCAGCCGCTGGATGTCGGGGCGCCGGTAGCGTTGCTTCATGCCGCCAGAGTGCCGGGCCGCGAACGCCAAGACCAGGTGGGGGTCACACGACAGTTACTACCGGAGTCTCTGCTTGTTGTTTGTCGATCTCTTCCTTGCGTGGTGTGAGGCGAGACGAGCCCGGCACGCACACTGATCCGCTGATGCGGTACCGGATCTATCTGTCATCGAACGAACATCTGCCGGAATGGCTGGCCGCCCCGTGAGCGCGGTCGGGACGCCCCCATCCCTCTGGTAAACGCGGCGTGGCCACGAACAGCCCGTGTTTCCGCTACTTTTTGCGCAGATCCGCGACAGACAGGGAGTTACGTCAGGACGCGGTGCCCAAAGAGGACTCGACGTCGTGGCCGCGCGCGTCGCAACACTTCGTCACCTCGCGGCGGGTGTAGTTCGAAAGCGCACGAGCCACTCCGCAAGTGCTTGTGCTCGTGCCTCCTCGGCTCCTTCGAGATCGGTCCTCTCGCGCGGATCCGAGCGGCGGTCGTAGAGCTCGCGCGTTCCCGCCTCGAGGTCTTCCACGAGCTTCCATCCGCCCTGCATCACGGCCCGCAGGCGGCGCGCGCGGGACGTCTCGGCGAACAGGACGCGCTCGACCCGCGGCGCACCCGGCAAGATCGAGATGCCCTCGGGGCTCGTGTCGACCACGACATCCAGGTAGCGCAGGATCGTCGGCGCCAAATCGATCAAGCCGACCGGATCGTCGATCGTCCCGGCGCCCAGCTCGGGAAAGCGGGCGATCAACGGTACGCGGATCAGCTCGTCGAAGAGCGTCTTGCCCGCGCCCAGGTCGCCGTGGTCGAACAGCTCGAATCCGTTCGTCCCGGCGAGCACGATCAGCGACCGGTCGTAGGCGCCGCGCGCGCGCATCCCGTCGAGCAATTCGCCGATCGCGAGGTCGGTCGTCCGCACGGCTTCGGCGTACTGGCGCCGGATCGTCGCGCGTCCGGCGGGCGGGAGATCGTCCTTGATCCGCAAGAGCTCCTTCAGCGCGATCCCGGTTTCGACCTGCGCATCCCCCACGTCCGCATCGACGTGCCAAGGCGGACGGGGATCGGAATAGTGGACCAAGAGGAACCGCGGCCGTTCGTCGCCATCGTCGATGAGCTCGAGCGCGGCGGCAGTCACGCCGTCCGCGGTCGGACCCGAGTCGCTCGCGATCTCGACGAACTGTTCGAAACCGCGATCGAAGCCGTGCGACGCACCGACGAAGGCGTGGCTGACGACGGCCTCGGTCCGGTACCCGGCGGCGCGCAGCGTCTCCGAGAGGAGCGGCGGCTCCGCGGGGATCCGATCGGGCCAGTGCTCGTGCTCGAGGCGTGCCGGGTAACGCGACGCGAGGAGCGAGGCGAGGGACGGCATCGACCACGGCGCCTGGGCGCTCGCCTGGACGTACACGACGCTCTCTGCGGCGAGCGAGTCGATCGCTGGCGTCGAGGAGCTCCCCGTTCCGTAGCAGCCGACCTGGTCCAGGCGCAGCGAGTCGACGAGGATCAACACCACGTCGCCGCCTTCACCCGCGCCAGCCGCGACGCGTGAGCCGCACGCGCAGAGAGACAGCAGTGCGCAGGCGACCAGCAGGCGGCAGGGACCGAGGTGTGACGACATGGCCTGGAGAGTGCAAGCAGCGTAGGAAGCCCGGAGGGCCAGGGCAATCGGTCGACGTCGTCTTGTTAGGTTAACGGGATGCACCGGCAGATCTGCGCCCTCGTGTCCGCGCTGACCCCTGCGATTCCAGCCGCTCAAGAGCTGCAGGTCGCCGAGGGCTTCAGCATTTCTCGCGCGATCGAGGAGCAACACTCCTACCTCGCGCTGACGTTCGACGCCGCCGGCCGGATGGTGCTGGCGACCGAGGATCAGGGGCTCCTGAGCGCCATCGACGCGGATGGCGACGGGGTCTGGGAGGACGTCGGCCCGCTCGCCCCGGATCTCGAGCGCGCCCAGGGGCTGTGCTTCGCGGGCGCGACCCTGTTCGCCGTGGGGCGCCGCGGCGAACGCTCGGCCGTGTGGCGCATCACGCCCACGGACGACCTGCGCGGAGTGCGCGAGATGCACCCGCTCGTTCCAATCGACGACGCGGACGAGCACGGCGCGCATGGAATCACGCTCGGACCGGACGGCGATCTCTACGTCGCGGTCGGGGACGAGGCGCGCTTCACGACTCCGCCGGAGAAGGACGGCTGGCAGCCGACGGACGTTGCGCCGCTGCTTTCGGCCCTCACCGATCCCGGCGGCTTCGGCGCCCGGCGACGGTTTCCCTACGGCTTCGTCGCCCGCGTCGATCCCGACGCCGGTGACTGGCGCTACCACTCCGTGGGCTACCGCAACCACTACGACCTCGCCTTCTCGCGAGACGGGTCCGGCAGGCTCTTCACCTGCGATAGCGACATGGAGCTCGACGTCGGCCTGCCGTGGTACCGACCCGTGCGCGTCGTCGAGTGCATCGAGCACGCGGACTACGGATCGCGACCCGGGTCGGCGACGTGGCCGGCGTACCTGCCCGAGGTTCCTGCGTCGGAGTTCGAGCTCGGCCGCGGCTCTCCCACCGGCATCTGTTTCTACGACGGCCAGCTCTTCCCGAAGCGCTACCGCGAGGCGCTGCTGATCGGAGATTGGACGTCCGCCAACGTGCGCGCGGTGTTTCCGTTCCCCGGCGACGGCAGCACGGAGGTCCTCGTGCAGGCGCGCGGCGCGCTGAACGTCACCGACCTGGCCATGGGCCCCGACGGCGCCGTGTACCTCGTGACCGGGGGCCGCGGAACGCGCGGCTCCGTCTACCGCCTCGGCTACGCGACCGAGGCTGGCGGCCCGCCCGACGTCTACTCCAGAGAGCTCGCGCGCGTGGATCCCGACCCCTACGCCGGGGTCAGCCGCGAGACGGTGCGCGCGATGCTCGCCATGCGCGGCAACGCGACGGGGCAGGTCTTCGGGCTGCGCTGGCTCGCCCGCGACGCCGTGGCCGGAGGCGACGACCCGCTCATCGCCCCACTCATCGACGAAGTCGCGCCGAGCCTGCTCGAGCATTTCCCGCGCGGCGACGCCAGCGTCGACCGCGAGCTCGCGCGGGTGCTCGCCCACGCCCAGGTGCCCGGCGTCATCGAGGCCCTGCTGGCCGAGCTCGAACGCACGCCGTCGCGCGAGGACGCGATCCACTACGCCTACTGCCTGCGCGCGATCGAAGCCGGCTGGAACGACGCGCTCCTGGCGCGCTTGTTCGGCTGGTTCGAGGAGGCGGCCGCCTGGAGCGGCGGAGGCAACTTCCAGGGCTACCTCGACGCGATGCTGGGCGAGATCGTCGACCGTTGCGCGCCGCAGGTGGCGGCCCGCGCGAGCGCGGCGGACGTGCTGGGACCACGCGTCCTGGCCAGCTTTCTGTCGCGCAAGGCGGCGAGCGAGGTCGAGCCGCTCTTCAGCCCCCTGCGAGCGGCGTTCGATGTGCTCGGCGAGGACGAGAACGTCGGGCTCGCGATGCGGCTCAAGCGCAACCTGTTGACGGCGCTCGACGGCACGCGGGTCGAGGGGCTCGAGACCTGGTTGCGCGAAGTCTACGCGGACGAGCCGCGACTGCGCGGAGCGTGCCTCACGCTCCTGGCCCGCACGGCCGCCGACGAGGATTGGGAGCGATTCGTCCACGGCCTCGAGCACGGCAACCGCGACGTGCGCCTCGCCTGCGTCCGCGCACTCGTGAAGAGCGATCGGGTGCCGGAGGGCGCCGCGCCGGTACGCACGACGCTCGACCAGGCGCGCGCCCGTGGCCCGCGCGGTGGGCGCGGCATCCTGCGCGTGCTAGCCAAGTGGAGCGGCCGCCCCCTCGGGTCGAGTGACGCCGATTGGACCGGAGAGCTCGCCGAGTGGGAGCGCTGGTTCGCGGGTACGTACCCGGGCTTCGCCGGCACGCCGGCGGCCGACGCGCGACCGCGCTGGGACTTCGAAGAGGCGCTCGCGTTTCTCTCTCACTCGGAAACCCGCGCCGGTTCTGCCGCGCGCGGCGCGCGCGTGTTCGAGAAGGCGACCTGCAACACGTGCCACACGATGGCCGGCGGCGGCGCGGGCTGGGGGCCGGACTTGACCGACGTCGCCGGACGCTTCGAGCGGCGCGCCCTGCTCGAGGCGATCGTCTACCCCTCGCGCGTCATCGCCGACCGCTACGACGTGACGCGCGTCGTGACGCACGATGGGAATGAGCACGAGGGGCGCTTGGTGCAGGACGCCCCGGAGCGCCTCGTGCTGCTGCGCACCAACGGAACAAAGACGACGATCGAGCGCGCGGACACGCGCTTCGTCGGACCTTCCGACGTCTCGGCCATGCCGTCGGGACTGCTCGACGCACTGACGCTGGAAGAGGTCAAGGACCTCTTCGCATACGTCGCTGCACGCGGCGTCGTCGATGCGGCGGCGCGCGCGGAGCCCCAGTGGATCGCCGCCTTCAGCGACGGAGAACGCGCGCGTTGGGGTGGCAACTTCCGCGGCTGGCGCCTCGCACAGGGGACGCTGGTCGGCCGCGCGAAGAACCAGCCCGAGAGCACCTACATCGTCTACGGCCGCGAGCTCGACGACTTCGAGATGGAGTTCGACGTGCGCTGCGTCCAAGCCAACAGCGGCGTCCAATACCGCTCGCGGGTCGTCGCGGATGAGGTGCACCCGATCGGCTATCAGGCGGACATCGGGCAGTCCTTCTGGGGTGCTCTCTACGCCAGCGACGGTCGCGGGCTGCTCGCGCGGCCCGAGCCGCGCCCGCGCAACCAGGCCGTCGACTACCAGGGCTGGAACCACTACCACGTCCGCGTCGACGGCGACCGCCACGTGATCGAGATCAACGGCCGGACGCTCGTCGACACGCGCGACGGACAGCACACCCGCGGCGTCCTCGCCCTGCAGCTCCACGAGAAACTCGACATGACTGTCTCGTTCGCGAACTTCCGCGTGCGGTCCTTACGGTAGCAGCCCGTGGGATGCATTGGGTCGCGCTGGGAGCGACCGCTGCTGGCGTTCTCTCGGGGCTACGCATCTTCGTCACGTACAACCTGCTGGAAGTCGAGGTGAGCTTCCTCGAGGGGATCACCAGCGGCCTGATGGACTGGTGGCTGTGGATCCCATTCGTCCCGCTCGTCCTCGCGCTCGCGCGACGATTCGACCCGAGCGCCGCGGGAGCCGTCCGCTTCCTCGCCCTGCACGTGCTCGTCGGCGCCGCCATCTCCTTCGCCCAGCTGACGCTGTTTTCGCGGTGTCCGGCGTCGTCCGAACGCTGCGCTTCGGGGACACCACTAGTGGTGTGATTCACTCTGATGGGGCATTATCGGCGGTTCGTACGGGATGCGATGCAAGGCGCGCCGACGACGCGGCTCCTCTGCGAGTCTCGGAGGAGGCGCCTCTGAGCGTCGCGTAATCCGCGGAAACCGATCGACAGCGCCACCTCGCGCTCGTCCAGGTGACTGCCACGATCGATCCCTTCCGACCGACCACCCATGCACAAGATCCTACCCCTCACCTTCCTCACCCTGGCGGCTTGCGTGTCGAACGAGTGCGAGCCGACGAGCCTCGAGCGCGGCGCCGAGCTGTACGAGGACGGCCGCTACGAAGAGGCGGTCTCCATGTACAAGGTCGCCGTGAGCAAGGAGCCGGACAACGCGCACGCCCACGACCTGCACGGGGAAGCGCTGATGGAGACCGGCCGCTACGAGGAGGCCCTCGCCGCCCTCGATCGCGCGGTCGAGCTCGACCCCGAGGACGCCCACGCCCACGGACACCGCGGTCAGGTGCTGCTCGCGATGGGCCAGAGCGACCAAGCCGTCACCGAGTTCGAGCACGCGGTGCGCCTGGCACCGGACCGCGAGTACTTCCAGCGCTCGCTCGAGCGCGCGAAGAACCGCTGAGCGACGCGGGCCGGGGCGACGTAGGATGCTGTGGCATGCGCCGCGCCCCACTCGCCCTCGCCCTCGTCCTCGCCCTGTCCGCGTGCGCTTCGACCGGCGACGAAGCGGTCGAAGGACCGCTCGTCGACGAGCTCCTGCGCGCGCACCCCGGCCGCTTCGGCCCGCTCCTCGCGAACGCCGAGGCACATCGCCTGCAGGTCCTTGTGGCCGAGGTGCGCGAGGGTCCGGCGGGACCGAAGCTCGTGCGGCACGGCTTCCGCGTCGACGCGGAATACTTTTATCCGGCGAGCTCGATCAAGACCTTCGCTGCCGCGAGCGCGCTACGCCTGGTCGCCGAGCGCGACGGGCTCGAGCTCGACACGCCGCTCGTGTACCACCCGCTCTTCGCGGACGAGGTGCGCGAGGACACCGACGCGTCGAACCTGGCTGGCGGGACGATCACGGTCGGGCACGAGGTGCGCAAGCTCTCGATCGTCTCGGACAACCGCGCCTTCAACCGGCTGTACGAGCTCGTCGGTCACGAGGAGCTGAACCGCGACGCGTGGGCCGCGGGCTTCGACTCGGTCCGCATCCAGCACAGGCTGTCGGAGTTCCGCAGCGTGGACGACCAGCTTCGCACGCCGCGCATCGACTTCGGTGAGCACACGGCTCCCCCACGCACGAGCCCGCTGCGGCTGGAGAACGAGGGGCTCGCCGGTCTCGAGATCGGCGTCGCGCACGTGGCGAGCGGCGAGCGCATCGGGAGCCCGATGTCGTTCGCGCGCAAGAACCGGGTCTCGCTCGCCGACCTGCAAGACATGCTGATCGCGATCGTGCGTCCGGACCTCGAGCTCGGCGGCAAGCGCATCGAGCTCTCGGAGGAACACCGCGCCTTCCTCGTCGAGGCGATGGCCCAGTACCCGCGAGAATCGCGCAACCCGGTCTACACGGACGTCCCGGACGCGGCGCTCAAATTCCTCCTGCCCGGGCTCGCGCGCGTCGTGCCAGCCGAGCGGCTACGGATCGCCAACAAGGTCGGCCGCGCCTACGGCTTCAGCGTCGAGAACGCCTACGTCCAGGATCGCACGACGGGCCGCGCCTTCTTCGTCACCGCGACCCTGTACACGAACCCCAACGAGACGCTCAACGACGATAACTATGGGTACGCGAGCACGGCCGACCCGTTCTTTGCCGATCTCGGCGAGGTGCTCGCGCGGCATTTGCTGGGCGAGGACGAGAGCGCGTATGACGTCCTGATCCGCGGCGGCACCGTCATCGACGGGACGGGCACCGCGGGGCGGCGCGCCGACGTCGCGATTCGCGGTGACACGGTTGCCCGCATCGGCGACCTCGGGGAGGCGCGGGCGACGCGCGTGATCGACGCGACCGGCAAGCTCGTGACCCCGGGCTTCATCGACACCCACGCGCACGGCGACCCGCGGGCGACGCCGGCGTTCGAGAACTTCCTCGCGATGGGCGTCACGACGATCTGCCTCGGCCAGGACGGAAGGAGCCCGCAGGACCGATCGTCGCCAGCGTCCGGTCTCGGGCCGAACCTCGCCTGGTTCATCGGCCACGCGAGCGTGCGCGAGCGGGCGGGCGTGCCCGCCGGGACCCCCGCCGACGCGGAGCAGCGAGCCCGCATGGCGGGGCTGGTCGAGGAGGCGCTCGCCGGGGGCTGCTTCGGCCTCACCACGGGCCTCGAGTACGCGGGCGGCGCCGCGGCCGATCTCGACGAGCTGATCGCGATCGCCGAGCCCGTCGGGCGCGCCGGGGGGCTGGTGATGAGCCACCTGCGCAGCGAGGACGACGAGCGGATCGACGCGGCCCTGGACGAGCTGATCGCCCAGGGACGCGGAGCGCGATGCGCCGTGCACGTCTCGCACATCAAGGTCGTGCTCGGGCAGGGCGCCGGACGCGCCGAGGAGCTGCTCGCGCGGATGGACGCGGCGCGCGCCGCGGGACTGAGCATCACCGCCGACCTGTACCCGTACGAGGCGAGCTATACGGGCATCGGCATTCTGTTCCCGCCCTGGGCCAAGGTGCCCCACGACTACGAGCGTGTCGCCCTAGAACGCCGCGACGAGCTCGCGGCCCACCTGCGCGCGCGGGTCGCGAGCCGCAAGGGCCCGGCGGCCACGTTGCTCGGGACCGAGCCGTGGACGGGAAGGACGCTCGCCGAAGTCGCGCAGGAGCGCGGCGAGCCCTTCGAGGACTTCTTGATCGCGCTCGGCCCGCGAGGCGCGAGCGCCGCGTACTTCGTCATGGACCTCGACCTGCAGGAGCGCTTGCTCCTCGCCCCCCACACGATGGTCTGCAGCGACGGCAGCCCGACGATGCACCACCCGCGCGGTTACGGCGCCTTCGCGAAGGTGATCCGGTTCTACGCGCACGAGCGCGGTTCGCTCTCGATCGAGCAGGCCGTCCACAAGATGACCGGACTTCCCGCTCGGACGCTCGGTCTGGACGAGCAGCGGCGCGGACTCCTGCGCGAGGGCTGGGCGGCGGACGTGCTCGTGATCGACCCGACGGGGATACGTGACCGCGCGACGTTCGTCGACCCGCACGCCCTGGCCCAGGGATTCGACTGCGTTCTGGTCAACGGCGCATTCGCCCGCGAAGGTGCGCGCGCGGGCCGCGTCCTCGACTCAACGGTTCGTCCGGCTCCAGCGGATGGGAGCCGATGACCGGTGTTGGCCGTAGTAGCTCGACGCGCGCGCATCGCTCGCCCACGCTCGGCGGCCAGTACCCACGAGCTCGACCGCATCGATCTCGTTCCAGCTCGTGCCCCGCGTGGTGTCGAGCTCGATGCGCACCGCCGCCACCGGGAAGCCCGTCGCCGTGAAGGACACGTCGAACGGTCCGGGACTCTCGGTCGGGTCGGTGCCGGCGAAGACCTCGTAGCGCTTGCCCGCCGTGTCGATGACGAAGACGCGCTTGACTGCGCCGGCGACGTGCGTCTCGAAGATCCGCACGGTGTGCGCCTTGAACGGCAGGTCGTACGTCACCTCGACCCACTCCGGACCACCGTCCGGCTCCTGGCTGGCCCACGCGTGGGGATGGTCCCGCGTGACACTCCGCACGTTGGGCGCGCCAGTCATCTGCCGGGGATGGTACGCCGGGATCTGCTTCTGTTGGTCCGACGCCGCCCCGAGCGCGCGGCGCACGGCTTCGTCGGGCTCGCGGCCGATCCACTCGGCCACGAAGTCGATGAAGTCGTCGCTCTGGAACGCGCCGATGCGCTGCGCTCCGGCGAGCCGCGCGTCACGCTCCTGGTGCGACACGAAGCGGAAGATGTCGAGCGCAGCGATCAGGTCGGCCTGGTCGACCAGCGAGATCAAGAGCGCGATCGCGTTCTCGTTCGGCGCGGTCCGGATCATGTTCGCGATCGCGCGGTTGGCCTCCGCACCCGCTAGCGAGAGGATGCACTGGATGCACGCGAGGCGCACCGCCCTGGTCTGCATCCTCCAGACGACGCGCTCGAGCGCGGGAGCAGTACGACTGTCGGCGACGATCATCAGGCCGTGCAGCGCCGCCAGGATGAGCGCGTCGTCGCGCGCGGCCGCCACGCGGTCGACGAGTGCCTTGATCACCCGCGCCTCCTGGCGGAATCGCGTGTCGCCGATCATCTCGACCAGTCGCAGGCGCAGGGTCTCGTTGGCGCTCGGATTCCCGACCAACGCCAGGACCGGCTCCACGAGCGAGGGCAGGAACGCGTCGACCGCGAGGCGGAAGTACTCCGAGCCTTCGCCGCCCCCGCGAAACGAGGCGACGTATTGGTCGAGGTACCAGCGCGGGTCGGTCTCCTCGAAGTCGCTCGCCGTCCGCGGCTCCATGCGCTCCGCCCCGACCGGGCCCTGCACGAGCGGAGTGCGACGTCCGTCCTCGAGCAGCGCAACTTGCATCCCGAGCCGCTCGATCTCGGTGCGCAGCTCTTCGACGAGTCGCTCGAGCTGCGCGACGCGCTCGGTGTCCGTGGTGTCCGCGGTGTCCACGGGCTGTGCGCCGAGGGGCGCCGGCGACGAGTCGCGGTCCGCGCCCAGGGTGCTCGCGTAGATCGAGTACACCACCACGCTAACGACGAGAACGAGCGCCAGAATCGGTAGAGCTTTCATGACGACCTCCTGGCGTCCAGCCTAGCGAGGAACCGCGTTCCGTGGCGGCTGCGTTCCCTTGCGAACGAACACGTCGACGGGGTCGCCCTCCGGCACAGGCAGCATCATCTGGATGTATCCATTCTGAAAGCGGGGGTGCATCACCAGCTCGCGCTCCCACGCGCTGACCGACGGCCGGCCCGTCGCCGGATCGCGGACGCCGTTGCCGAGCAGCACGACGTCGGGCAAGGCGTCGAGCACGAAGCTCGCGTTCGAACGATGGTGGCCCTTCATCCGGGTCGACTCGAGGTTCGGCTCGATCCCGATCGCGGATGCGTTCGTCAGTCCCAGGATGTCGATGACGCGCAGGCGCGAGTACCAGCCGATCGCACCGATCGGCGACAGAGCGAGCGTCGTCTCCTGCGCAAGCTCGTCTTGGAAGAGGTGGCCGAGTGCGATCCAGCGCTTCTCGTTGAAGTCGTGGCTCGCGCGCGTGTACGCACGGCTCTCGGACGCGAGGTCGAGCTGGGTCCACTGTGGCGCCGCCAGGGCGACGACCAGGGCTCCCACCGCGAGGGCGCGCGGCAGCAGGGTCCGCAAGCCGACGCAGGCGAGGTAGACGAAGATCGGCAGCACGGGCACGAAGAAGCGCGCGAAGAGTACGAAGTCACCGCCGACGTACACGACGTAGGCGAGATGCGCGAGCGCGCCCGTCAGGGCGGCAAACAGCGCCGATCGCGCTCCGACGCGAGGGTGCAGGACCGACGTCGCGCCGAGCGCGTACAGCCCGACGCCCGTGGTAATCGTCGCGACTCCGAGGTAGCGCGCACCGTAGGCGAGATCGACGAGGAGCGGCAGCTTCTTCACGTCGTACGTAGTCGGCAGGAGGCGCCCGAAGTAGACGAGCCGGAACGCCGTCCAACCTACCAACACCACGAACGCGGGCAAGGCCGCCACCGACCGGCCGCGACGCGCCTCGAACACCAGGAACGGAACGGCGAACAGCGCACACTCTTGCCGCAGAAGGCACGCGAGCGCGAGCGCCAGCCCCGCGCCCCAAGCAGTACGACCGCGCCGCTCCGCCGCTTCGTAGAGGACCAGCCACGTGCACAACAGCGCGGCGAGCAGCGTCGTGCCGAGCCCCGCTGCGCCATGGAACGCGAAGGCCGGGGTCACGGCGACGATCCACGCGGGCGCCGGCAGAGTCGAGCCCGGGAAGCGTCGCGCCCAGGCGAGACCGATCAGCAAGACCGCGAGACCGGCACCGAGGATCGACGTCGTCTGGCTCACGGCCACGGGATCGAGACCCAGGCGCAGTCCGCCCGCGATCCAGAACAACCACAGCGGAACGGTGAACCCCTCGAATCGCTCGCCCGTGTTGTACACGAGCCCGTCGCCCTCGATCAGGCTGCGGGCGTAGCGGTACACGATGAAGTCGTCGTCGATCGGTCCAGAGTCGAGGAAGCTCGCCGCGTGCAGACACGCGAGGAACGCGGCGAGGAGGACGAGCAGCCGCGCCAAGTCAGTCCTTCTCCCGCATCCGGACCTCGTCCGGCCGCGACAGGGCGAGCAACTTCGCGTACTTCAGTCGCACGTAGTGCGCCGCGAGGCAAGCGAGCAGGAAACCGCGCCAGCCTTCGAGGAACCCGAGGCGCAGGACGTAGAACTTCAAGAAGCGCGCGAGCGGATTGAAGACGAGGTGGTGCACGCCGGCGCGCTTGCCGCGCGCGTGCTGGCTCTCGGCCATCAGCGTCGTGTATTTGTCGATCGTGCGCAGGTGGTCGTCGAGGCGCTCGTACGGCAGATGCTCGAGATCGCCGGCGAGCCTGCCCACGCTCCCCTCGAGGAGGACCTTCTCGTGCACGGGCGCGTCGTTCCAATTGCCGCGCCGCCGGTCGAACAGCCGCATCTGCAGGTCGGGATACCACGAGCCGTGCCGGATCCAGCGGCCGAGGTACTGCGAACAGCGCGGCATGCTCCACCCGGCATGGCCCGGAAAGCCCGCGTCCCGCACCCCTTCGATCGCGCTCCGCAGCTCGTCCGAGACGCGCTCGTCCGCGTCGAGGCACAGGACCCAGTCGTACGCGGCCGCGGAGACGGCGAACGCCTTCTGCGGTCCGAAGCCGGGCCAATCGCGCGCGACGACGCGCGCTCCCGCCGCCGCGCAAATCGCGGCCGTGCGGTCTGTGGAGTGCGAGTCGACGACGATGATCTCGTCGCAGAACGCGAGCGAGGCGAGGCAGGCTTCGATCCGTGCCTCCTCGTCCTTGGCGATGATGCAGGCCGAGAGGCGCGGGCGCTCCGCGGGTGCGCTCACGCCACTTCTCCTTGACCGCGGACGTGCCGGTACATGCGCTCGTAGGCGTCGACCATGCGTTCGTCGAGGAAGACCTCATCGACCCGCGCCCGACCGGCCGCGGCGTATGCGTCGCGGCGCGGCCCATCGTTGATCAAGCCGCCGAGCGCAGCGGCTAGCGCGCCCGGATCGTCCGGCGCGACGAGCGCGCCGGTGCTCCCGTCCTCGACGACCTCTCCCAATCCGCCGACGCCACTCGCAACGACGGCGCGGCCGGCGGCCATTGCCTCGAGTGCGGCCACTCCGAGTCCCTCAGCCCGCGACGGCATGACGAAGAGGTCGCACGCGGCGAGCAGGTCCGGCACGTCGGCCCGCCGCCCGAGCAGGCGGACGCGCCCTTCCGGCAGGCGCTCCCGCGCCAACGCTTCGAGCGCGGCGCGCTCGGCACCGTCACCTGCGATCCAAGCCACGCAGTCCTCGTCCGCATCGAGTCGGGCGAGAGCCTCGATCAGGACGTCGAAACCCTTGCGCGGCACGAGGGCGCCGAGGCCGAGCAACACGCAGGTACGCGCCCCCGCACCGAGCTCCGCGCGCATGGCGCCCCTCCCGCGGACGGGCGCGAGGTCCGCGGGCCGCACGCTGCTCCAAATCAGCTCGGTCTGATCCTCGGGAACCCCTGCGTCGAGCAAACGGCCGCGCACGGCCGGCGAGATCGCGGCGACGCGCTGGACGAGCGAGCCGTAGATGGTGCGCGTGCGCCAATTGCGCTTCACGACGCGGTCCATGCGTCGCGTCGACACGGCCGGTACGTTGGCCCAACGGGCGGCGAGCCCCCCGATCCAGTTGGCCCTTCCCGTGTGCAGGTGCACGACATCGGGTGCAGTCTCGTTCAGGACGCGCTTCAGGCGTAGGGCCGCCGCGAGGTCGAGGTCGTTGCGCATCGAGACGTGCCGGGTCTCGATCCCGCGCTCCTGCGCGCGGCCGGCGGCGGCACTCCCGGCGGGGCACACCAGGACGTTGCGATGGCCGCGGCGCGCGAGCCCCTCCATCAACAGGAACACCTGGACCTCCCCCCCGGAGAACGAGGTCTCGGGGTCGACGTGCACGATGGTCAGGGAGTTGGCCTCCATCCGGTGGATTGCGCCCGTCCCGAGCGCGGGAATCACTGCGCCCTGCGGAGCCGCAAGGTCCGTGAGCCTACAGCCGGCGCGGGTCGGGGTCGATGAGCGGACCAACTCCACTCGCCCTCCCTGCACGCGTCCGACCATGCCCCAGCCCAGCCCCGTCGTCCCCGTCAGCCAGATCGACCTCGAGCACCTCGAGCGGATCGAGGAGCAAGCCCTCGACGACGTGCGCAAGATCCGCCGCCACGAGCGTCGCTCGACGTGGCTCCAGGTCGCCCTCACCGAGGGGTGGGGCGAAGGGCGTACGGTCGGCACGGGCTACATCCGCAACCTCTCGCTCGGCGGCTGCCGCAGCTTCGTCCCGGTGGCGCCCGAGGTCGGCGAGACCTACGTGCTCTCCATCCAGAGCAAGTCCGGGGACCAGGCGCTCCGGGCGCGGTGCCTGCGCTGCACCCTCGTCAGCGAAGGCGTCTTCGACTCCGGGTGGGAGTTTCAAGAAGCCTTGACGATCGATCTCCCAGCCGAGGAGTAGCCGCACGCGGGCAGACGCAGGTACCCTCGGCGCGCAAGCCATGACGTCGACGCTTCCGCACCTGATCGTTCTGCTCCTCTTCTCGACGGCGCTCGCGCTCGCGTGGGGCCCGGGACACCACCTCGAGTTCGCCAGTCGTGTGTGGCGCCGACGGCGCGAGATGCTCCCGACGAACAGAGCACGCCTCCTTGGCAGCGAGAAGGAGGCCTACTTCTACGGCAACCTCGCCGCCGACATCATCAACATGAAGGCGTGGGGCGGGCACAAGAACCACTGTCACCGCTGGACGATCGTCGAGGAGATGCGCGAGCACGCCGAGACGGACGCCGAAGAGGCCTTCATCCTCGGCTACCTGTCGCACCTCGCGGCGGACACGATCGCGCACAACCACTTCGTGCCTTACCACCTCGTGCGCTACGCGCGCGGGCGGGGACTGGGGCACCTGTACTGGGAGATGAACGCGGACCGCTTCGTGCCCGAGTCGCGCTGGTCGATCGTGACGGGGCTGAAGGACGACGCGGGGCTCGACGAGTTGGACGAGCTCGTCAACCGCACCGTGCCCAAGAAGGCGCTGTCGATGGGCACGAACAAGAAGATCTTCAACCACGTGCTGCTCGTCAGCGAACGCAAGAGCTGGCGGCGCGGCGTCGACGCCTTGCACCCGATCGGACAGGTCGTCCTGACGAAGGGTTTCCTCGGTCGCTTCCAGAACGCGGCGGTCGACCGCGTCCGGCTCGCGCTGAAGCCGAAGGGCCTGCGCAGGCTCCTGCACATCGACACGAGCGGAAAAGAGGCCCAGAAGGAAGCGGCGAAGCTGCGCAAGGTCCTCGTGCAACGCTACCCTCCCGGAGCGTACCGGCGCGCGCACTCCGAGGAGCTCGCACGCCCGTTCATCGATGGCATGGAGTCGCCGCCGAGGAGCGCGCGCGGTGGTCCGCAGCCGCTGTGGCCCGGCTGAATCGTGACCTGCGCGGACGGGCTGGATAGAGCAGAGCGACAACGAGGCTCCTCTCCGAATCCTGCCTCAACCCCGAGACTTCCATGCAAATCCCCTTCAAGGGCGCGCTCGCCCTTGCCCTGTTCTCATCGTCACTCGCGGGACCGCTCTGCGCGCAGACCCTACTCACCGTCGAACAGGACCCACCGGGTGTGCGCGTCATCGACGTCACGGCTGGCGTTCTCGTCGGAGAGCGGGTGGTCGACCTGACCACCGCCCAACCACCCCTCCAGTTCCCGTCGGTCAACAAGGCGATCGTGGTCAACTCCGAGATCTGGGTCTCCGCGGGAGCACACGTGTACCGCTACGACTCGGCCGGCAACCAGCTCAGCGCGACGGGTCCCTTCATTCCAACGCCGGGGGGACTGGACTTCGACGGCACATCGGTCTGGGTGGCGGGCGCGACAGAATTGTGGCAGCTCGCGCTGGACGGGAGCATCACGGGGGCGTTTCCCACGATGTCGTCCTACAACGTCCTCGCCTGGAACGGGCAGCTGCTCGTCTCCAACCTCACGTTCGACCGGATCGACATCTACGACACGAACGGCCAGTTCGTATCGGTCTTTGCCTCCGGCCCGGTGCCCTCGGGCTCGCCTTTCGGTCCGGACCAGCTCGCCGAGCTGCCAAACGGAAACATCCTGGTCGAAGCCGGAATCCGCCTCTTCGAGTTCGACGCGAGCGGCGGCTTTGTCGCCGAGTACGAGGCGGGCCTGTTCGAGCAGGGCGTCGCGCCGCTCGACGACGGGCGCTTCCTCGTGACGCTCTACGCGAGCGTCGTCGTCTTCGACCCGGCGTCTGGCGAGTCGATCACGGTGCCGGGCCTCGACCCGGAGGACTTCGGCGATCTCGCGCCGTTCGGCACCGGTAGCGGCGCCTTCCAGCGCTACTGCGGCGCGAACCCGAACTCGACGGGCCAGTCGGGACAGGTCGGCGCGTTCGGCACCGCGAGCGTATCGAGCGACTCCTTCTCGCTCCACGCGACGCGGGTCCCGCGGGGATTCGGCTTCTTCTTCTACGGCCCGAACCTCGCCCAGGTTCCGTGGGGCGACGGTGTGTTGTGCACGGGCCCCTTCGGCCTCAACCGCATCCTGCCGGGCGTGCAGATCTCGGCGGCCGGCGTCGCGGTTCGCGACGTCCCCTTCGCCTCCTTGCCACCGGGCGGCGCGATCGTTCCGGGCTCGACCTGGTCGTTCCAGTTCGTGTTCCGCGACACGGCCGGTGGACCGGCGGGATTCAACGCGACGGACGCGGTGCGCCTGACGTTCGAGCTGTAGGAGGGTGCGAGGGGTACGGAGTCAGGACAGAGTCCGTGCCTCTCGCGCGATCACATCACGAAGTAGCTGACGACCCAGTCGCTCGTGTCTCCGTCGTCGTTGAAGTCGGTGCCGCCGACGCCCTGGGCCGCCTCGTGCACTACGAACGCGGCCGCGCGCACGTTGTCCTTCGACAGCTCGACCGCGTCGCGACCGATCGTGTTCAACGTGCCCATCGTGTTCGTCGAGCCGCTCGAGAAGTTGCCGCGCTCGAGAATGAAGTCGTTCACGTCCCCGTCGCCGTTGATGTCGGTCAAGCCCTGCGCCATCTCCGAGACACGATAGAAGACTGTTCCGCCGCCAGCGTTGATGCCGGCGTTGGTCGAGGAGATCGCGCGCCCGACGCCCGGGAAGTTCAGGTCGAGCCCGTTGCCGCGCTCGGGAAACGTGGGGATGCTGTCGGCCGTGTCGCCGTCGCCGTTGAGGTCGAAGCCCTCGACCGACTCGGGGAACGCGACGAAGAAGCGCTCGTCGGACTGGCGCCCGTCGGGCGCCATCCAGGTCGCGCCCACGAACGCGCCGTGATCGAAGTTCCACGCTCCGCTCCCCGCCGGGTTGCGCGCGGCGAGCAGGTTGAAGTTGGTTCCGGGCCGCCCGTCGTGGTCACGGCCGTCCGCGCCCTCGCTGACAAGGAGCACGAAGATGTTGCCGAGTGACACGACTCCGTTCGTGCCGCCAGGGATCGAGGCGACGACGGCGTGCAGGCGCGACGAGTCCCCCTCGGGGACGGCGCCGACGCGCGCCTCCGACCAGCGGAAGACGAAGTCACTCTTGTCCCCGTCGGCGTTGAGGTCGCAGCCGGGCGGAATCGCGGCCTGGCTGCCCTCGTCCGCTTCGAGAGACACCGTGCCGACGTAGTCGCCCGCGACCACGACCGACTGGATGCCCCCGGTCGTCTGGCCGACGAGACCGGTGTTCTCGACTCCGGTCAGGCCCGCCGCGAAGCTCGCGTACTCGAGCCAGTGCAGCACCTCGTCGTCCGTGTCGGTGTCATCGAGGCCGATGCACTGCGCGGGCTGCCAGATGCCGGGCGGGAACAGTCCCGGGTCGTTGAGATTCTGGCCCTGCTCGCTCTCGTCGACGAGGAACCCGACGAGCCAGTCGCCCGCGCCGCGCTCGCGTACGGCCCACGCCGGGACCTCACCCGAGATCGCCTTCGACGTGACGGCGATCAGCTGGCCGGCACTCGTCCCGTCGAGGAAGCACAAGACGTGCCCGTCCGTCCCGTCGGCGTCGCCGGTGATCTCGCCTTCGAGGTTCTCGTCGATCGTGAGGGCGAGGAGGCCGCCCGCCTCGCCCGCGAGCTCGACGCGCAGCCCGTCCATGCCGGGATCGACGAACGTCGTCCCGACCTCTCCGACGACCAGGCCGCCGTCGACGGAGACCGCGCGCAGGTTGGTCCGCTGCGAGAGCGTCGGGATGTCGGCCGAGACGTAGTAGAGCCTGCCACCGGTGGAGACCATGCGCATCGAACCCGTGCCGCCGATCTCGTCGACGAACTCGGGCTCGGACATGCCCGACGTCCAATGCAAGAGGACCGTGTCGACCGTATCGATGTCTCCGTTCCAATCGCGAGAGTCGTTGATCTCCGACACGATCATGAAGAAGTCCGATCCGACGAACGCGAGCGTGTTCGGGGCCGGAATCGAGGTCTCGGCTGCAACGTCGAGCACGCGCTGCTTGCGCTTCTGCGTGTTGACCGCGACGAAGATCGAGTCGCCGATGTCTCCGTCCTCGTTCCAGTCCGTTCCCGAGGGCCCTGTGCCCGCCTCGGACGCGGGGTAGCCGACCCAACGTCCCGAGACGATCACCGGCGCGGCCGCACCGACCGCCTGGCGGGTGCGCTGCACGTTGAAGTTCGCGCTCGAGGCGCTGCTGCTCGAGCTGCTGCTGCCGCTGCACGAAACGAGGGCGAGGGCGAGGGCGAGGAGGGTGCTTCGGATAATCATGGGGGGGTCCTTCGAACCGCAGAGGGTACCGCATTGCCGCGGATCCTGAGCGCGATCGGGCGGGAAGTCCGCTCACACCGCGAGCGGCGCGCCGTAAGCCGATCTGGATTCGGGACCGTTCGGCGTGTCCCATACAATCGTGATCTCCTCCACTGACTCGCCCGGGCCGGACGTCCTGATCGCCTCGGCCCCCCATGCGGACACGTTCGGGTACTCGATGCCTCCGCCGGGCCTGTTGCGACTGGGGGGCGCGCTCCTGCGACATGGGATCGCGGTCCGGCTCGACGACCTGGCGTACCGGCAGGCGAGCGGCGAGCTGCCCGCGGACGACGGCCTCGCGCGCACAGCGGCGCAGCGGCTGCTCTCGGGCGCGACACCGGACGTGATCGGACTGTCGGTCATGGGCGCGACGCTGCCGATCGCGCTGGCGATCTTGCGCGAGGTGCGATGCCGCGCGCCGCACGCACGACTGCTGCTCGGCGGACCGGGGATCGGTGGAGTCGACGTCGCCGTCCTGGAGCGCTTCGCTTGGGTCGACGCGATCGTGCGCGGCGAAGCGGAAGAGACCCTGCCCGAGCTGATCGGACGCATCCGGACGGCAAGCACGTTCGACGGCGTCACGGGAACGACTTGGCGCGACGCGCGCGGCTCCGTCGTGCGGGAGGCGAACCGCCCCGCGATCCGCGACCTCGCGACGCTGCCCGCCTACGCGTGGGAGCTCCTTCCGCCCCTCGCCGACTACAAGGCGATCACGGGCGAGAGCGAGGGGCTGACGCCGGTCGACTCGGGCCGCGGGTGCGTGTACGACTGCAGCTTCTGCTCGATCGGCCGCTACTGGTCGCGGCGCTCGCGGCCACTTCCGGCAGCACGCCTGGCCGACGAAGTCGCCGCGATCCGGACGATGCCCGGCGCGCGCCACGCCTACCTCTGCCACGACCTGTTCGGCGCGGACCGCAGTCACGCACTCGCGTTCTGCGACGAGCTGTCGCGGCGCGACGCAGAGGTGCCGTGGGAGTGCCGCGCCCGCGCCGACCACCTCGACGCCGAGCTGCTGACGGCCATGGCTCACTCCGGTTGCTACCGGGTGCTGTTGGGAATCGAATCGGCTTCGGCTCGGGTACGGCGCATGAACCAGAAGGGGATGCGCGACGACGTCGACCTCCTACGCGTCGTCGACGACTGCGCGCGGAGTGGGATCGTTCCGATCCTGTCGCTGATCCTCGGGCTGCCCGGCGAGGAAGAAGGCGCCCTCGCGCAAACGCTCGACTTCTGTGCCGACGCGACGTTGCGCGCGGGCGTGAACGTGTCGCTGCACCTCGCGAATCCGCAGCCGGGGTGCGCCCTGGGGGACGAGCACGCATCGAACGCGCGCGCGATCGCGGGCATTCCGCCCGACATGGCCTGGGGCGCCGGCGAAACGGCGCCCGAGCGCGAGCTGATCGAGGCCCACCCCGACCTGTTCAGCACCTGGGCGCTCCTGCCCTGGCGCGAGGAACGGCTGCGCGACCTGCGCACGATCGCGGACGAGCTGCCCGAGGTCTTGATGCGCTACCCGCGCGTCTTCGCGCTGCTGCGGCGCAAGCGCAGCGAGAACACATTGGAGCTGTACCGCGCCTGGCGCGCGACGGGCCGCGGGTTCGAGTCCTTCGCGCGCGGTGAGCGCGATCCGCTGGTCGACGCGGCGCTCGGCTGGGAGCAGTCCATCGTGCGCGCCTGCGCGCGGGCCATCGTGCGCGCCGGTGCGCGCGGCCCGCTCGAACCGGGCGACGTCCCGCGCCCACAGGGGGAGCTCGTCCACGCCGAGTACGATCTCGCGGCCCTCACGTCCGCTCTCGTCGCGAACCAGCCGCTTCCAGCGCGCGGCGCCGCCCAGACCTTTCTCGTCCAGGGCTCCCCCAGCGCGCTCAGCGGGACGCGAACCGTGCGGCTCTCGCCGGACACCGCGCGCCTCCTCGACCACCTCGACCACTTCGACGGCACCCGAACGCGCGCGGCGCTCGACGTCGCGCAGCCGGGAATCGGACGCGCCCTCGACCAGCTCGCCGACATGGGTATCGTGACCCCGTCAGCCAACCCTCAGCCGCCCGCAGGCCTCCAGAGCTCTCCATGATCCAGCGCAAGCCGATCCCGATCAGCCTCGTCTTTCCGCCGCAGGGCCACTTCACCCAGCCGCACCTCGCCATCCCGTGCCTCGCGGCATGGCTGAAGCACGCCGGGTTCGACGACGTCGAGCAGCTCGACCTGTCGATCGAGGCGTACGACCACTTCCTGACGCCAGAGTACCTGTCGTGGGCGAAGGAGCGCGTCGCCGACCGGCTTCCGCTCGAGCGCTTCGCCGGAGCCGGCGAGCTGCCGTTCAGCGAGATGCGTGCGTGGCGCGCGGCGGCCGAGAGCGCCGCGAGCGCCGACGTGCTCGTGAGCCGCATCGACGACGCCAAGGCGGTGCTGCGCGGGGAGCGTTTCTACGACGCGGACGCGTATGTCCCGGCCGTGCGCGCCATCTACCACGGCCTGCGACTCGCGTCGGCTGCGCACTTTCCCAGCGAGCTAACACCCCACAACTTCACGATGGGGTACGCGAACGACCGTTCGTCAGAGATCGCGCGCGCGATCTCGGGCGAAGACCAGAACCCGTTCATCGGTTTCTTCCGCGAGCGCGTGCTCCCGCGGCTCGTCGCGCGCCAGCCGCGCGTGCTCGGCATGTCGGTCGTGTACGGCAGCCAGCTGATTCCGGCTCTCACCCTGGGTCGGCTCGTCAAGGAGGCGCTCCCCGACTGCCACGTCACCGCGGGCGGCGGCTTCCTGGCCTACATCGGCGAGAAGCTGATGAACGCGCCTGGGACGGCGAACAGCCTCGACTCGATCATCTTCCACGAAGGCGAGGGTCCACTCGCGGCTCTGTGCACGAGCATCGCGGCCGGCGCGGACGAGCTCACCGAGGTCGGATCGCTGCTCTGGTTCGACCGCCGCCGCGGCGCACCCGAACCCGTGCGCAACGCCCCGCTGCACCCGGTCAAGCTCGACGACGCTCCGCCGCCGTGCTTCGACGGGCTGCCGCTCGACAAGTACTTCTCGCCCGAGCTCGCGATCCCCTACGACATCAACCGCGGCTGCTACTACGGCGAGTGCACGTTCTGCACGCTGCCGACGGTCATCGGCCCGGGCTACAGAACGCGCAACGCGCGGACGATCGCGAGCCACGTCATGGAGCTGAAGGAGCGCTACGGTGCGCAGCGCTTCCACTTCATCACCGACTGCATGCCGCCCGGCATGATTCGCGATCTGCCCGAGGAGCTGATCGCGCGCGAAGCGGACATCACGTGGTGGAGCGACGCGCGCGTCGAGTCCAAGGCCTACGACGCCGAGGGCGCGCGGCGCCTGTACGAGTCGGGCTGCCGCAAGCTCCTGTTCGGCTTTGAGACCGCGACGCCGCGCCTCTTGAAGATGATGAAGAAGGGGCAGAGCCTCAAGTCGACGGCCGAGGTCGCACGCAACTGCGCAGCGGCGGACATCAGCGTCACGTTCTACGCGATGGTCGGCTTTCCGAGCGAGACGCGCGAAGAGGCGCGCGCGACGCTCGACTTCATCCGCACCAACGCGGACGTCGTGCGTGAGGTCAGCCTGCAGACGTTCCACATCGACGAGGTCGCCGAGACCTGCCGCACGCCGGAGAAGTTCGGCATCGAGATCATCGACGACCCCGAAGCGGACCTGCAGCTCTACCACGACTACGTCTCGGAGACCGGGATGACCCAGGAGGAGGCGGCCGAGACGTTCGAGGAAATGATGGCGGGCTTCCGCGAGTGGCTGCCGATCTTCTCGGGCGACAATATCTTCTACTTCATGCAGAAGGGTCACTACTTCCTGCACCTCTCGCGTGACGTGACGCCCGACGCTTTCGCTGCACGCTGTGCCAAGCGAACG
>JAAELL010000215.1 GCA_024226735.1 bacterium | reverse complement strand
TTGGTCGGCCCGTACCCGCCCGCTGCTGCGTTGCGCCTCCTCCGAGACTTGCAGCGAAGTCGCGTCGTCGCTGCGCCTTGCAGCGAACGCGTACGCACCGACCAAAATGCCGCACAAGAGTGAATCACACCACTAGGAGGCGGAGTACGGGCGAAGATGGAGCGTGACCGGATCCCGTCGCCCATGATCGGCGAGCGCCGCGACGTGCGACGCTCCCGTCTGTTCGCAGTGCTCTTGACCCTTGTTCTCGTTGGGCTGCCGTTCGCCGTCGCGTCGCGCATGCTGGTGTCGGGGGTCGTGCGCGTTCAACCGGGCGACCAGCCCGGCGGAGCGCTTCACGGGCGCGTGGTCGATCGCATGCGCAGTCCGCTCGCGGACGAGGAAGTCGAGGTCTTCGTCGTTGCACGTGATCGCGAACCGGTCTCCGTCGGCGTGTTCCGAACCGATGCGGAGGGACGCTTTGCATGCGACGTTCCGCCGGCACACGGCGTCTATCGCCTGTACGCGGGCGGAGGGGAGCTGCAGCGGATTTCGCGCGACGTGAGTCTGCTCGACAGTGCGGACGAGGCCGTGGAGCCCGAGGCGATCGAGTTCGTTCTCGAGCCCGGCTGCACGCTCGACGTACGCTTCGAGCGCGCGGGCGGCGGCCGTGTCGGCGAGGGAAAGCTCACGTTGCAGCGCAAACCAGCACTGTTCGGCCTGTTCGAAGTGCCCTTCTCCCTCACCCGCGAATTCAACTCCGACGGCGTCGTCATCGACGGCCTCGCCCCGATGACCGCGGTCGTCTTCGTGCGCTTCGCCTCCGGCTTCGAGCTCGCCTTCGAGGTCGAGCTCGAAGCCGGGACAAAGGTGTCGCGCTTCACGCTCTGAAGTCACGCATCCACTTCGAATCCGGTATGAGTCCGACCCCGATCTTGCGCATGTCCGACGTCGTCGCCGGCCTGTGGCGCCTCGATTCCTGGAAGCAGGCCGCGAGTGCGACGGCGGCCTGGTCCGCGGCCTGTCTCGACGCAGGCATCACGACCTTCGACCTCGCCGACATCTACGGCGACCACACTTGCGAGGAGCGTTTCGGAGCGGCTCTCGCCCACGACACCGGCCTGCGCGACCGGATGCAGATCGTGACCAAGTGCGGCATTCGCTTCCCCTCGGAGCGCAGGCCGGACGTCGTGCGGCATCACTACGACTCGAGTGCCGAGCACATCGTGCGCTCGGTCGAGCGCTCCCTCTCGAACCTCGGCACCGACCGGATCGACCTGCTTCTGATCCACCGCCCCGACTTCCTGATGGACGCCGACGAGGTCGCCGAAGCGTTCGATGGTCTCGCGCGCGAAGGCAAGGTGCTGTTCTTCGGAGCCTCGAACTTCAAACCCTCACAGTTCGAGCTCCTCTCGACTCGCGTCAGCCTCGTGACGAATCAGGTCGAGGCGTCCGTCCTGCACCTCGCCCCGTTCGAGGACGGCGTGTTCGATCAGTGCCTGCGGACGCGCCAACGCCCGATGGCGTGGTCACCCCTGGCCGGCGGCGACCTGTTCACGTCGCGCGACGAGCGCGCGGAGCGCGTGCGCAAGGCCCTCGGGGACGTCGCGGCGCGCCACGGCGACGCGTCGCTGGAGGCGATCGCGTTCGCGTTCCTGGCGCGCCACCCGAGCCGTCCGCACGTGATCACCGGGACGCGCGACATCGACCGCGTACGCACCGCGGCCGGCGGCTACGGGATCGAGCTTGCGCGCGAGGAGTGGTACGGGATCTGGACGGCGTCCAAGGGGCAGCCGCTGCCGTAGGGCATCGGACGCGCCGGCTACCCAATCGCCAAATGCAGTCGGGGCCGTCCGGTGATCCCGGACGGCCCCGTTCGAGAGGTATCGGCGCCCTCTCCTTCAGATAGCGGTTACTCCTCCTACCTACTCCTTCCGAAGGAAGTCGACCAGGTCCACCTCGAGCTCTTTGAGCCCGTAGTCGGTCACGGTCAGGCAGCGGTAGACGATGCGCGACAGCGCATCGGGAGTGTTCGGGTTCAACTCCTTCGGCGGAACGTAGGAGAGGAAGTACGACAGGCTGAGGCGCTCGACCTCGCCGCCTTGTTCGCGGCCGGCGTATTGCCACGGAACCTCTTCGAAAGGCAGGACGCCCGTGAGGATCTCGTAGAGCATCACGCCGACGCCCATCACGTCCGCCTTCGGCTCGCGCAAGAGCAGCGGGTTGTAGTGCGGCGTCGTCGTGATGACGCCGCGCTCGTCGGCGCGCATCGCGGGGTCGACCATCACGACGCTGCCCGAAGGCTTGATGATGATGTTCTCCGGCTTGAGGTCGCCGTGGTAACCGAGGCGTCCGGTGCGTTCGAGCTTCTGCAACGCGCGGACCATCGTGAGGAACCAGTTGAGCCTGATCCCTTCGAGCGCGCGGATCTTCTCGCGCAGCGTCTTGCCGCGCACGAAATCCATCACGGCGATCGGACGTCCGTCGTGCATGAAGCAGTCGTGAACCTTGACGAGGTTCGGACTCTTGACGCCGGTGAGCAGATCGGTCTCGTTGCGGATGAGGTCGTCGATCTCGTGCACGTCGAGGAAATCGATCCGCACGCCGTCCTGTCGGAAGAAGATCGCCTCGGCCGGGGTTTCGTCGGGACTGATGCCGTCGGGCTGACGCTCGTTGGTGATCTCGAGGAAGCGGGTCACGTAGCGCCCACCGCCGGCGACATCGCCGACCTTGAGCGCGAATTTCTGACCGTCCTCGTTTTCCGCCGCGTACACGAGCGAGAAGCCTCCACGGGCGATGAAGTTCACGACGCGGTAGGGACCGATACGTTCGCCGACTTCGAGCTTGATCATGAGGCGTGTGCTGAGGTGGCTGGGGAGAGGAGCGCCCTGGCGCGCTTCCGGTCCCTTCATCGATCGAACCTGGGCGGGGATTGAGGCTTTCCGCCGTCGGGACACCTTCTTCCGGAGAAAGCGCCTCCGATGGGCCGGGAAACCGGGTCAAAAGTGGCGCGGACCGTCCACGAGGGGCAGCACGCGGCCTCGCCAGGGCGGCCGGCCACGACGGCGGTCGGAATTCTTTTCCCAGCCACACGAAGGCCCCGCCGCGGCGGGAGACCCAGAGGCGGTCAGGTGGCGACCCGGCGCGTTCAGCGCTCGTCGCCCGAGACCCCTCGCAGCTCCGTCAGCGGAACGGGCGCGAGCTCGCCTGCGCTCGCCCCGAGGATCTCCAGCGCTCCTTCGAGCACGGTTCCGGTCGAGATCCACTCCGGCTCCCCGTGCGGGCGGAACCGGAACGCGCGTCCGTCGGCGTCGATCAGCCCGAGGTCCTGGTTGTGCTCGTTGCGAACGCTGTACAGGAACCTGGCCGTGTCCGGCTCTTCGAAGCGCACCAGTACGCCGGCCGCTACCCCGTCCACCACGATGTGCCAGGCGTCGGTCGCCGGTGCCTGATGGATGATCGCCCCGTCGACCCCGGGGGGCGCGCTCTCGTAGGTCGTCGTGCAGCCGGCGGCCAGCGCGAGGCCTACCACGAGAAGCCGCGCCGAGCGCGGGGCGGTACGGACGGGTCTGCGGAGAGAGTATTGCTGCTGCATGGCTGCATGGCCCGCTGCATGGCTTTCGCGGATGGACGCCTCTTGACGAGCGGCCTAGGATACCGACCGTGGACGACTATGCACTCGACTGCTTCAGGCGCGCGGGCCGAATCGCCTCCGAATGCCGCGAATGGGCGCGCGACGCGATCCGACCGGGCGTAAAGGTCCGGACGGTGCTCGAGACCATCGAGGGCATGATCCGCGAACGCGGCGCGCAGCCTGCTTTTCCGGCGCAATCGTCGCGGAACTCGGTCGCGGCCCACTACTGCTCGTCGCCCGAGGACGAGATGACCTACGAGGAGGGCGACTGCGTCAAGGTCGACATCGGCGTGCACGTCGACGGTTACATCGGAGACACGGCGACCAGCGTCGACCTCTCCACGGACGGCCGCTGGACTCCGCTCGTGAGGGCCTCCGCGGACGCGCTCGCCGCCGCGATCGCGACGGTGGGCGACGGGGTCCCCGTGGGTGAGGTTGGCGCCGCGATCGAGCGCACAATCACCGCCGCCGGCTTCGAACCGGTGCGCAACCTCACCGGCCACGGGCTCGCGCGCTGGAAGGTCCACACGAGTCCGCAGATCCCCAACTACGCCGAGCGCGGTGGCGGACACCTCAAGGCCGGGACCGTGATGGCGATCGAGCCGTTCGCGTGTACCGGGCGCGGGTTCATCCGCGAGCGCGGCAAGGCCGAGGTCTTCATGATGGTCCGTCCGCCCAAGAGGGCGCGCGGGCTCGACAAGGACGTGCTGGCGGCGATCCAGTCCTGGCGCGGCCTGCCCATCGCACGTCGCTACTTCAACGACTTCGAGCCGGATGCCGTCGACGACACGCTCGGCAAACTGGCCCGCCAGGGCTCGCTGATGCGCTATCCGCCGCTCGTCGAGGAAGAGGGCGTCATGGTCACGCAGACCGAGCACTCGATGTTCTTGGGCCCCGACGGCGTCGAGATCCTGACGGCGTGAGCTCTTGAAGGTAGCGCTCGTCACCACCGCCCCGTCGGTGACCTCGGGCATCGGCGACTACACGCGCCACCTCGTGCCCTACCTGCGCGAGCACGTCGACCTCGACATCTACGTGGCGCCGGAGGGTGCGGGCGAGGACTACCTCGGGCAGCCGGCGCTGTCGGCCCTCGACCTGCGGCCCAAGAGTGCCGACCAGGTCCTCTACCAGATCGGCAACGAGCGCGCGCACGCGTTCATGCTGCCGATTTTGCGCGCCATCGGCGGGACCGTCGTGCAGCACGACTGGATCTTGTTCGACCTCGCGACTGCGGCGTACCCCGAGCTCGAGCGCGGAGGACTCGGGGCGCACGTGCGCGCGTGGCGCGAGGGCGGGCTGGAGGCGTTGCGCGTGTACCGCGAGAACCGTCGCGCGCGCCGTGCGGGGAGCGCGGGTCTCGAGCTCGCCGGCGACGGCGTCCTGCTCGGCGGCTGGAACGCGCCCGAGCCCGACGGGCGTTGGACGACGCGCCGCGCGGGCGTGCGCGTCCCGGTCCACGAGTGCCTCGAGGTCGAGGTTGCCGTCGCAAGCTGCACGGGCAGCTCGGTGCGCGCGCTCGAGTTCGGCCGCGAGCGCGCGCGGGCGAACGAATGCCCGCACGAGCTACGCTTTCGCGTCGAGGACGCGACGCCGGGCGTGTTCGTGCTGGCGGTCGACGGTGTGCGCGCGACGGGCGAGCAGCGCGCCGCGGGGGACACCCGCGAGCTTGGCGCGTTCGTGACTCGCATCCGCTACCGCGATCCCAGCGGCTGGCACGACGTCGACTTGACGGGGCCCGCCGCCCTGCCCGCGGCGCCGGTCGAGCTCTCGAGCGCCCGCTTCGAGCTGCCGCTGAACCGCTCGGTCGTGCGCTGGGGCGACGCGTTCCTCGTGCATTCCGAATGGATGCGCAAGCGCATCCTCGTCGAGCGCAACGCGATCACCTCGGCGGCGCTCGTTCATCACGGGGCCGAGCGGCGCTGGCGCGACGAGGACCGCGCGCTCGCACGCGGGCGCCTCGGGCTCGACGACACTTGGTGTCGGGGCCTGCTCGCTGTCAGCTTCGGCGCGGTCCAGGACCACAAGCGCGTCGACCAGGTCCTGCGTGGCCTCGCACAGGCGCGCAAGACACACCCGGAGCTACGGCTCGTCCTGGCCGGTGAGGTGCGCACCGAGCGGATCGACGTGCCCGCACTCATCACGGAGCTCGGACTCGAGAATGCCGTGCACGTTACGGGCTGGGTCGAGGAATCGGCCGGCCACGACTGGCTCCACGCCGCCGACGTGTGCATCAACCTGCGCGGACCGTCGACGGGCGGAACGTCGGGTGGAATCTTCCAGGCACTCGCCGCGGGGCGGGGCGTGATCGCCTCGTACTCGGGCGAGCAGAACGAGCTACCGAATACGTGCGTGCTCAAGGTGCCGGTGGGAGGTGGCGAGGTCCGTGCGCTAGCGGGGCATTTGACCGACTTGGCCAGCGACGTTGCGCGCCGCGACGCCTTGGAGGAGGCGGCGCGAGCGTTCGTCGAGACCGAGTGCCACTGGTCGCACGTCGCCAAGCGCTACGCGGAGCTGCTCGCGGCGTTCCCCGCGCACCGCACGAACCGCAAGAGCCTGATCACATCCGCGATCGAGGGCGCCGACTGTGCGCGGGCGGAGCGGGAGGGGGCGTCCGAGCGCGGCAAATAGGGCGCTCCATACGCCTGGCCATGTCCCGCCGAGGAAAGAAGTCGATCCAAGAAGCAATTCGGTACCGGTGCCTTCGGTCGCTCGAATGCGTTGTTGCTTCGCGGCTTACGAGGTTCCCGTAGCGCGGCGACTGAGTTGGGCGCGCGGCCTGGATGGCGAAGTCACAGGAAACCGTGTAGGTTCGGTCTTGGAGCAGATGGAGAGAAAGGTTCGCCATGCATAGGGACAGGACAGGACAGGACAGGACAGGA
>JAAELL010000214.1 GCA_024226735.1 bacterium | reverse complement strand
GTCACGTTTCGCCGGCCCTCGCCGCCCCTGGCTACGTTGCGCCTTCTCCGAGTATCCAGCGAATACGCGTCGGCGGCGCGCCTTGCCAGGAACGACGATGGCTCGCCGAAACCTGACACTTATTCTCGGACGGGCCCTAACGGTAGATCTCGCCGCCCTGCTTCAGGAACTCCGCGCTCTTCTCCGCCATCCCGGCGTCGAGCGCTTCCCCATCCACGACGCCCTTCTCGCGTGCGTACTCGCGCACGTCCTCGGTGATCTTCATCGAGCAGAAGTGCGGGCCACACATCGAGCAGAAGTGCGCCACCTTCGCTCCCTCGGCGGGGAGCGTTTCGTCGTGATAGTCGCGAGCCGTGACGGGGTCGAGCGACAGGTTGAACTGGTCCTGCCATCGGAACTCGAAGCGCGCCTTCGAGAGGGCGTCGTCCCAGTCGCGTGCGCCCTTGTGGCCCTTGGCAACGTCGGCCGCGTGGGCGGCGATCTTGTAGGCGATGACGCCGTCCTTGACGTCCTTCTTGTTCGGCAGACCGAGGTGCTCCTTGGGGGTGACGTAGCACAGCATCGCGGTCCCCCACCAGCCGATCATCGCCGCGCCGATCGCGGAGGTGATGTGGTCGTAGCCGGGGGCGACGTCGGTGACGAGCGGGCCGAGGGTGTAGAACGGGGCCTCGTGGCAGACCTCGATCTGCTTGTCGATGTTCTCCTTGATCTTGTCCATCGGCACGTGGCCGGGGCCCTCGATCATCACCTGCACGTCGTGTTTCCACGCGATCTGGGTCAGCTCGCCGAGGGTCTCCAGCTCGCCGAACTGGGCCTCGTCGTTCGCGTCGGCGAGGCAGCCGGGGCGCAGGCCGTCGCCGAGGCTGAAGCTGACGTCGTAGCGCTTCATCAGCTCGCAGATGCGCTCGAAGTGCGTGTAGAGGAAGCTCTCCTCGTGGTGCGCGAGGCACCACTTGGCCATGATCGAGCCGCCGCGCGAGACGATGCCCGTGACGCGCTTCGCGGTCAGCGGCACGTAGCGCAAGAGAACGCCCGCGTGGATCGTGAAGTAGTCGACGCCCTGCTCGCACTGCTCCTCGAGGGTCTCGAGGAACAAGTCGATCGTGAGGTCTTCGATCTTGCCGTCCACCTTCTCGAGGCACTGGTAGATCGGGACGGTCCCGATCGGCACGGGCGCGTTGCGCAGGATGTGCTCGCGCGTCCTGTGGATGTCCGGGCCCGTCGAGAGGTCCATGACGGTGTCCGCCCCCCAGCGCACCGACCACGAGAGCTTATCGACCTCCTCCTCGATCGACGACGAAACGGCGCTGTTGCCGATGTTCGAGTTGATCTTCACGAGGAAGTTGCGGCCGATGATCATCGGCTCGAGCTCGGTGTGCTTGACGTTGGCCGGGATGATCGCACGTCCGCGCGCGACCTCGGAGCGCACGAACTCGGGATCGCATCCCTCGCGCACGGCGACGTACGCCATCTCCTCGGTGACGACGCCCTTGCGCGCGTAGTGCATCTGGCTGACGTTGCCGCCGGGTCCGGGCACGCGCCCCCTGACCCACTCGGCGCGCGGCGTCGGAAGCCCCTGGCGCAGATCGCAACCCTGGGGTCCGCTCGAGTCGTAGACGTCGACAGGCGGCTCGCCCGCGGACACGTGGATGCGCCGCTTCGGGACCTGCATCGTGAAGCCACCGTGCTCCACGGGAAGAGCGATCTTGTGGGAGCTGGGAAAGCTGGCCTCGAGGGGTTCGAGGCCTTTGGGAGCGCTGCCTTCCTGGGTCGTGTGCGTCGTCATCGTGCTTTCCTACGCCGGTACGAGCCGGATCAGGTTCGGAGGGTGCATCTCAGGTGCCCACATGGGCCCCGCCCCTAGCAAGACGAAGAGTCTACTAAATCACCCGACCCGCGTCAGGTCATCGCCGGAGCCGGCTCGAGCTCCTGTGCTTCGCGCTCGACCGACCATCCCGCCCACAGCCCCAGCACGAACCAGGCGAACATGAAGACTCCGGACAGGAACACCGTATCGCCGACGATGCGCCACCAGCGCAGCCTCTCGAGCAGCGGCTGCTGGAGGAACTCCGCCGAGCGCGCGTACCAGGTGCCGTGCTCGACGCTGGCGATCGTTTGCAGGATGCCGATCGGCAAGAGGCTCAGCGCGACCATCAGCCCGAGCCCGATGTTCATCGCCCAGAAGGCGTAGCCGAGTGCCGCGTCCTTCCACGCGACCTCGCGCTTGAGCTGACGCATGATCACGAGCAACAGGCCGAGCGACAGGAGCCCGTAGACTCCGAACAGCGCGGTGTGCGCGTGCACCGGCGTCGTGTTGAGGCCCTGCATGTAGTAGAGGGCGATCGGCGGATTGATCAGGAAGCCGAACAGGCCGGCCCCGACCAGATTCCAGAACGCGACGCCGACGAAGAAACGAATCGGCCAGCGGTAGCGCTCGACCCACGGCGCGAGGCGCCCCATGCGCAGCGTCTGCGCCGCCTCGAGCCCCAGGAGCACCAGCGGCACGACCTCGAGCGCGGAGAACGTCGCCCCCACCGCCATCACCGCGACCGGCGTCCCGCTGAAGTAGAGGTGGTGCAGGGTTCCCGGAATGCCGCCGACGAGGAAGATCGCGGTCGAGAACAACACGTTGCGCGTCGCGCTCTCGGTGCGCACGAGGCCCAGACGCGCGAACAGGAACGCGGTCGCGGCCGTCGCGAAGACTTCGAAGAAGCCCTCGACCCAGAGGTGCACGACCCACCAGCGCCAGTACTCGGCGACCGAGAGGTGCGTGCGCGGGCCGTAGAAGAACCCCGCGCCGTAGAACAGGCCGATCGCGACGGCCGAGCCGACGAACAAGCCCAGCAGCGAACGCTCGGAGGTACGCTTCACCAGCGCCGGCCAGACGCCGCGCAGGACGAGGACGAGCCACAGGACGAGGCCGCCGAACAGAGCGATCTGCCACGCGCGACCGAGGTCGACGTACTCGTAGCCCTGGTGACCGAACCAGAACGAGGTGCCGAGCTCCAGCTCCTGACTTATCGAGAGGTATTCGCCGGCCAGCGAGCCGACCACGACGAGGAGCAGCGCCCCGAAGAGGACGTTGACTCCGAGCTTCTGGAACCGCGGCTCCGCGCCCCCGATCAGGGGCGCGAGGAAGAGGCCGAGCGAGAGGAACGCGGTCGCGATCCAGAACATGCCCGTCTGGATGTGCCAGGTGCGCGTCACCGCGTACGGTAACCACTCGCCGAGCGGGAACCCGAAGAAGGCCCGGCCCTCGACGGTGTAGTGCGCCGTGACGGCGCCCAGCAGCACCTGCACGACGAACAGTCCGACAACGACGGCGCAGTACTTGCCGACCGCGCGCATCGAGGGCGTCGGCGCGATGCGCCGCAGCGGATCGCTCGCCGGCGGCTCGACCGGACCGGACGCCTTGCGCTGGAACGCCTCGTAGGCCACGAGCGCACCGATTCCCGCGAGCAGCAGGACGACGCTGACGATCGACCAGACCACGTTGGCGGCGCTAGGACGGTTCTGGACCAGCGGCTCGTGCGGCCAGTTGTTCGTGTAGGTGACCGCGGCGTCCGGGCGCTCGGTCGTCGACGCCCACGACGTCCAGAAGAAGAACGCCGTCAGCTTCTCGCGTCGCTCCGGGTCCGGGATCGCCTCCTCGGCGAGCGCGTAGTCCTCGCGCAAGCCCGAGAGCGCGGGCGCCCCGCCGAACAAGCCGTCGTAGTGTGCCGCGACGGCACGCATCGCGCGCGCGCGGTCCTCGGACACGACGAGCGTATCGCTCGCCGCGTCGAAGCGGTTGGTGCGTAGCTCGCTTGCGACGCGCGCCTCGAGCGCGGCGACCGCCCCCACCGGGAGCTCCGACGTCTCCACGCCGTGCTCCTCGACACTCCACGTCTCACGCAAGAGAACGGCCTCGCGGTGCAGCCAGTCCGCACTCCAATCGGGGGCCTGGTACGCGCCGTGTCCCCAGATCGAGCCTACCTGCTGTCCGCCCGCGCTCTGCCAGACCTCCTGACCGGTGAGGATGTCATCGCGCGTCCAGATCAGCTCGCCGCCCTCGGTGACGATGCGCGCGGGAAGCGGCGGGGCCTGCCTGTAGATCTCGCGGCCCAGGAATCCGAGCACGGTGAACGTGCCGGCAAGAATGAGGAACAGCGCGATCCACGCACGGCGGTGGTAGCGAATCATGGGTTGCGTCTCAGCGTGCGAGGGCCTTGGGGAACAGGACGTTGTTCTCGAGATGGATGTGCTCCATCAGCTCTTCTTGCAGTCCGGCGAGACCGAGGAAGAGCGCGCGCCAGGTGTTGCAGGCCTCGGCGGGAGGCGTGTAGCCGTCGGTCAGCTCGCGCAGGCGCGCGAGGTCGTTGCCGGCATCCTTGTGCTCCTGCTCCATCACGTGGATCGGCATGCTCGCCATCGCTCCGCGACCGGCCTGGATGAGCGGGAAGAGCACCTGCTCCTCCTTCTGCATGTGCATCTCGAGCCCCTGTGCCATGTGCTCGAGGTGTTGCGCGAGCCCGGTCGGGCACGTGGGCTTGTCGCCATGCACCTCCTCGACCTTGCGCGCCATCGCGAGCAGACGCGGAAGCTCCTCGCGCAACGGCGCGTGGTAGCGCGTGAGGATGTGCTCGATGATCTCGCCCGCGGCCTGCGTGTCCCAGCGGACCGCTTCGGCGTCGGACGTGTCCTCCGCCTCGATCTCGCTGGCGAGCGCCTCGAGGTCGAGGCCGGCGGCGCGGCTCGCGTCGGCGAGGGAAACGGCGCCGCCGCAGCAGAAGTCGAGTCCGTGGCGGTGGAAGACGCGCGAGGCGCCCGGGCGGGTGGTCGCGAGCTGGGCGAGGGTGGATTCGGCGATCGACATGGGGGTCTCCTGGTTGGGTTTGCCCCTCCCATGGCAAGCCGCGTGCCAAGCCGTTTGTGCTTATGAAACAGGCACTTGAGAGCGGATGTTGCCGATACAACAACAGACGCTATGCTGTAGAAACCACAACACCGTTATGTCATCGACAACAATGGGCACCGCCTCCGGCCCCTTCGACCTCCTCCTCTCGATCGCCCTCGATCTCAACGCCTCGCTCACGGCCGCCGATCGATCGAGCCGACTCATCGAAGCGGTGCGGCACGTTCTGCCGTGCGATGCCGCGGTCCTCTTGCGCGCCGATGGCGACGACCTGGTCCCGATCGAGGCGTTTGGCCTCTCCCCCGACGCGCTCGGCCGGCGCTATCCACGCAGGGAGCATCCGCGGCTCGACGTGATCTGTTCGTCGCGCGAGCCGACGCGCTTCCCCGCCGACAGCCCGCTGCCCGATCCGTTCGACGGCTTGCTCGCCGAGCTGCACGACTTCCACCGCATCCACGCCTGCCTCGGGTGTCCGCTGTGGGTCGAGGACGAGCTCGTCGGCGTCTTGACCGCCGATGCCCGCGCGCCGCATGCGTTCGATGCGTACGAGGATCGCTTCCTGGCTGCCTTGAGCGCGCTCGCCGGCGCGGCGATGCGCACGAGCGATCTGATCGAGTCGCTCGAGATGCACGCCCATCACCAGGGCCTGGTGGCGAACGACCTCTCGCGTGATGTGCTCCAGCGCCGGGGCGGCCAGCTGATCGGGCGCAGTCCGGTGATGGAGCGTCTACTCGAAGAGATCGCGCTCGTCGCGCGCTCGGACTTCCCCGTCCTCATCACCGGCGAGACGGGCGTCGGCAAGGAGCTCGTGACGCGCACACTGCACGCCGAGTCTTCACGCGCGGACGCGCCCTTGATCTATGTCAACTGCGCCGCGCTGCCCGAGTCGGTGGCGGAGAGCGAGCTGTTCGGACACGTCCGCGGCGCGTTCACCGGCGCCCACGCGGACCGCGCCGGCAAGTTCGAGGTCGCGGGCGGCGGGACGCTGTTCCTCGACGAGGTTGGCGAGCTCCCCCTGGGCCTGCAGCCCAAGCTCCTGCGGGCGCTGCAGGAGGGCGAAATCCAGCGCGTCGGCGCCGACCACACGCTGAACGTCGACGTGCGCGTTCTCGCCGCGACGAACCGCGACCTGACGGCGGAGGTCGAAGCCCGGCGCTTCCGCGTGGACCTCCTGCACCGCCTCGACGTCTGCCGCGTCGCCGTGCCGCCCTTGCGCGACCGGCGCAGCGACATCGTCCTACTCGCCGGCGCCTTCTGCGACGAGGCGCGCAGACGGCTCGGCATCGGACCGGTCCGACTCGCGCCCGACGTGCGCCGCGCGCTCGAAGCCGCCGCGTGGCCGGGCAACGTGCGCGAGCTCGAGAACGTCATCTCACGCTCGGTCCTGCGCGCCTCGGCGCGCGCCGCCCCCGGCGAGCCGGTCGTCGTGCGCCGCGTCGACCTAGGAGACGTCGCCGATACCGTCGATGTGGATCGTGCGCCCGAAGAAGCGATCGCGGACAAGTCGCTGCGCGACGCCACGGACGGATTCCAGCGCAAGGCGATCCGCGCCGCGGTCGAGCGGCACAAGGGGAACTGGTCCGCGGCGGCGCGCGACCTGGGGCTGCACCGCAGCAACCTCCACCACCTGGCGAAGCGGCTCGGGATGCGCGACTGAGGCATCACGCGCGGGGCACTTGTGAAGCCCCTACCCCAGTGCGTCCGCGAACACGCCCAGCAGTTCCTCGCTGAACAAGACGACACGCGCCTCGATCTCCGGACGGCTCTCCAGCCCCTCCACGAGCGCCGCGATGCTCACGCGCGCCGCCTCGTCGTGCGGGTACCCGTAGACCCCACACGAGATCGCGGGGAACGCGACCGTGCGCAAGCCACTCTCGGCCGCGATCGCGAGTGCGTTCGTGAAGCAGCTCGCGAGCATCAAAGCCTCCCCCTCACCGCCGCCACGCCACACCGGCCCGACGGCGTGGATGACGTAGCGCGCCGCGAGGTCGTGCCCCCCTGTGATCCGCGCCTCCCCCGTCGGGCATCCGCCCGGGTAGCGCTCGATGCACTCGGCGAGCAGTCCGGGCCCGGCCGCGCGGTGGATCGCGCCGTCGACGCCCCCACCGCCGCGCAAGCCCTCGTTGGCGGCGTTGACGATCGCGTCGACCCTCTCGAGCGTCAGATCGCCCCGGACGCATTCGATTCGTGAACGGGCATTGGACATGGTGAGACCATGACAGCATAAACGGCACATGCCCAACTACGACGTCGTCGTCATCGGCGCGGGCCTCGTCGGGCTCGCGACGGCACGCGCGCTCCTCTCCGCGCGCGATGGGCTCGGGCTCTGCGTGCTCGAGGCCGAAGAGCACGTCGCGACGCACCAGTCCGGCAACAACAGTGGCGTCATCCACTCGGGCCTCTACTACCGCCCCGGGTCGCTCAAGGCCGAGACGTGCGCGCGCGGGCGCGAGGCGATGTTCGCGTACTGCCGCGAGAAGAACATCACCCACGAGCGCTGCGGGAAAGTGGTGGTCGCCACCGACGCGGCGCAGGTTCCGGCGCTGGAGGAGCTCGAGCGGCGCGGGCGCGCGAACGGGTTGACGGGCATCGAGCGCCTCGGCCCGGAGGGGATCCGCGACCACGAGCCCCACGCGGCCGGCGTCGAGGGACTCTTCGTGCCCGAGACCGGCATCGCCGACTACCGCGCGGTCGCCCGCGGGTACGCGGGCGACGTCACGGCGGCCGGCGGCGACGTCCGGCTGCGGCAAGCGGCCGGCGAGATTCGTCGCGAGAGCGACGGCTTCGTGGTCGCCACGCCCGCGGGCGAGGTCCGCGCGCGCCACCTCGTCAACTGCGCAGGGGTCCAAGCCGACCGCGTCGCGCGCCGCGCGGGGCTCGAGCCAGGCGCCCGCATCATTCCGTTCCGCGGCGAGTACAAACACCTCGCGCCGGGGCGGCGCAAGCTCGTGCGCAACCTGATCTACCCGGTCCCCGACGCGCGCTTCCCGTTCCTCGGCGTGCACTTCACGCGCGGCACGGCGGGCGAGATCGAAGCGGGCCCCAACGCAGTCCTGGCGACCCACCGCCACGGCTACCGCTGGCGCGACGTCTCCCTGCGCGACGTCGGCACGATGCTCGCATTCCCAGGCTTCTGGCGCATGTCGGCGCGCTACTGGCGCACCGGTTTCGGCGAGACGTGGCGCTCGCTCTCGCACGGCGCGTTCACGCGGGCGCTGCAGACCCTGCTCCCCGGTCTCCAGGCCTCCGACCTGACGCCGGGCGGCGCCGGCGTCCGCGCTCAAGCGGTCGATCCCGACGGCTCGCTGGTCGACGACTTCCGCATCACGCGCGGGCCCCGGGCGTTCCACGTCCTGTGCGCGCCCTCGCCCGCGGCGACGGCCTCGCTGGCGATCGGCGAGCACCTGGCACGCGAAGCCGCCGATCACTTCGGTTTCCCGCGTGAGCGAAACGGCGCACCGTCGTAAGCTCGCAGCATGGCGGGGCCGAGGGACGGAACGAGCACGGGGCGCAGCAAGACGCGCAAGAAGAAGATGGGCGGCGGCCGCGCCCTCGCGCGGCGTCCGCCGCGCGCGCTCGACTGGACCGCGCTCCCCGACGACGAGCTCCTCGACTGGCGACTGTGCGACCTCGGTCTCGAGCTCGAGGGCACCGCACTGCAGGAACGGCTCGACCAGCTCGACAACGAGCTCGAGCGCGCGGGCCTGCGCTTCCGTCCCTACGCCTGGCTGTCGAGCGATTGGTTCACGCCCGACGGCGCAACCGGCTTCGCGATTCCGTTCTTCCTCGCGCACACACGCCTCATGCGGCTCGAGCGCGCGCAGATGCTCGAGGTCGAGGGCGGAACGCACGAGTGGTGCATGAAGCTCCTGCGACACGAAACCGCGCACGCGATCGACAACGCGTACCGCATGCACCGCCAGCGCCGTTGGCGCGACACGTTCGGGCGCTTCTCCGAACCGTACCGCGCGTCGTACACGCCGGACCCGACCAGCCGCGACTTCGTCCAGAACCTCGACTACTGGTACGCCCAATCACATCCCGCCGAGGACTGGGCCGAGACCTTCGCGATCTGGCTGCGCCCGGGCGGGCGCTGGCGCAAGCGCTACGCGAGCTGGCCCGCGATCGAGAAGATCGAGTTCGTCGACGGCTGGATGAAGGAGATTGCCGACCAGGCCCCTCCCGTGCGCACGCGCTCCAAGCTCGAGTCCGTCGCGCGCCTCAAGATCACTCTGCGCGAGTACTACAGTCGCAAGCGCAGCGTGTACGACGACGAAGCCCCGACCGTTCTCGACCGGCAGCTGCGCGATCTGTTCAGCGGCACCGACCCGAACGCGGAGCTCGCCTCCGCGTTCCTTCGCCGCCAAAGGCGCGAGCTGGGCGCGCGCATCGCACGGCGCACGGGCCAGAACCTCTACCTCGTCGACCACGTCCTGCGCGAGATGATCCCGCGCTGCCGCAAGCTACGCCTGCGCCTGGCCGGCGACGAGCGCGAAGCGGCCCTGGACGCAGCGATCCTCCTGACGGCGCTCGGCATGCAGTTCCTGTACGGCGGCCACCCCGAGTACAAGCGATGAACACTTGAGCAAGCGGCGCCGCATCCTGGTGCTCATCCACGAAGAGCTCCTACCCCCGGAGACTCTCGAAGGCCGCACCGAAGAAGAGATCGCCCAGTGGAAGATGGAGTACGACGTCGTCGCGACGCTCCAAAACCTGGGCCACCATGTGCACCCGCTCGGCGTCGCGAACGAGCTTTTGCCGATCCGCAACGCGATTACCGCTCTGCGCCCGCACATCGCGTTCAACCTGTTGATGCACTTCCACGACGCCGGCGTGTACGACTCGGCCGTCGTCAGCTACCTCGAGCTCCTGAAGACGCCTTACACCGGGTGCAACGCGCGCGGCCTCCTGCTCGCCGGCGACAAAGCGCTGTCGAAGAAGATCCTCAGCTACCACCGCATCCGCGTGCCGCGCTTCGCGACTTTCCCCCGCGGCCGGCGCGTGCGCATGCCGCGCAGGCTGAGCTTCCCGCTGTTCGTCAAGTCCGTTGCCGAGCACGCCTCGCTCGGCATCTCCCAGGCCTCGATCGTTCACGACGAGGACGCGCTGATCGAGCGCGTCGAGTTCATCCATCGCACCGTGCGCACCGGAGCGATCGCCGAGGAGTACGTCGACGGCCGCGAACTGACGATCGGCGTGCTCGGCAACTCGCGCCTAACGACGTTCCCCGTCTGGGAAGTCAGCTTCGACAACCTGCCCGACCGCGCGCCCGCGATCATGACTTCCAAGGTCAAGTGGGACCTCGCGTACCAAAAGAAGGTCGGACTGAAGTCGGGTCCGGCGACCGACCTCCCCGCGGGCACGGAAGGGAGGATCACCGTGATGGCGAAGCGCATCTACCGCGCGCTCGGTTTGTCCGGATTCGCGCGCATCGACATGCGCATGAATGCCGAAGGCGAAGTTTACGTACTGGAAGCCAACCCCAACCCCGACCTCTGTTTCGGAGAGGACTTCGCCGAATCCGCGGAGCGTTCCGGGTTCGGCTACCTCGAGCTCCTGCAGCGAATCGTCAACCTGGGACTGGCCTACAGGGCCCCATGGAAGGGCTAGCGGGCCCTTTTGGAAGGCAGACGTATCCCCGAACGCATACCGGCGGAAGTTCGCGGGCGATTGCATTCCCCTACCGATAGAGGGTTGAGCTACAAGGGGTACCC
This sequence comes from bacterium, assembly GCA_024226735.1. Classification (GTDB taxonomy): domain Bacteria; phylum Planctomycetota; class UBA1135; order UBA1135; genus JAAELL01. The sequence continues at coordinate 45,271 of JAAELL010000214.1, read as the reverse complement.
GCTCGGCACCGAGCGGTTAGAGGAACATCTATGCGTACATACAGCAAACGATCGCTCGTGGGTCCGTCGGTCGTCCTGGGACTCCTGCTCGCACCGCTCGCCGCTCGCATGCAGGACGGCGCGGTGGTCGCCGAGCCGGCGCAAGACGCCTTCGCGCCGACGAGGGACATGGAGCGCACGACGCGGACGGTGCTGAGCCGCCTCGACTCGATGCACGTGCGCGACTTCGAGCTCGACGATTCCCTTTCGAGCGAGGTGCTGGATCAGTACATCGATTACCTCGATCCGCGGCGCGAGGTCTTCCTCGCGAGCGACGTGGCCGAGTTCCAGTCGCTGCGCACGAAGCTCGACGACGCGTTCAAGGCGGGGATCCTCGAGCCGGGCTTCGCGATGTTCCAGCGCTACCACGAGCGCCGGCTCGACCGGACGCGCCTGCTCGCGCGTCTCGTCGAACAGAGCCTGGACGAGCTGTCGTTCGAGGAGCCGGACGCCCTCGAGCTCGACCGCGAGGACGCCGCTTGGGCCGCGACGCGCGCCGACTGGGATGCGCTCTGGATGCGGCGCTTCAAGAACGACGTGTTGACCCTGCGGCTCGCGGACCGTTCGCCCGAGGAGATCGAGAAGATCCTCGCGCGCCGCTACACCAACGAGCTCGCTCGCATCGAGCGCATGAACGCGGGCGACGTGCACGGGCTGTTCGTCAACGCCCTGACCGCGACACTCGATCCGCACACGCAGTACTTCCCGCCGCGCGCGGCGGAAGACTTCGACATGCAGATGAGCCTGTCCTTCGAGGGCATCGGCGCGCGACTGAACAGTGAGGACGGCTACGTCAAGATCACCGAGATCATCCCGGGCGGCCCGGCCGAGTCGAGCCGCGCCCTCGGGCCCGGCGACCGCATTCTGTCGGTCGCCCAGGGGCCGGACGCCGACGACGCCGATGAGCCGGTCGACATCATTGGCTGGATGGCGACCGAGGCGGTCGACCTCATCCGCGGCCCGAAGGGCTCGACCGTGCGCCTCGAGATCCTGCCCGCCGAGGCGAGCGAGGGCGGAGCGACGCGCACCGTCGCGATCGAGCGCGCGACGATCCAGCTCGAGGACCAGGCCGCGACGAAGCTCGTCGTCGAGATCGAGGGCGACGAGGGCGAGCGACCGCTCAAGATCGGTGTCATCGAGCTGCCCGCGTTCTACATGGACTTCCAGGCGTACTCCGCGCGCGACCGCGACTACCGCAGCAGCACGCGCGACGTGGCCAAGCTGCTCACCGAGCTCCAGCAAGAAGGCGTCGATGGCGTCGTGCTGGACCTGCGCAACAACTCCGGCGGTTCCCTGATCGAAGCGACCGAGATCTCGAGCCTGTTCCTCGGCCGCAAGCCGGTCGTGCAGGTGCACGACAAGCGCGGCGAGACGCAGGTGCTCGGCGGCGAGCGCGAGACGTTCTACAAGGGACCGATGGCAGTCCTGGTCAACCGCCTCTCCGCTTCGGCGTCGGAGATCCTCGCGGGTGCGATCCAGGACCACGGCCGCGGCCTGATCCTCGGCACGCGCACGTTCGGCAAGGGCAGCGTGCAGACGCTCCTGCCCATGAAGGTCGGCGAGCTGAAGCTGACCCAAGCCCAGTTCTACCGCGTCACGGGCCGCGGCACCCAGCGCCACGGCATCGAGCCCGACGTCGTGTTCCCCCCGATCTTCGACCCCAAGGAGTTCGGCGAGGACGCGCTCGAGAACGCTCTGCCCTGGGACACGATCAAGCCGACCGCGTACGACGAGAACCCGATCCCGGTCAGCGCCAAGCGCGAGATCGCTCGCCGCCACACCGAGCGCTCCACGGTCGACCCCGAGTTCATCGCCCTACGCCGGCGCCTCGCACGCATCGCGCGCGACGACGGCAACGAGACCCTCTCGCTCGTCGAGAGCGAGCGGATCGCCAAGCGCGAGAAATCGGAGAAGGAGCTGCTCGAGATCGAGAACGCGCGCCGCAAGGCGCTCGGGCTTGACGCGATCGAGAGCTTCGACGACCTCGGCGATGAAGATGTCGTGGAGAACGAAGCAGACGCGTACCAGAGCGAAGCCGCCCAGGTTCTCGCCGACTGGATCGAGGTGATGGGCGCGCGCATCGCGGACCGCCGTTAGGGTGGTACCGAGCCCGCGCTCGGTACCACCCTAACGATGAAACCCGTGCTGCTGAAGATCCTGGTCGTCGCCCTCCTCCTCCAGCTCGGGCTGCCGCTCCTGCTGTTGGTCCTCAAGAACCGCGTCCTCTTCTATCCGGCACCCGAGCCGACCGCGGCCGACGGTCTGCCCCTCCTCGCCGGCGTCGACGCGCGTCTGATCGAAGTCGCGCGCCCCGACGGGCGGATGCTCACCGGCTACGACGCGCGCCCCACCGGTGCGGCCGACACGCCGGTCCTCTTGTACTTCCACGGCAACGCCGGCAACGTCGCCGGCCGCGCGCGCTGGCTGGCGGGGTTCGTCCGCTCGAGCGGGCTGCGCGTCGTGCTCGCCTCCTACTCGGGCTACGGCGGCAACGCGGGATCGCCGAGCGAGGACGAGCTGGAGCGCGACGCGCTCGCCTTCCACGACCATCTGACCGAGAACGGCGTCGCGGCAGACCAGCTGGTCGTCTACGGCGAATCGATCGGCGGCACAGCGGCACTGCGCGTCGCGAGCGAACGACCATGTGCTGGCGCGATCGTGCAGTCGACCCTCGCTTCGCTGTCGTCGATGGCGGGCCACGTCTATCCGTGGCTGCCCCTGTGCGGCGTGCTCACGCGCGGCTCCTTTCCCAACGACGAACGCGCCACGGGGCTGCGGGTTCCACTCTGGATCGTGCACGGCACCGACGACGAGATCGTCCCCTACTCCGAAGGCGAGACGCTGCGCGCCGCGGCTCCGGCAGCGGAGTTCCTCCCCATCGAAGGCGCGCGCCACAACGACCTGTTCGAAGTGGCAGGCGAGGTGTACCTGAAGGAGATCGCACTTCGCGTGAGGAGATGGACTTCCCGCTGAACGGCAAACCGAGCTAGTCTGAAGCCGTTCTCAGCCAGGGAGGCTCACATGGATTCCCGCATGCGTTTCCGCCCGCTGCTCACCGCGACACTCCTTGTGGCCGCGGCGCCCCGCGCCACCGCCGGCGAGATCCGGGTGACCGCCTACGGAACGGTGACCTCGGTGGTGACCCCTCCACCTCCGTTCGAGAACACGAGCGTCGGCGACCCGTTCCACGTCGTCTTCGAAGTCGTCGAGCCCGCCTGTGGCCGCGCAACCCGGCGACACGTGGAACTTCCAGTGCTGGTATCGCGATCTCGGCAGCACCAGCAGTTTTACGGATGCGGTTACAGTCGAACTGCGTTGAGCTAAGACCAGCAAGGACAACCCATGCGCTTCCTCCCTCTCCCGTGCGCGCTCGTAGCCGCGGCGTGCGTCGTTCTCTCCAGTCCCGCGACGGCCCAAGGTCCCCACTGGGTCGAAGACTTCGAGGCCTACGCAATCGGCTCACCGGTTGGCGGCCAAGGAATCTGGGAGCCCTTTAGCGGCGCAGTCGTCGCGGCTCCCCCCTTCGGCGCGTCCAACGGAGACCGCGCGCTGCGCACCGACCCCGGATCCGACAACGTCGCCAACTTCAACAGCAACGCGCAGCACCCGACGAGTGGCGAATGGCGCTTCACGGGCCAGGTCTACCACACGCAGGGCTTCGAGGGTCGGCAGTACTGGATCCTCCTGAACACGTACAACTTCGGCGGACCGCTCAGCTGGTCGGTCCAGGTGTTCTTCGACGGAACGCAGAACCTCGTCGATTGCGATTGCGACTCCATGAACAACCCGGCGGGACCCGAGGTCCTGCAGCGCGACGCGTGGGTCCCGGTCGAGGCTCGCATCGACCTCGATGCCGACACGGTCGACGTCTTCTACGACGACGTCTCGCTGACGGCCGGCCAGGGCTACACCTGGACGACCGGCGTGTTCGGCTCGAGCTCGGGGCTCCTCGAGGTCCAAGCTCTCGACCTCTATCCCGACGTCCCGGGCAACCCGACGACGACCGAGTGCTACTACGACGACTTCGAGCTCCTGCCGCCGCCGGTCCCGCTCGGAACCGCCGATCCCCAGTGCTCGCCCGTCGCCAACTCGACCGGCGTCCCGGCCCTCTTCACGCTCACCGGTTCGGGCGTCGCCGGTCTCGAGCTGGAGGCGCGCGTCACCCAAGGCCCTGTCGGGCAGTTCGGCTACGTCATCTTCGGTCCCAACGCGGGCGCGTACGTCGTGCCGCCCGGCTCGAGCGGCCTGCTCTGCATCGCGGGCCCGCAGTTTCGCTACAACCGCGCCGCGCTCGGGCACCTCTTCCAATTCGACGGATCGGGAACGAGCGAGCCTGTCGGCGCCCCGCCCGGGCCGAATCGCTACCCCACGGACGGCTCGGTCCCGGGGCTGCCCGCGATCGGAGCCGGTGAGACGTGGACGTTCCAGGCCTGGTACCGCGACGTCTTCTTGCTAGGCAGCAACTTCTCGGGCTCGTTGTCCATCTCGTTCCTGTAGCTCGGCCCACGCGTCTTCCCGCATCATGAGAATCCCGTTCGCGGTTACGGTCGACATGCGTTGAGCTAGAGGTCGACGACCACTTCGCCACTGAAGACGCCGCGCGGATCACCGCGCTCGGCGAGGGTGCGCGCCAGCACTTCGATCGTACGCGGGACGCGCCCGCGGAAGAGCTCACGCTCGCCGTCCGAGACCACGACCTCCTGATCGAGGTCGAGCATGTCGTCGTCGAGGCGCAGCGCGAGGCGCTTCGCCCCGCCGCTCTCGACGATGCGCAGCTCCTGTCCTTCACGTTCGACGACGATGCGCCGACGCGCTGCCGGCTCGGGATCGGCGAGCCAGTAGAAGCGCGTGTGGGTCACGTCGTCCTGGCGCCAGACCACGCGCGGGCTGCGCAGGTCGCGCGTGTAGCACGCCATCCACGGGACTGCGGCCGCGTCCTCCTTGTCCATCCAGTGCCCCTTGCCCTCGTGCACCTCGACCCAGTGCTCGTAGCCCCCTTCGTCCTGGGCCGCGAGCTCGGCGAGCAGCTCCTTCCAGCGCCGCGCGACGCCGGCGCGGTCGTAGGCGTCGTCGTCGCCGCCCATGTGCAGCGTGAAGGCGAGGTTGCGCAGCCCGTCGGGGCTCGTCTCGTTCGGATGCCCCGCCATCATCGCGGCGGCGGCGAAGCGGTCGGCCATGCGCGGCGCGAGCTGGTAGACACCGTCCCCGCCGGCGCTGTAGCCCATCAGGTACACGCGGTCGGGGTCGACCTCCTCGAGCACGACGAGGTTCTCGATCAGGCGATCGAACAGCCCGTCGATGTGCGCCTGGTGCCAGAGGTTCCACGTGTCCGTCGGCGCGCGCGGAGCGAGGTAGATCCCCTCCTCGGGCTCGTACAGCTTCTTCTGGTTCTCCCACTGGCGGTCGTTGACCTTCTTCGGCGCGCCGCCTCCGCCGTGCATCGAGAGAAAGAGGCTGCGCCCGCCCGCGGGCTTCTCGCCGCGCACCGTGTACCAGAAGGGCATCTTGGCACCGTCGATCTCGAGCACGCGCGCCTCGAGCTCCTGCGCACGCTCGGCGCGGATGCGGCGCGCGTGGTTCGTCCACAGGAGCTCGCGGCAGACCGCCGCGCCCGCGGCCGAGAGCGGAATGCGGGCGAAAGGCTGGGTTTCGAGGTCCGGCGCGCCGCTCGCGAGGTGTGCGCGCAGGGACTCGTTCACCGTCTGTACCGTCACCGGCTCCTGGGGCACCCGCTCCTGGGGCACCGGCTCGCCGCCGAGCGTGATCGTGACGAGCTGCTCGACCTTGTCGATCTGGAGGGACTGCGTGGCGCTCCGCCCCTCGAAGCTCGCCGTCACCGCGAGCTCGACACCGAGCGGCAGCTCCGCGGTCAAATGATCGTTCGCGTCGAAACGCTCGTCCTTGGCCTCGCCCTCGAACACTGTCACCGCCCCCTTCGTGCAGCGCACACTCGCCGCGCAGCGCTCGCCGTCCGCCCCGAGCACACGGAAGCGAACGTACGCGTTCCCGATCTCGAGCGTCTCGGCGCCGCGGGTGTAGCGATCGGTGACGTCGACCGCGTGGATCGCGGGTTCGCCGCGCTTCCACACCATCGGGAACTTGATCGGGGTCTTGCGCCAGGTCACGGCGTAGATCGCGTGCCGCGGATCCTCGCGCGTCGCGCCGGCGGCGCGACCAGTGAACCAGGCCTTGTCGAGCTCGTGGCCCGACGGCTCGGCGGCGCCGGTGAAGTGCCAGCCGTCGTCCCACACCTCGACCCACGAGTGGTTGCCGCTCCCATCCGACCAGAGCGGCGTCCCGACGAAGCGCGCCGGGACCCCGACCGAGCGGCAGGCGTCGATCAACAGCACCGACAGTCCCGTGCACGAGGCCAGGCCCGTCTCCATGCTCTCGTACGGGCTCTGGTCGGCCTTGCGCCGCTTGGTCGAGTACTTGACCCCGACGAGACCGAACACCTCGTTGTTCAGGATCGCCGCGGCCTCCCCCGGCGACTTGGCGTCCTTCACCAGCGGTGCGAAGCGTGAGCGAAAGTCGGCGCGCCATGCGTCGCGGCGCTCGTTGATGCTGGCGTAGGGCAGCACGGCGTCGAGGAAGAGCTCCTCGCCGAGCTGGTCCTTCCAGGGCGAGGCGCGCCACGCCTCGTAGGCGAGCGTGCAGTTCTCGACGAGGTAGTCGGCGCCGAGCGTCTTCAGGTCGTCCGCGGGCATGTGCTCGACGAGCCAACGCAAGCCGGAGCACTGGTCTTCGGGCACGCGCGCGAGCGCCGCTTCGAGCTGGGGGCGGTTCTCGCCGGCCGCCTCGAGGGCGCGCGTCAGCGCGTCCTGGGCTAGCGGCTGGGCCAGGAGTGCGGGCGTAAACAGCAGGATCAGAAGGGCGATCAAGAGGTGCTTCACGCCCGACAGCATAGCTAGCAGGCTGTCGGAGTAGTCACGATTCGCGAGGTGCCGAGCATCGGACGCACCCCCATGGTTGGATGCCATTGGAGACCTTGGCGCAACGCCGCAGCGCGCCCGTACGGGCCGATCGATATGCCCCATAAGAGCGAATCACACCACTAGTTCGAGCCCACGGACCCGCGCGGCAGCGCAAAGCGTCGGTACAGAACGATCAGCGCCACCGTCAGCACGGCGAAGTAGACCAACAGCACGATCGAGAACGAGCCCGGAAGGCATGCGATCCTCTCGGGCAGGCGCGGCGCAACGAGGTACGCCTCGAGCGCGCCGCCCAGGAACAAGGCGACCGACAGCGCGACGAGGCCGCCGGTGATCCTGCGCGGGCGCGTCAATGGCCCCCTCCCACCATGCGCTCCAGCTCGCCTACCGAACGCGGCAGGTCGGCCGTCAAGTTCTCGCAGCCGTCCGCGGTCACCACCACGTTGTCCTCGATGAACACCGCCAGGTCCTCGTCGTGGTTGTAGTACCAGGGCTCGATCGTGAAGACCATTCCCGGCACGAGGGGCTCGTCCGCGAGGTTCGCGTCCCCGACGTCGAGCCCGATGTGGTGGCCGAAGAAGAGCCGCGCCTGCATGTAGGGCTTCTGGTCGGCCGGGATCCGCGCGTCGATGACCGCGCGCAGGTCGGCGAACGTGACGCCGGGCCGCACGGAGTCGATGACCGCATCGGTGATCGAGGTCACGAGCTCGAGCGCCTCGCGCTGGCGCGGCGAGAACGTGCCCGACACAGGAAAAGTCCGTCCGACGTCGCTCGCGTAGTGATCGAGCTCGCAGCCAACGTCGTAGATCACCAGCTCGCCGTCGTGCATCGCGCGGTTGCGGCGGTCGTAGTGCGCGGCGAGGATGCGCCAGGGCCAGAGCGAGTTCGGCCCCGACTTGATGATCGAGTCGAAGGCGCGGCGCTGCGCTCCGCCACGCTTGAAGGCCGCCTCGAGCTCCGCCTCGAGAGTGCGCTCATCGACCCCGTCTTCGATCGCGAGCGCCGACGCACGGATCGCGTCGCACGTGATCGTACACGCGCGGCGGATGACGGCAATCTCCTCGGGGCCCTTGACCATGCGCAGGCGGGCGACCTCGTCGTGCGCGCTGCGCGCATCCGGGATCAATGCCTGGCTCAAGAACGCCTCGACGGGGCCCGCGCGGTACACCGGCCCCTGCGAGAACATCTGCGTCTGGCGCAACGACCGGCCGAGGTCGGCCCAAACGGCGATGAGCTGCGTGTCGGTCAAGTTGACGCGCTTGGGCTCGATCGACGAGAAACCGGTCAAGAGCGCCTCGATGGGCTCGATCGCGATCCCGGCCGCGCGCGCCAGCTCGGGATCGTCAGCCAGCGGCCGCCCGGGAAAGTCGTTCTGCCGACTCGCGGACTCGAAGCGCGCATCGCGACGCGGCGCGTACACGACCGACACGCCGCCCGCGGTGACTGCAAGCACGGAGTCGGGCAGCTCGAGCCCCGTGAAGTACAGGAAGTCGTCCTCCTGCCGGAACGTCGCACCGTGCGATCGGCCGGCGGCGCTCGGCGCGAGGAACACGCCGCCACCCGTCGCGGCGAGCAACTGCGCGAGCCGCTCACGGCGCGCGGCGTAGACCTCGGGCGCAAAGCGCAGGCTCGTCCAGTCGAGGTAGCGTTGCTCCGGAGTCGGCGCGTGAATGACCTCGCGTGCAGCTTCCGGTACCCGCTGACCGCGCGGCGCCGTGCAGGCCGCCGCCGCGGCGATCCAGAGAAGGGCGAAGGAGTGTTTCATCGACGCAGGAAACGCTCCGCAACCGACTCGGTCAGGGGCAGCAAACTGCGCGCCGCCCAATCGTGTCCCGCGAGGTTCAGGTGCAAGTCGCGGCTCCAGTAGAGCGCGCCGGAATGCTCACGAAACGGTCCCCTCAAGTCCGCCACGTCGATTCCCTTCAGCCCCCCCAGGTACGCGTCCCCCACCTCCGCGGCCTGTTCCAGATCGCCCCGCGACAGGCCGAGCGCCGCCGCTGCCTCCTCGATCTCGGCCTGCGGCGCCTGGTCCGGCAACTCGTGCGGCGAGGGGAGGTATGCGACGAGCAGTTCGATTCCCTCCCGGGCGCACACGTTCGCGATCTCGCGCGTGACCGTGTCCGCGACCTTCAGCGCGAGCTTCGTTTCGCCGCGCGTCGCGAAGGACTCGATCTGGTTGAGGCACTGGCCGAAGGCGCTCGGGTAGCGCTCGGCGACCTCCGCCACGAGCGCGTCGCCACCCGACACCCGAGCGGGCCGCGACGTCCCCTCGAACAGGTGCCACAGGTGCACGCCGCCTAGGAAGTCGTTGCCGCCGTACACGACGATGAGGAACAGGTCCGGCGCCATCCCCAGCTCGAGCAAGCGCTCGAGCACACCGAGGTAGTTGTAGAACGTGTACGCCCCGTGCGCGGTGTTCAAGACCTCGATCGACCTGTCCGGGTGTCGCGCCCGCAGCCCGGACGCGAGGCGTCCGGCGAGCGACTCCGCGTTCGCGCAGACGCCGCCCATGTGCGAGTCCCCCGCGACGACGACAAAGAAGTCGGCGTCCGCATGCACCTCGCCGTCGTGCCGAAACCCGAGCCCATTCGTGCGGATCGGGTACGCCCCGTCCGGGTGCTCCTCCCACTTCCGCGTCCAGATGAGGTCGGGCTTCCACGTAAAGTAGCTGAACGGCTCGTAGCGGCGCCGCTTGCCGCGCAGCGGCAGCACCGCGCGCACCGTCTCCTCGTCGAGCGGCAGGCGCAAGAGCCCCGAGGCGCCGCGCCGCGCCTCCGGACGCAGCGCGGCGAGCCGCTCCTGTGCACGCGCGTAGTCAGTCGGCTCGACCCGATGGAAGGCGAGGTCGATCGGCCCGCGGCCGGTCAGGACGTAGACCGCCGCACCGATCGCGATCGCGGACGAGGCGAGCAGTGCGAGGACGCGGGCGAGGGACATACCCCCATCATCGGACGGCGCACGCTCCGGGCAAAGCCCCATCGGCGATCCGCGCCCCCGTCTCGAGATCGAGCAGGGCGCGCTTGCGCCACAGGCCACCGCCGTAGCCCGACAGCGAACCGTCGCTGCGCACGACGCGGTGGCACGGAACGACGATCGCGAGGCGGTTGTCGCCGTTCGCCTTGCCGACAGCCCGCTGCGCCCCGGGCTTCTCGAGCTGCCGCGCCTGTTGGTCGTAGCTGCGCGTCTCGCCGTAGGGGATCTTCAGAAGGGCCTCCCACACCGCGACCTGAAACGGCGTGCCCGGCATGACGAGCGGCCAATCGAACGTCGTGCGGTCGCCGCGGAAGTACTCGGCGAGCTCTTCCTCCGCGCGGTGCGTGTGCTCGTTCTCGCCCGGCACGAAGGCGGCGCCGAGCAGGTGGCGCAAGCGCTTGACCTGCGTCTCGAGCATGCGCCGCTCGCAGAACTCGAGCAAGCACACGCCCTCGTCGGTCGCCCCGACGAGCATCGGTCCGAGCGCCGTGATCAAGCGCGTCGTCACGACGCGCGTGCGCACGTCCTTCGCGCGCGTCGGCGCCTCGCCGAAGAGCTTCGCGAACGCGTCGCGAAAGCCACTCTCCGACTCCCAGCCCGAACCCGCCGCCGTGCCGGTGACGTCCGCGCCCTGGCGCATCGCGCCGAACGCGACGCCGAGCCGGCGCGCGCGGCTGTAGGCGTGAAAGCTCATGCCGTGCGCGCGCTGGAACCAGCGCCGCACGCGCGCCGGCTCGAGGCCCTGCTCGCGCAGATCCTGGTCGCGCCAGCGCCGCGCGGGGTCGCGCTCGACCTCGGCGAGGAGCGGCCGCAGCCACGCGGGCGGCTCCCCCTCCGGCTCGAGCGGCCGGCAGCGCAGGCAGGGGCGAAAGCCCGCCGCGAGCGCGTCGCGCACCGAGGGGTAGAAGTCGACGTTCTCGGCCTTGGGCTTGCGCGCCGGGCACGTCGGCCGGCAGAAGATGCCGGTCGTCCGCACCCCGACGAAAAAGACGCCCTCGAAGTCAGGGTCTCGCTTGACGAGGGCGTCATACATCTCTGTAACCGGCGGTAGCGCGTGCATGAGGCCCACCCTAGCGGCGCCAGGATCCGCTGCCACCGAATCGTGAACACCGAATTCGAGATCCCCCTTCAGCGCCCTGGCCCCGGCGCGCGTACTGCCCCCGGATGAGCGAGCCACAAGCCTCCGAGACCCTCGCGAGAGCGGTCCTGCGCGGCGAGCCCGATGCCCTCGAGCCCTGGCTCGAGGCCGAGCACGCCCGGGTGTGGAAGCTGTGCTTCGGCCTCTTGGCAAGCACCGCGGAGGCGGACGACCTCGCTCAGGATGCGATGCTGCACCTCACCGACCACCTCGCCGAATGGGACACGAAACGCCCCTACGCCACCTGGCGCAACGCCGTCGTCGCCAACCTGTGCCGCGACCGCATCCGGCGCACAGCCGCCCGGCGCCGCGCCGAGGCACGGGCGAGCGAGCGCGGGACGGACTTCGCCGCACGGTTGCCCGATCCCGCAAGCGCCGCGCACGGCGCGGAGGTGCGCGAGGCCCTCGCGCACGCGCTCACCTCGCTCCCGCCCCGCGAGCGCGAAGTCTTCGTCTTGCGCGACCTCGAGGGTACCGCGACGAAAGCGGTCGCCGACGCGCTCGAGATCACCGAGAGCAGCGTGCGCTCGCTGTTGACGCTCGCGCGCCGTCGCCTGCGCCGACTGATCGGTGAGCGCGTGCCGGGGCTGGTCCCCGACAGCGAAGGGAGTGGCGCGTGAACGAGCGCGAATTGCACGAGGCGTGGGACGCGCTCGAGCCTCCGCGCTTCGAGGACGCCGGTGGCGAACCGAGCGATCCGGTGACGCGCGCCGCGGTCGACTGGATGCGCGCCGCATGGGTCCACACCCCCGCGCCGCCCGTGCGGCGCGAGCCCGTCGCGCCGCGCCGCGTCGCCGCCGGAGTCGCCGCCGCGCTGCTCGCGGCCGCGTCGATCGCCGTGCTCGTGACGCGGATGCGCGGAACCGGTCCCACGCCGGTGTCCCCGGCGATACCAGAGGCCCACGGCCGAGCGCAGGCGAACGGCCCATTCGAAGAGGCTCCCCTGCACGACCCGAATCCGCCCGTACTCGCAGCGCCCATCCGCCCTCTCATCCGCGAGGACGGTTCCATCGAGATGCGCTCCGGCAAGGTGCGCCTGATCCTGGTGAATCCCGAATGAAGCAATCGATGACGCAGCTCCGCCTCACTGGCTGCCTCACTGGCCTCCTGACTGGCCTTCTGACCTGTCTCGCCCTCGCCGGCTTCGCCACGAGCGCATCGCGTCCGCAAGATCCGGTCACGTCGATGGAGTTCTTCCAGCCGCCGTACCACTCGCCCTCGGACCTGGTCATGCAGCGCTACCAGCCCACGCGCATGGGCGCCAGCGAGCTGTTCCCGGTCGCGAGCGCGTTCCTCGGCCACGACATCTACCTGCGCAACCCAACGGGCGGCAAGACGATCCAACAGCCGAACATGCAGCAGCTCGGCAACGCGATCCTGATCTACGACCTGCCGGCGGCGATCGAGCCCGCGATCGAGATGCTGAAGAAGCTCGACGAGAGCTACGAGACCCAGACCCAGCCTCCGCGCGTCGTGACGGAGTACGCCGCCCGATTCGTGTCCATCGACGCGCTCCACGACGCGCTCCAGCCGTACCGCCAGAACAGCCGCAGGGGCAGCAGCACGGTGACACGCGTCGACGAGCGCCGCGTGCTCGTGTTGCACGACACGCAAGAGCGCGTCGACGAGATGCTCGGCTTCCTGAAGAAGATGGATGTCGAGCCGACGCAGATCCAGCTCTCGTGCTATCTCGTGCGCGGCACCGACGAGCCGATCGACGGACCGAAGTTGCCCAAGGAGCTCATCGAGGGCATGCGTGAGCTCGCGGGCACCCCCAACCTCGAGCGCGCCGCCATGGGGCTCGTACGCACGGTCGTCGGGCCGGGCGGGCAGCTCACGATCGTGCTCGAGACCTCTCGCAGCGGCACGTTCCAGCTCAGCATGCGCCCGGGGAACTTCGATCGCCAGACGCGCACGCTGTCCGCCGACCGCTGCTCCCTCACCGCGCAGACCGGTACGAGCTACTCGCAAGGCACCGTGCTCTTCCAGACGGACGCGAACGTCACCAGCGGGGAATACACGGTCCTGGGCGCCGCCGGAGCCAACCCGCTCTTCGTGGTCCTGCGCTGCCAGGTCCTGTAACCGGCAGGAGGCATAAGGATGAGCTTTCCTGAGTCGACTTCCGGCTCCCGAGCGGAGAGGTCATCGGCCCCTGCTTCCCTTCGCCCCGGAGCGCCCCCGTCTCAACCTCGCGTCGCTCCGGAGCGCCCCCGTCTCAATCCCCCGTCGCTCCGGAGCGCCCCCGTCTCAATCCCCCGTCGCTCCGGAGCGCCCCCGTCTCAACGGCGTCAGCCGTTGAACCAGTAAACACCACGCCGCGTAGCGGCGTTAGGGGGGGCATTCGCCCCCCCTAACGGTCACCGGGTCCTCCAGCCCGCCTACAGTAGAGGACCTGGCTGGCGGACCCCCATCCGGACACCGGAGGACAATCTGATGACGAAGGCAGTCAAGCCGGCCGTTCTGGCCGCGCTCGCATTCGGCACGTGGACGCAAGCAGCGGCGGCTCAGGGCAGCTGCGAAATCCCGACCTCGTCCACGACTCCCGCTCAGAACACTTCGAGCTACGGGGGGCCCGGCGACACGACTGGCTCGACCCCCGCGCCGGCAGCGCCCAACACCCCTGCCCCGGCGACCCCCGGACCGGGCAAGCCGCCCGGCTTCGGCGGCCGGCCCGAGAGCCCGCGCGGCGGCGCGCCAGGCCCCTTCGATCCGAACAGCCCCTACACGCTCGACGGCGAACCGATCGAGGACGTCACGGCCTGGCAGCTGTGGTGGGAGTTCAACAAGGACGCGTACCTGCGGCTGGGCGGAATCCACACCGGCGTGGTGAAGACGGCGGGCGAGGACTTCTACCTCGGCAAGGGCCAGAGCGGCGAGCAGATCGGCGGCCGCGCAAAGCCGCAGACCGTCGATGCGAAGATCGTCCCCGCGCTGCAGAAGGCCATCGAAGGTGGCGGCAGCATCGAGTACGTGCAGGGTGCAATGCTCGCGGTCGCCAAGATCGGCGGCGCCAACCCGCGGCACCCCGAGCGCAAGGCCTTCGACTTCGTGCTCGAGTACTTCCTCAAGGAAGGCGGCGACACGATCAACCGCACGGCCGCGGTGGCGCTCGGCGTGCTCGCCGACGGCGGCAACGTCGAGCTGCTCACGGAGATCGCCAAGGGCACCGAAGCGGGGTGCAAGGCGACCGGGCGCGAGACGATCGACGCGCCCCTGCGCGCGTTCGCGGCGTACGGGCTCGGCTTCGTGGGGCGCGGATCGACGGACGCCGCGCTGCGATCCGGCGTCATCCGCACGCTGATCGATCTGCTCGAGGACCCAGAGAGCGCGCGCGACGTGCGCGCCGCGGCGATGATCGCGATCGGGCTCGTGCCGCTCGAGCTCGAAGCGAAGGCGAACGTGTGCATCTGCGGCTCGTGCAAGGTCGCGGGGCCAGAGACGTCTCTGCAGAACCAGATCACGTACCTGATGCGCTACTTCACCGCCGATCGGGTGTACGACCCGATCGTGCGCGCGCATACGGCGACGACGCTCGCGCGGCTGATCGAGCCGCGCGCGAGCGAGCTGCGGATCATCAAGGAGGCCGTGACGGACTTCCTGATCGCATCCCTCGAGAAGAGCGCGCGTCAGCCCGCGATCGTGCGCCAGAGCTCGGTGCTCGCACTCGGGCTGCTCGGCGACTCCGACCAGGACTCGGTCGATCGCTGGATCCGCTGGGCGCTCAACCGCGCGGCGGGCCACGGCGATCCGCTCGAGCGGCGCTACGCCCTGATCGCGCTCGGTCAGATCGGCAGCCGCGGCGGCCAGGGCGAAACGGCCTGGACCGGGACGCAGGAGGTGCGCAAGGATCTCTTGCACCACCTCTCGAGGGGCAAGAAGAACGTCAAGCCGTGGGCCGGGCTCGGGCTCGGCGTTCTCGGACACGGGCTCGCCGAACGCGGCCAGGAGCGCTCGAGCGCGCCGGACCTCGCGCTGCGCGGGGCGATGCGAACCGCACGCACCGCCTCGGACCTCGGCGCGTACGCGATCGCGTGCGGGCTGCGCGGCGACCAGACGGCGGCGGAGACGCTGCTCGCCAAGCTGAAGAAGGCGCGCGGCGAGGACGCGCGCTCCTACGTCGCACTGGGCCTGGGCCTGATGGGCGCGCGCGAAGCGATCGAGCCCCTGCAGGGCCTGCTCGTCGAGGCCGAGGAGGAGCCGCTGCTCACCTCGCGCGTCGCGATCGCCCTCGGGCTGCTCGGTGACACGCAGCTCGTCCCGCACCTGCTCGAGCGCCTCGAGAAGACAGAAGTCGAGACGACCCGCGGCGCGGTCGCTTCGGCCCTCGGCTTCATCGGAGACGAGCGCTCGGTCGACCGGCTCGTCGCTCTGATGCTCGACGACGAGCGCTCCGACGAAACGCGCGAACGCGCCGTGCGGGCGCTCGGCTTCGCGGCCGATCCGGCCTACGTGCCGTGGCGCGCGGCGCTCGCGCGCAACGCGAACTACCGCGCGAGCACGCCGACGCTGACGAGCAGCGAGCGTGGCGGGGTGCTGGACATCGAGTGAGGGTGCTGGACATCGAGCGAACGGGGGGGTGCCCCACCGCGGTGGGGCATCAGTGCCGCTCTCGCACCTCCATCTCGACGAGCTCTCGCTGTCCGCCGACGACATGGACGAACGTCGTTTCGGCGAGCGGCTTGTCGAAGTGGACTCGGTACCGTCCCGGTCTCAGTCCACCGATTCGGTACGGTGGGCCAAAGAAACAGAGCGCCCCGGCACCGACCCTCCACGCCTCGGATCCGTCCGGTTCGATCTGGGGTTGGCCATACCCCACGTAGAGCTGGACGGGACCCGAGAACGCACCGGTCGTCGTGCGTAGCACGAGCTCGATCGACCCGATGTCGACGTCCAGCACGGACAGCACCGCGGGGACCGCTCCGACGTGCAGCGGGAGCCCGGGTGTCCGCGGGTAGCGGAAGCCACCGTCCCGCACGCGGACGCGCGCCCTGTAGTCCCCCATCGGTACGCCGTCGACGAGGCCCACTCGCGCCTCGTGGTCCATGTCCAGGGCGAGGACGATCTTCGAGGGAGGGTGCTGGGTCTGGGGGACGATCTCGAGCTGGACCACGTCCGAGAGACGCTGGTGCTCGCCGATGTGGAGCGAGGAAGCGAAGCGCACTTCGACGCTCCCGTAGCCGCTCGGGTGCGGCGGGACCGGCAGGTCGAACGTCGGCGTCTCTGGCGAGAGGGGCTCCGGCCGAAAACGCACCTCCGCCGCTTCGTGGAGGGGCAGCCGGAGCTTGCACCGCAAGTCGGCGTTCGCGAAGCGCGCTTCCCGCGCGAAGACGAAGGTGCGCTCCTCGCTCACGACCGTGCTCTTGCGGTCCCTGCCCACCCCCGCGAGCTCGATGCCGGGGCCGACGAACGGTGCCGGCCGGATCTCTTCACGACCCAGGAAGAAGGAGTACGCCCCTCTGCGGGGCCGCTGCAGGCTTTCGAGGGGAACGACGTCCGTGCCGGGCACGACGATTCGAAACCTGGCGGCCAGCAGCTCGTGTACGACGAGGACAATCGACTGTCCCGTCGGCGGCCGGACCTGGACGGCGCGGTCCTCGGGGAAGGTCGTAGCGTGTCCCTTCCCGCCGGCAAGGAGGTCGTACTCCGCGTCCGGGTCGCAACCTCGAATCTCGAAGGCACCCGCGTCATCCGTGATGGCGACGAGGCAGCGCGGATCCTGCGCTTCGACCAGGCGCCCGTAGCCGATGCTCGCCCAGCCACGGGCCACGGATCGAATGGCCACGACCTGTACACCCGATCCGACGGGCTCTTGGGTCGGCAGCACGACCCGCCCACGGAGAACTCCCTCGCGCGCGAGCTCGATCTCTATGGTCCGACCTCCGCCCTGGGGACCGGGCAACCAGGCAATCCGGTTCGCAAAGCCCCGCTTCCTGGCGAGGACCCGGCCGTGTTCTTCGTCGAGGTCCAGCGGGCACTCTCCGGCCTCGTCGGTTCGACCGGCGAGCTCATGCGTATTGGCTGAGAGGGCGAACAGATCGACGGCTGGGAGCGGTTGGCCGAAGGAGTCCACGACACGCAGAAGGACTCGAGTCGAGCCGATCGCCGCCGGCGCGCTCGACACGCGCAGCGGCTCGCGCCCGCCCTCGGATGGCTCTTCGAGTCGAGCCGCACGACGCGCGCTCGACTCCTGATCGAGCTGCAGGCCAAACGGTGCACGGTCCGTGCGCCACAGCACGAGAACCAGGACGGCGACGACAGCTGCAATCAGAGCGACGGCTCGCATCCCCCACCTTCCTCTCTACCTGCACTCGGCTCCAGCCCACGGCTCCATTGTGTGGCGCCGGACGAAGGCCGGCCCGTGGAACTCGGTTTTGGGCATTCCGGTTCGTAGTCGCGCAGCGGCGCCCGCGCGTGGTTGGCCGTGGGCCCGTCGCCGGCCCACGGCCCCTGATGTACGCTGATGCCGCCTGGAGCACGGGACCCGCAAGCAGCCAAGGAGAATCGGCATGTCCGCACGCCCGAAGCCGTCCCTCGTCGCGATCCACGTCAGCGCCGCCACAGCGTCGACTCGATCCATCAGTACGACAGACAGGGCAACCTGCTCAGCACGTTCCCGATCGGTCTCGAGGCCGTGCGCATCCGCGTCGGCAAGGAGACGCCCGCGGTCCAGTTCTACTGCGGACCGGCCGTCCCGAACTCCAGCGGCGCGCCGGCGACGATCGACTTCCTGGGCAGCGCGGAGGTCTCGGCCGGCACGGCCATCCTCTTCGCCGCCGACCTGCCGACGGGCCGGTTCGGCTACTTCCTCGCGGGCCAGACGAGCGGCTTCGCCATGCCCGTCGGCAGCGTGGGCTACGTGTGCCTCGCCGGTAACATCGGGCGCTTCAACGACGCCTGCCAGATCGTGACGGGACCGCGCGGGAGCCTACTGCTCGACCTGGCTGCGATTCCGGTCAACCCGACCCAGGCGGTCGTGCCGGGCGAGACGTGGAACTTCCAGTGCTGGTTCCGCGACGCGGGCTCGACGAACAACTTCACGAACGGGGTCGCGGTGACGTTCTATTGAGCGCTCGGGTATCCTGGACCGATGACCCCGACCAGGCTCCTTTCGGTGTTCGCCGCGCTGCTCGCGGCATCCGCGCAGGCTCAAGTGCTCGAGGGCGAGATCCTGCTCAACACCTACGGCACCAGCGGCGGTCAGTGTCCGGGGCTGTGGCACTACCGCCCCGACGGCACGCTCGTCTCGTCCGCGACCAGTGGCTCGGCGAATCGCTGGAGCGGTGCTGCGATCGACACGAACGGCAACTGGCTCACGACCTATCGCGTTCCGAGCCGCATCGCGACGTTCTCGCCGGACGGC
The DNA here is from genome assembly GCA_024226735.1 of bacterium. Taxonomy (GTDB): domain Bacteria; phylum Planctomycetota; class UBA1135; order UBA1135; genus JAAELL01. The sequence continues at coordinate 26,829 of JAAELL010000214.1, read as the reverse complement.
GTCGAGCTGAGCGTCGTGCCGACGCCGGAGGTGCAGACGCCCTACGCGCTCGGCGTCTTCGCCGACGGCACGATCGCGGTCTCGGATCAAACCGGCGACGTGGAGCTCTACACGCCGGCCGGGACCCACGTGGCGACCTATACGGCACCGGGCCTGGTCCAGCCTCTGACACCTGCGATCGACGCGACCGACGAGCTCTGGGTGAGTGACTACAACGGGAGTTCGATCCATCACCTCGGCCGCGACGGAACCCCGCTGGGCACGATCGACGTCGGCACTGAGGAAGTGAGCGGCATCGACTTCGCGTCCGACGGCTCACTGTGGACGGTCGTGTACAACACCGGCCTCGTGCGGCACTACTCGCGCGACGGAGCGCTGCTCGGGACCATTTTCACGGGCGTTGGGGGCGTCGGAGGCATCGCGGTCGGGCTCGACGGGACGCTGTGGCTCACGGGCATCGGCTCGAACGCTCTGTTCAACTACGGGCAGGATGGAACGCTGTTGAGTCAGTTCCCGATCCCCTGCCAGGGCAGCACGAGCATCACGATCCCCAAGGGCGTGAACGGCACGCGCTACTGCTCGCCGGCCATTCCGAACTCGTCTGGTGCGCCGGCGCGCATCACCCTCTCCGGTACGCGCATCGTCCTGGAGAACGACCTGACGCTGACGGCGACGGACCTGCCGACGGGCGAGTTCGGCTACTTCCTCGTCGGCTCCAACCAGGGCGTCTTCATGCCGCCTGGAAGCCAGGGCAACCTGTGCCTGACCTGTGGCTTTCAGGGTTGCGCCGGGATCGGTCGCTTCAATCAGGCGGGCAGCATCATCGTCGGTCCGACCGGGAGCATCGACGTCGACCTCACGGCGCTGCCCTTGAGCCCACCGCGCGCGGTCGTCGCCGGCGAGAACTGGAACTTCCAGTGCTGGTTCCGCGATCTGGGGTCGAGCAACTTCACCGACGCGGTCTCGGTTCTGTTCCTGTGAACCGAGACGGGGCACGGTCATCGAGCCCGTGCCCCGTCTCGAGTGATGTCGCCGCAGCGCCTCAGCCGTCCAGCCCGATCGCCTTCGTCGCCCGCAGCTCGCGGATCCGCGCCAGGAAGTCGTCGAACTTGACGACCTCCTGCTCGCGGGTCCCGCGCCGGCGTACGGCGACCGTCCCCTCGTCGCGCTCGCGTTCACCGGCGATCAGCATGAACGGCACCTGCTCCTTCTGAGCGTGCTTGATCTTCTTGTTCATGTGACCGGGCTCGAGCATCGCGTCGACGCGGAACAGCTCGCCGGCGAGCTTCTCCTCGAGCGTACGGCAGTAGTCCGCGTGCTCCTCCCGGATCGGGATCAACGCGACCTGGGTCGGCGCGCACCAGAACGGGAACTTGCCGCCGAAGTGCTCGATCAATCCGCCGACAAAACGCTCGAGGCTGCCGAGGATGGCGCGGTGCACCATGATCGGACGCTTCTGCATTCCGTCGGTATCGGTGTAGTGCAGGTCGAAGCGCTCGGGCAGGTTGAAGTCGCACTGGACCGTCGAGTTCTGCCACTCGCGCCCCAGGGCGTCCTTGATCTTGTAGTCGATCTTGGGCCCGTAGAACGCGCCGCCGCCCTCGTCGAGGACGAGCGGCAGGTCGATCGACTCCGCCGCTTGACGGAGCGCCTCGGTCGCGCGCTCCCACACCTCGTCCTCGCCGATCGTCTTGTCGGCCGGCCGGGTCGCGAGGTAGGCGGTGTACTCGAAGCCGAAGGTCGTTAGGAACTTGTCGACCATGCGGCACACGCCGGCGATCTCGTCGGCGAGCTGGTCGATCGTGCAGAAGATGTGCGCGTCGTCCTGGGTGAAGCCGCGCACGCGCAGCATCCCGTGCACGACGCCCGAACGCTCGTTGCGGTAGACGGTGCCGAGCTCGGCCCAGCGCAGGGGCAGCTCACGGTAGCTGCGTCCGCGATCCTTGTAGATCAGGACGTGGCCCGGGCAGTTCATCGGCTTGACGCGGTACGGGTGCTCGTCGAGATCCATCGGCGCGTACATCATCTCGCCGTAGTTCTCCAGGTGCCCCGAGACGGCGAAGAGCGACTCGCGCGAGACGTGCGGCGTATAGACCGGCTTGTAGCCACCGCGCGTGTGCTCGTCCCACCACATCGCCTCGATCTCGCGTCGCACGACACCGAGGTTCGGGTGCCAGAACACGAAGCCCGCGCCCGCGTCCGCGTGCGTCGAGAACAGGTCGAGCTCCGCGCCGAGTCGGCGGTGGTCGCGCAGCTTGACCTCCTCGAGCCACTCGAGGTGCTCGTCGAGCTGCTCCTTCGACCAGAAGGCGGTCCCGTAGATGCGCTGCATCATCGGGTTCTCCTCGCTGCCACGCCAATAGGCGCCGGCGATGCTGAGGAGCTTGAAGTGGAAATCGAGCGACTGGAAGCCCGCGACGTGCGGTCCCTCGCACAGGTCGGCCCACGCCTCGGCGCCGCTACCGTGCCCGTAGAACGAGATCGCCTCGCCCTCCGGGATCAGCTCGAGCGCTTCGAGCTTGTAGTCTTGGCCCCACTCGGTGAGCCGCTTGCGCGCCTCTTCGCGCGTGACTTCCTCGCGCACGATCTCGGGCGAGCGCTTGGCGATCTTGCGCATCTCCTTCTCGATCCTGCGCAGATCCTTGTCGGTCAACGGCTCCGACAAATCGAAGTCGTAGTAGAAGCCGTGCTCGATGTCGGGGCCGAAACCGAACTTCGCGCCGGGGAAGAGCTTGCCGACGGCCGAGGCCATCAGGTGCGCGACGGAGTGACGAAGGTTCGAAAGTGGATAGGGCTCCACGACCTGCGGAGCCGCCTGGACGTCTGACATGTCCGTGTGTCCTCGGGATGCTAGGCCTCCGCGCCCCCACCTGGGACGCCGAAGGTCGCGCCGCTCCCGCCGCGACGCGAAGCGCAAGAGTCTACTCGCGAGGGTCCGAAGGCCGCCAGCGCTTGACCTCGAACTCGAGCCGAATCCCCGTCTTCTGGGCCACGAGGTCCTGGACGTCCTCCATCAGCGTGAAGACGTCGACCGCGGTCGCCTTCCCCCGATTGACGATGAAGTTGCCGTGCAGGGGGCTGACGATCGCCTCGCCGCGCTCGAGGCCCTTGCCCCCGCAGTCATCGACGAGCTTGCCCGCCGAACGCCCCTCGGAGCGCTCGGGATCGGGGTTCTTGAAGACGCACCCCGCCGACCATTCGGTCACCGGCTGCACCGCGTTCTTCTGCACGAGGTAGTCGCGCATGCGCTCGCGGATCACGAGCACCGGCTCGGGGTGGAAGCGCAGGACGGCGCCCACGACGATCCTCTCGCCCAGGTTCGCGTTGCGGTAGCTCGGTGTGCACTCGTCGCGCGCGAGGTCCCGCAGCTCGCCGTCCTCGTCGATCACGCGCACGCTCTCGATCACGTCCCACATCTCCCCCCAGCGCCCGCCCGCGTTCATCGCGACGCCACCGCCGACGTAGCCGGGCACGCCCACGATGCCCTCGAGTCCCGAGTAGCCGAGGTCGCGCGCGGCGCGCAAGAGCGCCGGCAGGGTCGCGCCGCACCAGACGACCAGCCGCGGGTCCTGGGCGGGATCGGGCGGAGCGATCGCGGCCGGAGTGACCTCGGCGTCGAGGGTCTCGGACTCGGCCCCGGCCTCGCCCGCGAGCGGGCGGAACACGCGCCGCAGACGCTCGGTCGAGATCACGACGCCCGGCAGGAGCCCGTCATCGATCACCACGTTCGCGCCGCCGCCGAGCACGCGCGGCCGTAGCCCGCGGTCGCGCGCCGCCGCGTTGGCGGCGGCGAGCTCGTCGGGAGTCGTCGGTTCGAGCAGCCACTCGACCCGTCCGCCGACGCGCATCGTCGTGCGCTCGGCGAGCGACGCCTCACGAATCGCGACGCAGGGCCACAGGGTCGAGGAGCTCATCGCGAATACCATCGATGTCGCCGGCGCCCAGGACGAGGGCGGCGCCGGTGGAGCCGAGTCGGTCACGGAAGAGGCGTCCCGCATCCTGCACGGGCCCGCCATGCGTCGCGTCGACGCCGGCGCGCACGAGCCGCGCGACGAGCTCTTGGGCTCCCGCGCCTTCGCTGTCGATGTGCTTGCGAGCGCCGTAGACGTCCGACACGACGACGTGGTCGGCGGCGCGCAGGGCCTCGACGAAGTCGTCGAGGAAGCGCGCCGTGCGGCTCGCCTGGTGCGGCTGGAACAGGACGTGGAGCGGAACGCCGGGGAAGACGCGCCGGGCGGCCTCGAGGGTCGCGGCGACCTCGGTCGGATGGTGGGCGTAGTCGTGCACGACGTCGACGTCGGCGATCTGGCCCCAGGGCTCGAAGCGGCGCGCCGCGCCGGCGAAACGCCCGACGGCGTGCGCGGCACGTTCCGCGGCCAGCTCGATCGAGCCGGGCCCGTCCTCGTGAGCGGCGAGGCCAATCGCGAGCGCGAGCGCGAGCGCGGCATTCTCGGTGTTGAACTCGCCCGGGACGCCGAGCTGGATCCTGGGCGTCGCCCAGCCCGGTCCACGCAGACGCATCTCGAAGCGACCACGGCGCTCCGAAAGCAAGTCGAGGTGCAGCTCGCGCCCCAGTCGCCACACGCGACACGCGGCCGCGTCCATCACGCGCTCGGGAACGTCGGGCCCACAGACGAGCAGGCCGTCCGGGTGGATGCGATCGGCGAACCGCGCGAAGGCCTGCTCCAGCGCCTCGAGCGTCCCGAAGCAGTCGAGGTGATCCGCTTCGACGTTGGTCACGATGGCGCCGCGCGGCGCCAGCGCGAGGAAGCTGCGGTCGTACTCGCACGCCTCGCACGCGAACCAGCCGTCCTCGCCCGGCGCAACCGCATTGGTTCCCAGAAGACGATCGACGCCACCGATGAGCGCCCCGGGCGCACCGGCGCCCGTCCCCATCCCGCCCACGCCCGCCAGAGCGTGGTAGAGCATCCACGCCGACGTCGTCTTGCCGTGCGTGCCCGCGACCGCCAGCGTCCGCCGCGGCGGCGCGAGCGCCCCGAGCAGCTCGCTGTACTTGAAGACCGGCAGCCCGCGCTCGATCGCCAGCGCCACCTGCGGGTCGTCCTCACCGACCGCCGCCGAGCGCACTACGGCCTCGGTGTCGTCCGGCAGATCGCCCGCGGTCGATGCGCCGAGCGCGAGCGGCACGCCGAGCTCCGACAGCGCCCGCGTGAAGGGCGATGGATCGCGGTCGTGCCCCGAAAGCACGTGCCCGCGGGCCACGAGCAGGCGGCCGGCACCCGAAAGTCCGGCACCCCCTGCCCCAATCAGGTGGATGCGGGACGGCAGCTCGGCCGCGCCGCGCGAAGAAAGGACCGGGATGGAGGTGAATGTTCCGTTTGCCACGGTGTATTCCTAGCGAACCCCCAACCCCGGTTTAAGGATCGGGCCGGGATTCCCGTCCCCCCGCAGAGACAGTTCCCACCATGAGCGCCGAACTCGCCCTGGCCTACCACGCGTCCTCCCCCTCCGAAGCGATGATCGTCAAGGGTTTTCTGGTCAGCGAGGGATTCTCGGCCGTCATCCCCGGGTCGGAGCTGACCGACGAATTCGGCAGCTCCCAGCGCATGCTGGGCACGATGGGCGTCCGCGTGCTCGTGCCCCAGGCCGAGATCGAGGGCGCGAAGGAGGCCGTCGAGGCCTGGCGCTCGGCCAAGCCGCTCAGCCCCGACGACGCCGCCGACCCTGCACAGGATTGAACGAACTGTCATTCGAGGCTCGGAACGGACCACCGGCGGGAGGTTTTTCCTCGCTCCGAAGACGAAAGCGATCCGTCTTCCCCCTACGAGTAGGCGGTCCGAACGCCTAGTATGGGTGTTCGACGACACTCGGCAGCCGCCGCCCGCGAAAGGAAGGTCCACCCATAGCACGCAACAAGAGCCCCCAAACGTTCGAGAAGCGCAAGCGCGAGATCGAGAAGCGCCGCAAGCGCGAAGAGAAGATGGAACGCCGCCTCGACCGCAAGTACTGGAAAGCGGTCGCCAAGGAAAACGGTGAAGTCCCCGAAGGCGCGCCCGAGGTCGAGCGCGACGAGGACGGAGAGATCATCGAGCAGGGTTGATGCCCGACGCAAACAGGACGGGGTGCGACCCCGTCACCACGGAACGGGAAACGCGGTGCTTTCGCCAAGCACCGCGTTTCGCGTTTTGGGCGAAATGCCGACGGCCGAAAGCCAGTTGCGCGTTCGCAGCGCATGCCAGAATCTAGAACTGATCGCCTTCGCGGCAGATGCGGCTCGGGCGACCCGACAGCCTGCCCATGCCTAACTCGAGAGCGAGCGCGACAAAGTCCCTCGAGGCACACTTCGGGGGTGATCCCCGTGCCGCAGCACAGCTCCTCCCCGTCATCTACGACGAGCTGCGGCAGCTGGCCGGGCACTACATGCGGGGGGAGCGGCTGGACCACACGCTGCAGCCGACGGCGCTCGTTCACGAGGCCTACCTGCGCCTGATCGACGTCCAGTCGGTCGGCGCGCATGGACGCATCAGCTTCATGGCCCTGGCTGCGCGGGTCTTGCGCAACGTCCTGCTCGACCACGCGCGCGGCCACTCGGCCGCCAAGCGTGGCGGGGGTGCGCATCAGGTCAGCCTCGACCAACTCGCGCTCGGAGCTTCGGGATCCTCCGTCGACCTCTTGGCCCTGCATGGAGCCCTGGAGGAGCTGGCAGCGCGCGACGAGCGGCAAGCGCACGTCGTCGAGCTGCGCTACTTCGGCGGGCTGAGCGTCGAGGAAGTCGCCGCGACGCTGACCGTCCACCCCAACACCGTGAAACGCGACTGGCGCTTCGCCCGCGCCTGGCTCCAGACGCGCCTGAGCGGGGGGATCGAGTGAGCTCCGAGCCTCTTTCCCCAGTACGGCGGATGGGCCAAGGAGCGCCAGGGCGTGCGCCCGGGGATGACCGGACTGTGGCAGGTCTCCGGCCGCAATGAGCTCCCGGAGGAAGCACTCGTCCGGCTGGACCTCGCGTACGTTCGCAACTGGAGCTTGGGCGTCGATGCCAAGATCCTCCTGCGTACTCCGCTGGTCGTTCTCATGGGCAAAGGCGCCTCATGAATCGAGCGCGACGGGAGCACGACGACTCCTCGCCCGTGCCTACTGCAGTCGCAGTCGTCGCCTCCGCGCTCACGCTGGTCGCAGGCCTGCGGCAGAGCGACTACCCGACCGTTCTCGGCCGATACAGCTACTTCTACGCCATCTTCCTGGCTACCTCGCTCGCCGGCGTCCTGATCGCGTGGTGGATCGCTGTCGATCCTGGCCGTTCACGGCGGCTGTCGCGTCGCCTGAAGCCGGTTCCCTGGCTTGCGCTGGGCATCGCTGTTGCGAGCACCATCGCCGCCCTGGCCCTGACCATGCTCGAAGTCGACACGACGCTCGGCTTCCTGTCCCGCAACCAGCACGTGCTTCTGATCGGGTCCGTCGCGACAGCCAGCATGGGGATGATCGTGCTGTCCGCAGAACAGCCGCGCGTTGCCGCCGTCCGGTGTGCGCAATGCGCTGCCCTGCCGCTCGTCGCTGTGCTCGCCGCCGAGGTGACGCTCCGTGCGCTTGCGCGCGCCCGAGACGTAGGGACCCTGAGCCCCCACCAGGATGCCGCGCCTCCTCCCGGAGAGGCGGTCGCTCTGGGGCAGATGCTCCGAGTGAGCACCGAGCCGCGCATCGTTTACGAGCTGATCCCGGGTCTCGACGTGCGCTTCCGAGGTGCGGCCGTCACGACGAACGTGCGTGGATTCCGTGGCCCAGAACCCGCCGGCCCTCCGACCGAGCGGACGCGGCGAATCGTCGGGATCGGTGACTCGGTCATGTTCGGCTGGCGCGTTGGCGACGAAGAGCCCTACTTGGCCGTCCTCGCACGGCGGCTCCGAGAAGCTCGTCCGGAACTCGATTGGCAAACGGTGAACACGGCGGTGCCCGGCTACAACACGGTGATGCAGGTCGAAACGCTGAAGAAGCACGCACTCGACCTCGAGCCGGACCTGGTGCTCGTAGGCTTCGTGAACAACGACCTCGACCTACCGGCTTTCGTTCGACGCAAGCCCGACTACCTCTCCCTGCGGCGCTCGTTCCTCAGGGACTTCCTGAACAACGTGATGACGTCGGGACATCGCGGCACCACCTTGATCTCGACGCCGTTCGACGACGAGACCTGGGGTCACATCAACGATCCCCAGGTGGTGCGAAGCGAGTACGCGCAGATGATCGGCTTCGGCCCCTTCGAGGACGCACTACGGGAGCTCTGCGCGCTGAGCGAATCCCATGACTTTCGGATTCTGGTCGTCTCGCATGACGAGCTGCCCGCCTACGTGCGCGACACCTGTGAGAGCATGGGACTCCCCTTCGTCGAGTCGGCAGATGCTCGCCGCGACTACCTCCTCCACACGAACACGCCCGAGTCCGCTGCGGCTCTTCAGTTCAGCGACAAGGACCCGCACCCCACGGCCCTGGCCCACGAGATCACCGCGGGCGTGATCTTGGAGCGCCTGCTCGCCGACGAGGTGCTCGTCGAGCGTTGACCGCTCAGCGAGCTGGCGTCCGGCGCACCGCGAAGAGCTCCTCCACGACGCTCGCCGCCGCATCGGACGGCACGCTCCCCACGAGAGCGCGTCCCATCTTCGCCCGCTCCACCGCGCCGGCGTCCGAGACGAGGTGCATCAGCTCCTCCGCCAGCCCCGGCCCGAGCTCCGACTCGGGCACGACCCGCACGCCGTCCCCGAGCCCGCGCGCGTTGCGCTCCTGGTGCCGGTCGGCGTGGTGCGGGTACGGAACGATCCACGCGGGCACACCCATCGCACCGACCTCGGCCAGCGTCGAAGCGCCGCCACGGCAGAGCACGAGGTCGGCGGCGGCGAGCGTGGCGCGCACGTCCGCGACGTATTCGACGGCACGGTAGTGCTCGCTCTCCCGTGCGCCCTCCGCGCGGCGACCCGGTCCGACCTGGTGCAAGACCGCGATGCCGCGCTCGCACCACTCCACGACCGACGCGCGCACGAAGTCGTTCAGTCCCCGCGCGCCCTGGCTCCCGCCGAGAACGACCAGCAGCGGCAGCCGCGGGTCGAAGCCGATAGCCTGTTTTGCGCCCGCGAGGGCCGTGGGTGAAGCGTCACGCCGAGCGAAGCCGGGAGCGAGCGGCGGTCCGACGAGCTTGTGTCGCTCCCCGCGCCGGTCCACGGCCGGCAAGGTCTCATCCCAGGCGTGCAGCACGCGCGCACACAGCGGCGCGAGCGTGCGCGTCGCGCGACCGGCGGACGCGTTGATCTCCAGCAGACAGACCGGAATGCCCAACGTGCGCGCGGCCAGCACGGCCGGGGCCGTGACGAAGCCGCCGAGGCCGAGCAGCACCTCGGAGCGGTGCGCGCGCAGCGCGGCGCGTGCGCGCAACACGTTGGGCGGCAGGCGCAGGGTCAGGCGCGCAGGGCTCGGCGCACCTCCGCCCTCACGCTCGATCGAGAGGGCAACCTCTTCGACGCGCGCATCGGGGGCGCGCGCGGCGAGGCCGGCCAGGACATTGGCCTCGACCGCTCGCCCGCTGGTGAACCATAGGAGATCCGTCAGGAGCGAGGGGCTGGCCCGCAGATGGTCCAGGAGGTGCAGGCCAGGGACGATGTGCCCCCCCGTACCTCCGCCCGCGATCGCGAGCCGAACCGAACCCGCCTGCATCCCCGGGCCACTCGGTCCGGGCATGCAGGCGGGTTCTTTCATCACTGTCCTCCGACGTACTCCAGGTCCTCGGCCCGGCGGGCAGAGGCGACGGCCTCGCCCACCGTGTCGGGCTCGCGGCCAACGAGGTCCGACGGAACGAGGACCGTGGACGGCTCGGCCGCGTGCACGACGGAGGCGGCCGGCTCCCCCGCGAGGATACGGGCACAGTCGGGAAGGTAAAGCACGGCCACGCCGAAGCAGCCGAGCAGGAAGGTCGATCGGCTTCGTTCGCTCATCGCACGCGGTAGGTGTTGTCGACCGGGCGGTCGGCCTTGGCGACGAGGCGGCGCTCTTCCTCGGGCGCGCCGTCGACCTCGGGGAGGACGATCTTCGCGCCGACGAAGAGGCGGTCGGGGTTCAGCTTGGGGTTGGCGTCGAGGATCTTGCGCCAATGGCGCGAGCTGCCGAGCTCGCGCTGGGCGATGCGGCCGAGGATGTCCCCCGCCTTGACGACGTAGATGCGTCCGTCGGTCGCGGCCTTGCTCTTCTTCTTGCGCTCGGGCTTGGGCTGGGGGCCTGTGGGCTTCTTCGGCGCAGGCTGGCCCTCGCCGCCGGGCAGGACGAGCTTGCGCCCGACGTGCAGCTTCAAGGGGTCGACGCCTCCGTTGAGCGCCTGGAGCTCACGCCAGCGCGCCCCCTCCCCCAGCTCACGTCGCGCGATACGCTCGAGGCTGTCGCCAGCCTTCACGACGTACGTGCGCGAGCCCGACGGTCGCGGCTCCTGCGCGGTGCGCGAGCTCGCCGGCTGCGCGCGGACGGTCGGCGTCACGCGCGGGGCCTGCGACTGGGCCAGAGGCTCCGTCCTTGTCGTGTGGCCTCGGCGCTCCGGATCCGTGCGCGGCTGCTGGCGCGTCTCGTTGCGACGCCGCGGGCCGAATTCGATCCCCTCGGTGACGCGGCCCGACCGGGCATCCTGCTCGGGAATCGAGAGGCGCGTCCGCTCTTCGTCGCGCCGCGAGCGCTGGCCACTCTCGCGGCGAGGGTTCAGCCGCGACGTCTCGGCGCGGCGCGTCTCGGCGCTCGTCGTGTCGCCGGAATGGACGGACGGGTCGAGGGGCGCGGTCGTGCGCTTCCGCGTACCGGCGCGCGTCGAGCGCAACGGTTCGTCGCGACCGACTTGACCGCGCGACACGGGCTCCTCACGCGGCCGCCGGGGCTGGGCCTCGGGGCGCTCGGATGGACGTGGGCCTGCTTCGCGCGCTTGCTCTTCGGCCTGTGCAGCTTCTTCGTCGACGGCAGATCCACCGTCGTCCCAGAGAGCGACGACGACGATGGTGACGACCATGAGCAGCAAGGCGATGACGCCGACGCGTTCGATCTGTTGCATGGTTGGGGATGGGGTAAAGGACAGAGACGACAGAGAGAGAGAGATGACTCATGACCTCGGCGAGTCGGGCACACGGCGCACGGCACCGAGAGCGAGTCCGATCGCGAGACACGAAGCGATGAGCGCGCTACCGCCCTCGCTGATGAAGGGGAGGTTCATGCCCTTGGGGGGAGCGAGACCCGTGACGACCTGCACGTGGAGCATGGCCTGGAAGGCCACCGACACGAGCAAGCCGAAGGCGACCAGGGCGTCGTAGCGCTCCCGGATCGACAGCACGAGGCGCAGGGAAAACCAGACGTAGCTGAACAGGAGGCCCAGCACGACCAGGATGCCGACGAAGCCCAGCTCCTCGCCGACCAGAGCGAACACGTAGTCGCTCTGCATGTACTGCAGGTTGGCGTTGCGGAAGCCGCCGTGGCCGAAGCCGACGCCGAACAGATCGCCGCTTGCGATCGCTTCCGCCGCGCGCGTGACTTGGTCGTTGGAGCTCTCGCCGATCCACACCGCGAGGCGCTCGCGGACGTAGGCGAAGAGCGACACGCCGAGCAAGAGGGCTCCACCGCCTCCGAGGACGACCGAGCTGGCGACGTGGCTCTGGCGCGCGCCGCCGACCCAGAGCGTCGAGATGAAGCAGATCAAAAAGAGCAGCGCGCCGCCGATGTCGGGCTCGCCGAGGATCAGCCCGAAGAGCATGAGCCCGAACAAGAGCATCGGCAGGTAGCCCGTGCGCGCGTCCTGCACGCGCGGACCGAGCTGCACGCAGCGCCCCGCGACCCACAGGACGATGACGACGCGCGCCAGCTCCGAGGGCTGGACCGTCGTCGAGACGATCGGCAGCTCGAGCCAGCGCCGCGAGCCGTTGACGTGCGCATTGACGAACGGCACGTACACGGCGGCGAGCGTGAGGATCACGACGGCCGTCAGCGCCGGGACGAAGCGCTTGATCCCGCGCGGGCCGAGGTGGAACGCGCCGAGCATCACCGCGAGCCCCAGGAGCCGGTAGCCGAGCAGATGCACGATCTCGCCCTGCAGCGCCTCGGGCGGCACCGTCGTCGCGGCGTGGCTGACCTGCAACAGGAACCCGAGCGCGATCAACGCGAGCACGCAGAAGAACACGCCGAGCGCGGGGCCCGTCGGGTCGAGCACGAAGGCGCGACGCGTCAGTCCGTCGAGGCGCTCGGCGAACGTGAGCTGATGCTCTTCGGGCAGCTCCATGCCCGCGAGCTGGGCGGCCGGGCGACGTCGAAAACGAGCCATGCGAGCCTCAGCGCACCTTCAAAAGGGCCAGGCTGGCCATCGCGCACGCGGCGGCGACGATCCAGGCGCGAACGACGATCGTGACTTCGTGCCACGGCGCGGCACCGGGCTTGAAAATCCCGCCCTTGAGCTGCAAGCCGTGGTGGATCGGCGCCATCGTGAAGAGGCGCTTGCCCCCCGTCCGTCGGTACCACGTGCGCTGGAGAGCGCTCGAGCCCATCTCCGCGAAGAAGACGAAGCCGAGCAACGGCAGCACGAGCTCCTGCTTGGACACGAGCGCCATCCACGCCAGGAGCCCACCGATCGGGAGCGAACCCGAGTCCCCCATGAAGACCTTCGCGGGGAACGCGTTGTACCAGAGAAAGCCCATGCACGCGCCGCACAGCGCGCCGCCGACGACCGCCATCTCGGACGCGGCCGGGATGTAGGGCAAGAGCAAGTACTCGCTCCAGTCCGAGCGGCCGGTCACGTAGCAGAAGACCGAGAGGGCGAGCCCCGAGATCAGCATGCACCCCGCCGCGAGCCCGTCGAGCCCGTCGGTGATGTTCGCGGCGTTCGACGTGCCGGCCACAACGAGCCAGCCGAACGCGAGAAAGAGCACGATGCCGACGGCGCTCTCGCCGAACGAGATGGAGACGTCCTTGAAGAACGGCGGATAGATCGAGAGCAGCGAGAACCGATCGGACGCGTGCGCGTACCACGCGAGCGCGCCCATGACGAACAGCGTCACGACGGTCTGCCCGACAAGCTTCGCGCGCGGGCTGAGCCCCTTGGAATGGCGGATCGTCAGCTTCTTGAAATCATCGACGAAGCCAACCGCGGCGAGACCGGCCGTCAGCACCATCGCCAGTACGACGTGCAGGTTGTCGAGACGGCACCAGAGCAGAACCGACAGGAGCAACGACGCGACGAGGAAGCTGCCCCCCATCGTCGGCGTGTCGTGCTTGCCCATCTTCTGGGCCAGCTTGCCGAGCTCGTACGCATCCGTCTTCGTGACGTCCTCACCGACGCGGTGGCGCTTGAGCCATTGGATCGTCGGCGCGCCAAAAGCGAGCGCGAGCGCGAAGGCGGTCAGGCCCGCCATCGCCATCCGGAACGAGATGTACCCGAACAACGCGAGGTCGGAGTGTTCGCGAAAGAGCTCAGGCAGCATCAGATGTCACTCCGCGACCGCGGCCGCGGGTTCCACGAGACGTTCGACGAGACGCTCGAGGCCAGTCGCGCGACTGCCCTTCACGAGCGCGACGTCGCCGTCGCGCAGGAGGGTGGGGACGACATCGAGCGCATCGTACAAGTCGTCGAAGTGCACGATCCGGTCGGCCGGCAGGCCGCCCTCGAGTGCGCCCGCGGCGGTCGCGCGCGTCAGCTCTCCGACGAGCAACAGCATGTCGACGCCGGCCTGGGCGGCGTGGACACCGATCTCGTGGTGCAGCTCGGCACCGAACTCGCCCAGCTCGAGCATCTCGCCCAAGACCAGCACGCGCCGGGCGTGGCCGTGCTGGCCGGCGAGGACACGCACGCTGGCGCGCGCCGACTCGGGGTTGGCGTTGTAGCTGTCGTCGAACAGCGTCATGCCGCGAACCTCGATGCGCTCGAGGCGCCGGCGGCCATCGCGCAAGCGCGTCGTCGCTGGCAGGACGCTATCGACGTCGAGGCCCATCCCGACACCGGCCGCGAGCGCGGCGAGCACGTTCTGGACCGTGTGCAGTCCGAGCAGCGGCATCGTGACCTCGCGGACACCGAAGAACTCGCTGCGCAGCTTGAAGGTCGTGCCGCCCGCGTGAAACCAGACTTCGGAGGCGTCGAGATCGCCCGTCGAACCGTTCATGCCTTCGACGCTGAACGTGATCACCCGCGCGCGCGTCGTGTCGCGCAAGGATTCTGTCCAACGGCAGTCCGCGTTGAGCACGCAGAAGCCGGACTCGGGCAAGGATGCCGCCAGCTCGCCCTTCTCGCGCGCGACCCCCTCGACCGACCCGAGGCCCTCGAGGTGCGACGCGCCCACGTTCGTGATGATGCCCGCGTTCGGCCGGGCGGTGCGGCACAGGCCCGCGATCTCGCCCGGCGCGTTGGTCCCCATCTCGACGACCAGCGCCTCGGTTCGCTCGTCCGCCATCAGCAGCGTGTGCGGCACGCCGATGTCGTTGTTGAACGAGGCGGGGCTGCCGACCGCGGAGAAGTGGTCCTTCAGGAGCTCGAGCAGGATGTTCTTGGTCGAGGTCTTGCCACACGAGCCCGTGATCCCGACGACGGGGATGTCGAGCCGCTGGCGGTGCCAGGCCGCGAGGTCGGAGAGCGCACGCCGCGGCGAATGGCACGCCGCGATCGGCACGTCGCCGGGCACCGCGCGCACGAGCTGCGCGTCTTCCTCGAGCGGCTCGAAGTCCGAGCGCAACAGAAGACAGCCCGCACCGCGCTCGACCGCTTCTCCCGCGAAACGGTTGCCGTCGAAGTTCGGCCCCGAGAGAGCGAGGAAGAGCTCTTCGCGCCGCAGGGTCCGCGTGTCCGTGGAGACACCGGTGAGCGGCCGGCTCGCGTCGCCGCGCAAGAGCACGGCCCCGGTCGACTCCAGCACGTCGCTCAGCATCAGACTCGTCAAGAGAGAACCTCCTTGGCCACGACGCGGTCGTCGAACGCGACGACGCACCCCTGTATCACTTGCCCCCGCTCGTGCCCCTTGCCCGCGACGAGGACGACGTCGCCGGGCAGGGCCACCTCGACGGCGCGCTGGATCGCCCGGCGCCGGTCGACCTCGATCAAGGGCTCCGCGGGCGCGCCGGGCTCCACTCCGTCGAGGATCTGCGCGACGATGCGCTCGGGCGCTTCGCCACGCGGGTTGTCGCTGGTGACGATCGCGACGTCGGCGAGGCGCGTCGCGACGTGCCCCATCTCCGGCCGCTTGCCCGCGTCCCGATCGCCGCCACAGCCGAAGACGACGATCAGCCGTCCGCGATTCTGCGACGCCGCGCTGGGGTCACCGTCGGCTTCGCGCGCATCGAGGTCCTCGCGCAGGGCGACGAGCACGCGCTCGAGCGCGTCCGGCGTATGTGCGTAGTCGACGTACAGCTCGAATCCGCGCGAACCCGTCGGGATCGGCTCGAGCCGACCGGGTGCGGCGGAGGTGGTGGCGAGCCCTTCCGAGACGTCAGAAGGACTCGCCCCCATCAGGCGCGCAGCGGCCGCAGCCGCGAGCGCGTTCTCGACGTTGTACCGGCCTCGCAGGGGCAACCGCATCTCCTTCGAGAAGATCCCCATCCCATCGAGTACGAAGCGCGAACCCTGGAGGTCGGTACTCAGTCGAGCAGCGCGCAGGTCGGAGTCCGACCTGGTGCTGTACGTCACCACTCGGGCGCCCTGTTCGCGCGCCGCCTCGGCCATCGTTTCCCACATGGGGTCGTCGGCGTTGAGGACGGCCGCGGAATACGGCCCGAGTTGTTCGAAGAGGCGCGCCTTGGCCCGGACGTAGCTCGGCATGTCGCCGTGGTAGTCCAGGTGGTCGCGCGTCAGATTCGTGAAGACGGCCACGGTGAAGTCGATGCCCGCGGTGCGCTCCTGAAGCAGCGCGTGCGAGCTCGCCTCCATCACGACGCAGTCGCCGCCCGAGAGCCGGTGCAACCGGAACAGCCGGTGCAGCTCGGGCGCGTCGGGCGTCGTGTGGCTGGCCTCGAGCGCGCGCCCGCCGGACAGCCGGTGCCCCGCGGTTCCGAGCACGGCAGGCGCGCGTCCGGAGTGCTCGAGCAAGTGGCCGAGGATGTGCGCCGTCGTCGTCTTGCCGTTCGTTCCGGTGATGCCGCACACCGCGAGGTGCTGCGCCGGCTCGCCGCAAACGGCCGCGGCCGCGAGTCCCGCCGCGCGCCGCGCGTCGGGGTGGACCCACTGGACGACGTCGAGGCCCGGCAGCTCGACGGGCACCCCGCGCAGGTCGAGCTCGCTCGGTGCGAGCACGGCGACGGCCCCGCGGGCGACGGCGTCGGAGACGAAGCCCGCGCCGTCAGCCGAAGCACCTGGCAGCGCGACGAAGAGATCGCCGACGCCGACACGGCGCGAGTCGAGGTGAACGTCCCAGATCGTCGGCCCGGCATCGGGCAGCTCGCAGCGGCCGCCGAGACGGCGCACGAGGTCGGCGAGCCGAATCATGAGAAACTCGCTCTCTTCATCAGAAGCCCGCTCCTTCGACGTAGTCCGGCTCGGCCCAAGGCATGTCGCTCGGGTTGAACCAATCGCCTTCGAGCCGCGTGCCCTCGAACAGGGCGCCGTCCGCACGGCGACCCAGTGCGCTCGGCTCGTGTTCCGCCTCCAACGGCGCGCGGTATTCGGGCATCAAGTCGAACGCCCTGCGCAACACGCGCACGGTCGTGTGCCCCGCGACGTCCGCGCCGAACTTCTCCTTCGCGCGCGGCTCCTCCACGACGACGAACGTGAGGATCTCGCGCTCGGAGCCCGGCAGACGCCCCACCGCGCACATCGACGAGGTGTAGCAAGTCTTGCGGATGCCCTTGTGGTCGCGCCGGCCACGCATCGCCGTCAGGTGCTCGCGCGCGCAGCTCGTGCGATCGCGCCCGTGCTCGGCGTGGTGCGCCATCTCGACGTGGGCGCAGATCTCGGTTGGAACCTTCTCGGTCGTGCCCGTCTTGGTCCCGATGAACTCGAACTCGGGGCAGTGATCGGGGCCGGCGACGCGATCGCCCGTGCCCTCGCGCGCGCCCATCTCCATCATCTCGCGCACGGCCTCGCACGCCTCGCGCGACAGCACGCGCTTCCCGCCCGCGAGCGGGAGTTCCCAGCGCTGCGTACCCTGCTCGACCGCCGCGATCAGCCGCAGCGGACGCGCGAGGCCGCCGCGGAAGAGACTCGCCATCGCCGCGGCGTGCTGCCACAGCGACGTCGTTACCTCATGGCCGAAGCAGACCGAGGCGTGGGTGTAGACCGCGTTCCACGTGCCCTCGTCGTCGAGCGGCGTCACGTAGCCCGCCGTCTCCGGGCCGAGCCCGACGTCGGGGCGCGTGCCGTAGCCGAGACCGACGAGCCGCCCGCGCAGAACGTCCGCGGGGACACGCAGGCCGATCTGAACGAGGATCGCGTTCACCGAGTGCGCGAGCCCGTTCTCGACGGAGATCGCCTCCTCGGTCGGCGCCCCCTCGGCCTCGCGGATGCGGCGCGGACCGACGCGTCCCTGACGCACGACGATGCCGTCGGGAACGTGCGTCGGCAGCATCTCGCTCGGATAGGTCACGCCCTGGTCGAGCGCGATCGCCATGATGATCGGCTTGAACGTCGAGCCGGGCGTGAACGCGTATCGGATCGGCGCGAAGCCGCTGCTCGGGTAAGCGTGCACCGAGTCGATCGCGAGCACATCACCCGACTCCACCTCGACGACGATGCCCATGACGAGCGCGGCGTCGAAGCGCGCGAGCGCGTCGGACAACTCCTCGTGCAGCGCCTCCTGCAGGGGCGCGTCGAGGGTGGTGACGAAACGCGGCACATCCGTCGCATCGTGTGCGGACTCGAAGTAGTTGGGCACGCGCCCGTCCCATGCCCGGCGGCGGTCGCGCGCGACACTGCGCATGCGACGCGCGTAGGTACGGTGCTCGGTACGCAAGAGCTCGCTCCACCGCGGATGCTCCAGCTCCTTCGCGCACGAGAGCTCCAGCCCGCTCGCGGGGCGCCAGCGCGTCGCGAGCTCCCACGCCCGCTTCGCGACGGGATCCTCGATGCCCTCCCAGTCGAGCAGGTGCGGCTCGAGGTCGCGCTCGACGCGTGCGCGCGCGAGGGCCGCGTCCGCACCGAGCACACCCCAGCGGCCGAGAACCGCGAAGGAGTCCTCGCCGTGAACGTCGTCGGAGTCGGCGGACGGAAGCTCGAGCGGACCGTCTTCGCGCGCGGGCCGATCGACGCCGGGGCGGACCGGGTGCCGGCGCTCGAGGCGCGGCGCGAGCTTCATCTGCCACGGCGACACGGCCTCGTCCGCGAGCAGCTCGCTGAGCGCGTGGGCCTCGAACGGGTCGATGCGGCGCTGCACGACGCGGAACGTCGTCGGCATTAGCTCCGCCCACGCGGCGTCGGCGAGCGCCTGGCGTCGCGCCGCTCCCTCGACACCCGCGAGCGCGCGCGCGACGGCGTCGGGCAAACCGCGCTCGTCGAGGAGCGTCGTCAGCTGGCGCAGGAGCCTGCGCGTCCAGACTTCGGGCCGCATGCTGCGCCGCTTGCCGCGGTGGACTTCGCGCGTGGCGGCGGACAACAAGAGTACGGGCTCCCACTCGAGCGTCCAGCCACCGTCCGGCAGCTCAACCAGCCAAATGCCGGCGAGCGGACGCGCGGCCGCTCCGGAGCGCTCGCCGTCCTGGATCCAGTGGTCGATCGCGCTCGCGGTGTCATCGTCGAACGCGAGCAGCTCGGGCTCGGTCACGCGCACGAGCCCAGGGTCGAGCCCAGGGTCGAGCCCAGCATCGAACGCGGAGTCGAGCGCGGAGTCGAGCGCGGAATCGAGCGCGTCGGAGCTGTGCGCTCGCCCCTCTTCCTCCGCATCGGGTCCGGGCAACATGCGCACGAGCAGGTCCGCGGCCGTGACGTCCGACAGGACGGACGCGATGCGCTCGGCCATGTATTCGGGCGTGTGCGAGAGCCACATCGCGCGCGGCGAAATGGTGAGGTCGAAGCACTCGACCGACACCGCGAGCGGGCGCGCGTTGCGGTCGACGATCTCGAAGCGCGGCCAGGGCGCCGTGTCCTGCTTGACCGCGTCGGGCTGGGCGCCGCCGGAATAGAAGGCGAGATGCGCCCCCTTGGCCGTGACCGCGAGCAGAACGAAGCCGATGAGGACGAAGGCGCTCGCGGGCCGCAGGCCCGATGCCGACTCGAATTGCCGCGGATCAAAGCGCTCCGCTGCCCTCACTGCCGTCCCCCCAAGAGCGGTTGCTCATTCTTACGGCGATTCTGCTCCACCAGATACTCGAATTCAAACCGCTCGATGTCTTCCCGCAGGCGACTCTTGCGGCGCTCGAACCACTCGCTCTCGCGCTGCAGCTCGTCGAGGTCGGCGGCCTTGGCGAAGTTCCGCGCCTGAAACCAGGCGGCGAAGATGCCGATGGCAAGCACGAGAGTGGAGACGAAGAAGGAGAGGACGAGTCGGGTCACGACGCGCCTCCCTTCTCGTCTCCCTTCTCATGGCGATGCCCCCCCGCGAAGGTGCGCACGGGGGAGTTCGGGTCCGCGCCGCGCAGGCGGCGCGCCCCCCGCAGGCGCGCGGAGCGCGCGCGGGGGTTGCTTCGTTCCTCGCCGCGGGTCGGGCGCAGCGGCTTCTTGGTCAAGACCTCCCAGTGCCCCTCGCGAGCGCCCTCCTTGAGAAAGCGCTTGACCTCGCCGTCCTCGCCTGAATGGAAGGCGATCACGGCCAGGATGCCGCCCTCCGCGAGGGTGTCCTGGGCGGCCTGGAGCGCCGCATGCAGCTCCTCGCCCTCCTCGTTCACCGCACGCCGCAGGGCCTGGAAGACGCGTGTCGCGGGATGGATTCTGCCCCGTCCGCCGCCGACGGTACGCTCGACGAGGTCGGCCAGGGCACCGGTGCGGCGGAACGGCGCGCGGCGCCGCGCGCGCACGATCTCGGCGGCGATGCGACGCGAACGGCCCTCGCCCCCCTCGTGGTAGAACAGGTCAGCGAGGTCCTCTTCGTCCCAGCGGTTGACGATCTCGGCCGCCGTGCGCTTGCGATCGGGATCCATGCGCATGTCGAGGGGGCCGTCCTGCTGAAAGGAAAACCCGCGCTCGGCGAGGTCGAGCTGCAGCGAGCTGGCGCCGAGGTCGGCCAGGAAGCCGACCGGCGGAGCGCCGAGAGTCTCGGTGATGCGGTCCGCGAGCTCGGAGTGCCGGCAGCGCTCGAGCTGGACGCGGGCTTGGAAAGGCTCGAGGCGCTCCCGCGCGCGGACCAGAATCGAAGGATCCTGGTCCGTGCCAAGGACACGTACGCGCGGGAAGCGCTCGAGCAACAGTGCTGAGTGCCCCCCGGCACCCAGCGTCGCATCCACGATCCAGCCATCGAGTGTTTTTGGGTCGCGACTACCCCCCAGCAGCGCAACCACCTCGTCGGCCATGACCGGGATGTGCACGTTCTCGTCGTGCGAGTCTTCTGAAACCATCGTGGTTCCGTCTTCGAACGTTTCCCGGGACGCAACCATTTCAGTCGCCTCCGTCGGGGCCGCCGTTCGCAGCGGCCCTCGCAGCGGGACTGGTTCCGGTGAGCACGTCCTCGAGCTCCTCGAACGCATCCGCGTTCGTGGCCTCGAACTCGTCCCACTTCTCCGCGGACCAGATCTCGACGCGGTTCTCGACGCCGAGCATCACCACGTCCTTCTCGATCCCGGCGAGCTTGCGCAGCTTGTCGGGCAGGAGCAGCCGGCCCGAAGCGTCGAGCGTCACACGGCTCGTGAAGCTGAAGAACATGCGCTGCAGCTTGCGCTGATCCTTCACGGCGAAAGCCTCGGTGTCCATGCGCTTGAGGGCACGCTGCAGGCCGTTCTCGGGGAAGAGATACAGGCACCCGTCCAGCCCGCGCGTGAGCACGGCGACCCGGTTGCCGTCGTCGTCGAGGGGCAGACCCTGCTGAAAACGCTTCGGTAGGAAGACGCGTTTTTTGGCGTCGACGGTGTGGCGAGAGTCTCCACAGAAGAGAAAGGTCCCGCCCTGGGCAGACCCGTTTCCCCCTGCACTCCACTCACCCCCACTCGGCACCATGTGGGTATTCTTCTCCCCCACCTGGACTCCGACAATCGTTGAGAGGGGAAAATGCGGAAACGGTTTCGAATCCTGGACTTAGGGCGTTTGAGACATGAATGCAACCCGCTAAGGGACCCCAAGATCCAGAGTGTGCAACGGCAGAACGGGGCCCAGACCACAAGATGTTGTGGCAGGCGATCGGGGTAGGCCTCGGCGCCGCTAGTTTCCCGGTTCCGGTGCGCCACCCAGGTCCACCGGGTGCCACCCCCACGGGTCGACCGGCCAGCTAGGCCTGCTCGGACTCGACGGCCTCGGACTCGGCGGCCTCCGATTCGGCAGCCTCGGATTCAGCCGCTTCTGATGCGGCGTCCTCGGTATCCGCCGATCCGTCCGCCTCCTCGTCGGCCTCGGCCGGCCCTTGCTCCTCGGGGCGCTCGGGAACCGGGAGCCCCTCGGTCGACTCGGCACCGTCGAAGATCGCCTGGAGCTCATCGCGAAGCTCGGCCATCCGCTCGGGCGTGAAGTCGTAGACGAAGACCTGGAAGCGCTCCTCGCGGCGCGGGCGCTTGACCTGGAACGACTCGCCTTCGGCGGAGCGGACGACCCTCTCGATCTTCACGCGTCGCTTGCGCATCAGGAGCAGGCAGAGCACGTAGCGCAGCTCGCGCACGGGCTCTTCCTTGCGGCCTTCGAGCTGGACGAAGAGCTGCTCTAAGGACTCCAGGTCGAGCTGAACTGCCTTCTTGCCGCTCTCGAGATGGTGGGTGAACCACCAGAAGAGCGTCGTGGGCCCGTTGCCCTCGCTCTCGCCCTCATCCGCGTCGGCGGTGCGCTCGACCCAGCAGGCCGCGCACTGGTCGCCGCGCACGAGCCCCTCCTCCCCCACTTCGAGGAAGGAGGCGTGGCGCTCACCGTCCTCGAACGCCCGCTCGCAGGCGCGGCACGTGCCGGCCCGCCGTTCGATCTTCCAAGCCATCGTGGCCGGAATCTAAGGAATCCGAGGGGCCGAATCCCCCCTTGCGCCGCTTTCTGAGGCTGCTTTCTGGGCTCCCTTGGGCCGCGGCCGGTTGGTGCGCCACCAGCTGCGCCAGCCAGCGACGTCGAGCGACTCCTCGACCCCCGAGAGGCGCCCCAGGGCATCCTGCGCAATCCGCAGGTTCGGGTAGCTCGCGTCCCGGATGGCGCGCTGCAGGAAGTTGATCAGCGCCGGGATCGCCTCCGGATCCTCGAGCCAGGCGAGCCCCGCCGCCGCGGCGCGGGCGACGACCTGGTCCTCGTCGGACAGCGCCCGTGTCAGCGCCAGGCGCGCCGTCGCGACCTCCCGATCGCGCGAGCCGCGCTGGCCCAGCGCGAGGGCGGCCGTCTTGCGCACGAGCCACTCCGGATCCGACTGGAGACGCCCGATCAGGGCGGAACGGACTTCGTCCTCGAGCGCGAGCCCGTGGGGCAGGGTGCGCAGCAGACTGGCGGCGCGACCGCGGGCCGTGGCCGAGTCCTCGCGCTCGAGCTGCACCAGCACGGCCGGAATCGCCGGACGCCCGATCCGACCCAACACGTCGGTCGCCAGGAGCGCCGCCGCCCCGTTGCCGAGGGGCATGAGCTCGGAGAGCGCGGGCGCCGCGAGCTCGCCGAGCTCGATCAGCTCGAGTCGCGCCCGCCCGTAGGGCCCGCTGCGCGGCGCCTCGGTCGTCGCGAAACCGCTCTTCCGATACGCGGCGAGCATCGTCCGAATCAGGTTGTCGACGAGGAAGTCGCGCCGCGGCGGGTCGGCGATCGCCTCGGCGCGCAGCTCTTGCCACGCGGGGTCGGCGGCGACCCACGCACGCCAGAGCTCGGCGTACTCGGGAGGAATCTCGTCGAGGGAGCGCATGCGCGTCGGCTCGCTCGAGCGACACGCGGGCGCGGCGAGAAGGAGCGTGCACAGCAGCAGACGATGGATGCGCATGTCGCAATCAGTCGAGGGGAGCCGGTCCGACGGGGCAACTCACGCCGGTTCCGCCGAGACCGCAGTAACCGTCGGGGTTCTTGGCGAGGTACTGCTGGTGGTAGTCCTCGGCGTAGTAGAACGCCTGTGCGTCGACGACTTCGGTCGTGATCGGCCCGAACCCCGCCGCCGCGAGCTGCCCGACGTACGCGTCGCGCGACGCCTCGGCGCGCGCGCGTTGGTCGGCCGACGCGACGTAGATGCCGGAGCGGTACTGGGTGCCGACGTCGCTGCCCTGGCGCATGCCCTGGGTCGGATCGTGGCTCTCCAAGAACGTGCGCAGGAGCTCGTCGTAGGAGACGAGCTTGGGGTCGAACGCGACGCGCACGACCTCGTTGTGGCCCGTGCGCCCGGTGCAGACCTCTTCGTAGGTCGGATTGGGAGTGAAGCCGGCCGCGTAGCCGACCATCGTGACCGTGATGCCGGGCATTTCCCAGAAGCGCCGCTCGGCGCCCCAGAAACAGCCGAGGCCGAACACGGCGAGCTCCTTGCCGGGAAACGGCGGAACGATGCTCGTCCCGTGCACGAAGTGCTTGCCGGACAGCGCGAGCGGTTGGTCCCGACCGGGGAGCGCGCTCTCGGGCGTCGGCATCTCGAGCTTGCTAGAGAGGAAGGCCATGGGAGTCTTGGTTGCAGGTGAGTCGCGTCGTCGGCGCGCCTTGCCTCGCATCCCGTACGAACCGCCGATAATGCCCCATCAGAGTGAATCACACCACTAGCCTCCGGCCGCGCGCGCGATCAGCTCGTTTCGCGCGCACCCATTCCACTCGCGAGCGCCGCGTCCCACGCGCCGCTGGCCGCCTCGCGTTCGGTATCGCTCACATCCGCCTCACACGCACGGGCAATCTCCGCGCGCACGGGCGCGCCGGCCGCGACGGCCACCTGGTACAGCGCGACGTGCGCGGCGAGCGCGCTCTGCGTGCTGGCGTGTCCGGACTCGACGCGCGTGCGCAGGTCAGCGAGCGCACCGGGCTCGAAGAGCGAGTCGAACACGTGCGCGAGGTCGCGCTCGACGCCGCGCGTGTAGAAGCGCACACCGGCCCCCTCGCGCGCGCGCTCGACGAACGCCCCGGCGCGCGGCAGGATGGCGGGCAAGCCGAGTGCGCGCGCCTCATCGAGGACGAATCCGTACGACTCGTCCGCGCGCGCGCCCGAGACCATCGCGTGCACGTCGCTGACGGGGTGCGTGCCGAGCGCTTCGGCCTCGAACGCGCCGTGCACGTCCACCGCGAGTCCACCGGCGGCCCGCTCGAGCTCGGCGCGAAAACCCGGATCGACGGCCCCGGCGAGGTGCAGCTCGATGCGCTCGGAGAAGCGGCTCGCGCGCAGCGCGGCGAGCACGAGCTCCGCTCCCTTCCAGGGCACGAGGTGCCCCCACGCTCCGAGCACGAGCGCACCGTGCGTCCGCGGCTCGGCGCGCGGCACCCGGCGCGCGAGGTGGGTCGCGCGCAGTGGAACGAGCGGCGTGATCTCGCCGACCTGCGGGTGGGCCTGCGCGAGGTGGGCCCGCACGGCACGGGCGTGGGTCGCGCTCGGTGCGGTGCGCACGCGCGCCAGCGTGAGCTCGCGGCCGAGCACCCGCGCGCGCTCGTCGAAGGCGTGCTCCAGCTCCCGCGCGCCGCGCCACGGCGTCGCCGGCGCGAGGTGAGCAGCGCACGCCACGCAGCCCTGCGCCGCGAACGGCGCGCTGCAAGCGCCGCGCGTGCGCGGATCGACGCGGAACCCCACGAGGCAGTCGACGTGGTGGTCGTGCAGCGAGACGACCGCGGGTACACCGGCTAGCGCCGCGCGCAGCACGAGGTCGCTCGTCAGCCGCAGCCAGTGCTGAACGTGCACGACGTCCGGACGCCAGTCCGCGAGGAGCCGCTCGAACGCCCGCCCGGCGGCGATCGAATCGCCCTTCTGCCAGTGATCGAAGAAGAGGTCGGTGCGCGCGAACCGCCGCACTTCGACGCTCGCACCGGTCGCGGGGTCCGCGTCGCGATCGCTCGACAGGACGCCGTCGCGCGACGGCTGTGGCGGCGTGGACCCGAGTGCGCCGGCGAATACGAGCACGTCGTGACCGGCGCGTGCAAGACCGCGCGCGAGGTCACGCGTCGCGAGCTCCGTCCCTCCCACCAGCTCGGCCGGGAAGCCGTGCACCGCGACCAGGATCCTCACCCGTGCTCCTCGAGCAGCGCGTCGTAGTGCGCGAGCACGTCGGCGGTGAACTCTTCCCAGCTCGGCAGTTCGTCGGCTGCTGGCGCGAGCTCCGTGAGCAGCGAAGGGTCGCTCAGCACGGCGCGCAAGCGCTCGGCGAGCGCGTCGACGTCGCCCGCGGGAAAGCGCCAACCGTCGCGTCCTTCGCTCACGAGCTCCGCCATGCCGCCGAGATCGGACACGATCAGCGGAACGCCGGCACACAGCGCCTCGAGCTGCACGAGCGGCCGGTTCTCGAACCACAGCGACGGCACGACGACGACGTCGGTGCGAGCGAGGGCCTCGGGCACGTCGTCGCGCCCGAGTGCGCCCGGCATCCGCGCGCCGACCTCGCCCGCGCGCGCGCGCAGTCCATCGACGTAGTCGGGTGCGTGCTCGCCCGGACCGTGCACGATCAGCTCCCCACGCGCGCGCTCGTCCGGCGTCAGCTTCGCCCACGCCTCGACGAGCACGTGCGCACCCTTGAGCGGCACGAGCGTTCCGAGAAAGGTCACGCGCACGCGCTCGGAGGCGGTGCGCGGACGTGGCGCGAACGCGGCGCGGTCGATTCCGGTCGGGACGTAGTGCACGCGCTCCGCGGGGAGTCCCCAACGCACGAGCCGATCGCGCAGGAAGCGGCTGGGCGCGAGGAAGCGGTCGACGTGGGCGGGGATGCTCTCGCGCAGCTCCGCGTCGCGCGTCCGCACACGCGCGGTGAAGCGCCGCGCTTCTTCCTCGTCGGGTGCAGTCCAGCCAGTCGGCGTGGCTTGCGCGCCGCCGCGCGCAAGCGACCGCGCGAACGACGCGAGGTCGAGCCCGGTCGCCCGCTTGACCCGCGCGAGCACGCGTCCGGTGCGCCGCGCGAGGTCCGACTGACGCCAGGCGAAGGTCGGCAAGCAGGTGCCGCAGCGCGCGTGATCGACCTCGTGGCAAACGCCGCCATCGGCGTGGACGAGCTGTCCCATGCGCGGGCACTCGAGCCAGAAATCGTGCAGTGTGAACAACACGGCGCGCGCCGCCTCGCGGGCGACGCCGAGGCAGTCGATG
This sequence comes from bacterium, assembly GCA_024226735.1. Taxonomy (GTDB): domain Bacteria; phylum Planctomycetota; class UBA1135; order UBA1135; genus JAAELL01. Next base: position 631 of record JAAELL010000214.1, on the reverse strand, counting down.
CCGAGGTACATCAAGTGCTGGAAATGGATCACGTCCGGCCGCAGCTCGGTGACGGCCTCCGAGAAGCGGCGCGCGATCCCCGAGTGGCTCCAGGTCGCTTCGAAGTCCTTGTGGAACAGATTGTTGGTCACCTCGACGACGGGCAGCCCACGATGCTCGTAGCGGCGCACCGAGAGGTTCTCGCGAGCCACGTCCTTGTCGGTCGTGAACACGGTCACCGCATGACCGCGGGCGGCGAGCTGCACGCCCAGCTCGGCGGTGTAGACCTCGGTGCCCGCCGAATGCCGCGGCGGGAAGAGGTGGCTCACGAGGAGAACGCGCATCGGCGAATCAGGGTAGGGAGCGCCATGCGCAGCTTCTACCTTCAGAGGCGCGGGAAGGATCTTCCGCGTCCAGCAAAGTCGGTTGGACGGGAATCCGGCCAAGACAGTCAACCGCGGTGCTGTCCCCGGCCGAGAAGGGTGGTGGCGTATTCCCGTAGTTCGCGCGCCGTTTCCCATTGCAGCCCCCCCCCCCCCCCCCCCCCCCGGGACGCCCCGCCACCCCCCCCCCCCCACCAGCCTGCGCCCCCTCGCGCCCGCGCGCCCACCGGCCGCGCCCCCCCCCCCCCCCCCCGCCGCGACCCGCGGCT
>JAAELL010000213.1 GCA_024226735.1 bacterium | reverse complement strand
GCTCGGCGCGGAGCAGGGCGTCTTCGACGCATCCGAGATGCGCGTGATCAAGGGACTGCTCCGCTTCCGGTCGCTGGCCGCGAGCGACGTGATGACCCCCAGGACGGTGGTCCACTCGCTGGACGAGGGAACGACGGTGGGCGACGCGATCGCCGACCGCCAGTCGATGGTCTTCTCGCGGATTCCGCTGTGGCGGGGCTCGCCCGATCAGGTCACCGGCTACGTGCTCAAGGACCAGCTGCTGCTCGAGGCGGCGCGCGACCGGCAAGGGACGCCGGTTCGCGAACTGTCGCGGCCGGCGCTCATGGTGCCGGCGACGCTGAGCCTGCCGGCCCTTTTCGAGCGGCTGCTCGACGAGCGAGAGCACATCGCGGTCGTCCTCGACGAGTACGGCGGGCTCGACGGTGTGGTGACGATGGAGGACGTGGTGGAAACGCTGCTCGGGCTCGAGATCGTCGACGAGATGGACTCCGTCGAAGACATGCGCGAGATGGCGCGATCCAAGTGGAAAGCCCGGACCGAGCGGATGCGAGGCAGGGGCAGCGTGCTGTGATATCGCCTGCCACCCCGGCATGACGATCAGGCCAAGGTGCCCACGTTCTGCAAGTCGTCGAACGCCTGCTCCAGCCGGGCCATCATCGCCTCCTCGGCCTTGCGCACCCAAACCCGCGGGTCGTAGAACTTCTTGTTGGGCTTGTCGTCGCCCTCGGGATTGCCTATCTGGCCCTGCAGGTAGCCTTCCCGCTCGCCGTAGAACTTCAGCACGCCGTCCCAGTACGCCCACTGGGTGTCGGTGTCGATGTTCATCTTGATCACACCGTAGGAGATCGCCTCGCGGATCTCCTCGACGCTGGAG
>JAAELL010000212.1 GCA_024226735.1 bacterium | reverse complement strand
TTGTGCGGCATTTTGGTCGGCCCGTACCCGCCCGCTGCTGCGTTGCGCCTCCTCCGAGACTTGCAGCGAAGTCGCGTCGTCGCTGCGCCTTGCAGCGAACGCGTACGCACCGACCAAAATGCCGCACAAGAGTGACTCACTCCACTAGCCCGCGCTTGGCCGGGCCTCCAGCGCCGACGTCGTCGCCAGCCGCGAGCGAGAGCTCCGCGCGGCGTCCACGACACGCTATCTTGCATCGCATGAGGACCCGCCGAGCCGCGCGACATGACGCCTGAGATCGCTCTCGTGCTCGGCGTGCTCGGCGTCGCGATCGTGCTGTTCGTCACGGAGCTCGTGCGCGTCGACGTCGTCGCAATGCTCGTGATGGTGACCTTGCCGTGGCTCGGGCTGATCGAGCCGGAGGACGCCTTCCTCGGTCTGTCGCGCGGCGCGGTCGTGTCGATCATGGCGGTCGTCATCATGGGGCACGGCCTCGACCGTACGGGCATGACACGGCTGCTGGCACGGCCGCTCCTGCGCGTCGGCGGCAAGAGCGCGCGGCGCTTGCTCGGCGTTCTGCTCGCCTCCGTCGGGTGCACGTCCGCGTTCATGCAGAACGTCGGGGCCGCCGCGCTCTTCCTGCCGATCGGCACGCGCATCGGTCGCGTCGCGTCGCTGAGGACTTCGCAGCTGCTGATGCCGCTCGGGTTCGCGGCGATCCTCGGCGGCACGCTGTCGATGATCGGATCGAGCCCGTTGATCGTGTTGAACGACCTCGTGGCGGGACAGGGCGAGGAGCGCTTTGATCTCTTCGCCGTCACACCGATCGGGTTGACGCTGCTCGGCTCGTGCGTGCTGCTCTTCGTTCTTTTCGGCAAGAGCCTGCTGCCGAAGCGCGCGTCCGCGGATCTCGGGGTCTGCGAGGCCGAGAGCAGCGCCGTCCTCGCATCCTGGTCGGTCCTCGAGAACGTCGAGGAGGCGATGATCCCGACCGACAGCCCGCTCGTCGGCACGACGCGCAAGGACGCACAACTGATCGAGCGCTTCGACGTCCACGTGCTCGCGATGCGCGAGGTCGGCCGAACGATCTACGCGCCCAGCGCGAAAGCAGAGTTCCGCGCCGGCCAGCGGCTCGCCCTGCTGGGCGCGCCGGAGGAGATCGCGCGCCTCTGCGAGGAGTGCGGCCTGCGTTCGCGCCACACGCGCCGCTTCCCCGAGCTGATCGGCTCGGAGACCGCGGGCTTCGCCGAGTTGCTGGTCTCGCCGCGCTCCACGTTCGTCGGCATGACTCTGCGCGAAGTCGGCATGCGCCGCCACTACGGCATCGAGCCGCTGTCGCTGTTGACCGGCGGCGAGCGGCGCTCCCGCGATTTCGCCGACCAGCCGATCAAGCCGGGTGACCTCGTCCTCGTCCACGGCTCGTGGAAGCGCATCCGCACGCTGGGCGCCGACAAGAATTTCGTCCTCTTGACGCACCTCGGCGCGGATGAGGTCGACTACGGCAAGGGCTGGCTCGCCGTGCTCTGCTTCACAACGGCGATCGTGCTGGCGCTCCTGGGATTCCCGCTGCCCCACGTCCTGTTCTCGGGCGCCCTCGCGATGATCCTCACGCGCGTCATGACGGTCGACGATGCCTATCGCGCCGTCAGCTGGCGCACGGTCTTCCTCCTCGCGGGCCTTCTCCCGCTCGGCGTCGCCATGGATCAGACGGGCGCGGCCGCGTACCTCGCGAGCCAGATGTTCCGCGCCCTCGACGGTGCACCGACCCTGGCCATCCTGTTCACCGTCGCCGCGCTCACGACCGGCTTCACGCTGTTCATGTCCAACATCGCGGCGACCGTCGTGCTCGTGCCGCTCGTCATGGACCTCGGCCGCCTCACCGGCATCGACCCGCGCGCACTGGCGCTGCTCGTCGGGATCTGTGCGCAGAACTCGTTCCTGCTGCCGACGCACCAGGTCAATGCGCTGCTGATGGTGCCGGGCGGGTACAAGAACGCCGACTACCTGAAGGCGGGCGGAATCATGACGCTGCTGTTCCTGCCGATCGCGACCTTCGGGGTCTGGCTCCTGTGGCTCTGAGGGACGACATGCCGCGGGAACGCACTCGCGGAGTCATCGGCCCCCCAACAACTCGACCATCCCCCGACCGAGCGCATCGCCGACCATCAGGTAGGTCTCGGCGTTGCCGTTGTAGTGAAAGCCCTGGTTCCGGGGCGAGTCCGCGGCCACCTTCCAGAAGTCCCGCGTCTCGACGGTCAGGACGTTCCCGGCGAACTCGGGGTACTTTCCCTTCTCCCCGCTCACGGCGAGCTGCGCGTTGGCAACCGTCAGATGAGGGCCGCTCATCTCCCACCCGCCGAACCCGATCGTGCCGATGACGAAGGGCGCAGCGGCCGCGTCGAACTCCGATCGCAAGCTCCTGATCAGGTTGACGAGGTTCAGCTCGTAGCGGCTGGCGTGCGCTGCGTTGCCGTCCTTGTGCCCTTGCCACCAGACGAAGCCGGCGACCTCGTAGCCCCGGTCCGCGTACTGGGGGAAGTGGTCGGCGAAGTGGTCCAGGACCTCGTGCACCGCCTCGAAGCACTGGTCGTACTGCAGGCCGGCGTACCAGTCGACCTCCTTGCCCGGCTCGTCCGAGGTCCACGACGGGACCTTGTCTCCGGATCCCGCGTAGGTCCGACCCTCCCAGGTGAAGCGCGGGCTGTCGGGCGGCAAGAAGTCCCAGCCCAGGCTGCGGTTGCCCTGCGAGGTCTTGATGAGCAGGACCGGTGCGTCGTGGTAGTCGCCGACAACGTGGCCGAACTGCAGCTCCGGCCCGATCGAGTTCGCGTTGGCGCCACACCCTGGCGCCAGCCACTTGTTCGCGGTCGCGGTGACGAGGCCCATGTACCAGACGTCGTCTCGCACGGCCCATCGGCCTTCGCCTTTCAAGAGGTGCGGGAACTTGCCCTGCGTCTTCACGACGGTCGTGAGGGTTCCGGGCACGTCCGTGCGCCACAGCCAACCGAGTCCATTCGCAGCTTCTGTGAAGAACGTGATCTTGAACGGGCGTCTCTCTCCGCGCGTGAATCGGAGAGGCGTGCGTGCCGCCTCCTCGTCGACCTCTCTGCGGTAGACCTCCACGCCCGCTACTTCCATGACGTTGTAGGTCGAGCCCGCGTAGCCCGGGCTGAGCTCGTAGACGCCGCCCGAGTCGATCTCGATGAACCCGCGGACGATTTGGGTGCCGCCGCCCGGAAAGGGGGTGGGCTCGGTCCCGCCGTAGACCGGCAGAGACTTGGTCGCGATCGGGGTCAGCGAGTCGTAGTCCGCCTCGGCGGAGTACGCACCGGAGTAGACCGAGACGACCGGGTCGATGATCTCTTTGCCCCAGCGCGTGCTCCCGCCGCTGATCTGGCCGATGCCCACCATGTTGGACTGGCCCGACAGGATGTAGACCTGCACGGGGCCGGCGGCGGCGAGCGCGTGGCGGATGGCGAAGTCCGTCAGCTCCTCGGACTGAAACCAGCCGCTCCACATGTCGTGCCCGCGGCCCTCGACCACGGAGATCTCGGCCGGGCCACCCAGTGCCGCGTAGCGAGAGCCGAGCAATTCCGAGTTGGCCTCGAGCGGAACGGTGGCGTCGCTGTCGCCGTGGACGTGGAGGATCGGGACGCGCGCCTGCGCGAGGGGCGCGAGACGATCGACGGGGTTGTGCGCGGTGAGCTGCGCTGCGAGCTCGTTCGCATTCATGCCGAACGCGGGAGCGGCCCGTGCGAGGCCGGGGTAGCTCGCGAGGTTGCAGACGGGGTAGATGCCCGCGATGGCGGCGACGCAGCGCGGGTGCTCGACCGCCCAGTTGTAGAGCATCAGGCCACCGCGGCTCCTGGCGAGCAGCACCGGTCGCGAGGCGTACCCGCGCTTCGTCGTCAGGTGCTCGTACAGCGCCTGGTAGCGCCGCGTTCCGTCCGGACTGCCGTACGACTCGCCCACGTCGATCCCGGCGACCGCGATCCCCGCAGCGAGGAAGCGGTCGAACATCCATGTCTCCGCGCGGCTCGGCAGGCCATCGAGTGTCGGCGCGTACCAGACCCAGGGCAGCGGTCCGTCGCGGCGCGCGGCCTCGGGCGGCTCGATGATGAAGGCGGTGCGTCCGTCGACGAGGAAGACCTCGCCCTGTCGCGGGAGCTCCTTGGTCTGGGCGGACGCGGACTGGGTCCAGGCGATGAAGACGGAGGCAGCCAGGACGAGCAGGCGGTAGGCGGGGTGGCGCGAGCGGAGGATCATGGGCACATGCTACCGGCCGGGAGCGGCGACCCGGGAAGCTGGCGCTGTTGACGACTCCTCACGCGGGATGCGGCAGAATGGCAGACCCATGCCCGTCACCTCGCCGGAGAGACTCTTGCATTCGATCCAGCAGACCCGCGCGTTCGCCGCGCTACTCGTCGTCGCCCTCTGTACGGGCGCCGTTGCGCAACAGCTGCCGAACATCGTCATCATCTACGCCGATGACCTCGGCTACGGAGACCTGTCGGCCTACAACCCCGACGCCGCCTACGAGACGCCGCGCCTCGACCGCATGGCGGCCGAGGGGATTCGGTTCGTCGACGCGCACAGTCCGTCGACCATCTGTTCTCCGTCACGCTATGGGCTCTACTCGGGCCAGCAGGTCTGCCGAACGGGGCGCGGCTCGCGGGCGTTCGAGGGGCCGGGGGGGCCGAGCTACTTGGCTCCGGGAGGGATGACCATCGCGGACATGGTCAAGCGCCAGGGCTACCGAACCGGTGTCTTCGGTAAGTGGCACGTCGGCTTGACCTGGTACGACGCGTCGGGTGCGCGGCTGGGGGGCGGCTTCAAGAACGCGCTCTTGATCGACTACGCGAAGAGCACTCCCCTCGAGGACGGGCCGAACGCACGGGGCTTCGACGAGTCCTACATCACGCCCAATTGTCCGACGACCGATCCGCTCTACGTCTACATCGAGAACGGCATGGTGCCGGCACCCGCCAGTCGGCGACACAAGAGGGACGAGCTCCCGAACCCCGGCGGGAAGTGGCGGTGGGACAACGACGAGGGCTGGATGTCACCGGGTTACCGTTTCGTGGACGCGGACCTGCTGTTCCACGAGAAGACGATCGAGTTCATCACGAGCCATCGCAAGGAGCATCCGGACGAGCCGTTCTTCGTCGTGTTCTCGACGCAGATCTCCCACGCGCCGGTGCTGCCGGCGAAGGAGTTCGCGGGCAAGTCCGGCGCAGGTCCGCGGGGCGATTTCGTTCAGGAGCTCGACGTGCTGACGGGCCGGCTCCTCGACGCGCTCGACGAGCTCGGCATCGATGAGGACACGCTGGTCCTGTTCAACTCCGACAATGGCCCCGAGACGGTGCATACGGACTGGATGAGGCAGGACCACGAGCACGATGCAGCCGGTGGCCTGCGAGGGATGAAGCGCGATGGCTGGGAGGGTGGTCATCGCGTTCCGTTCATCGCGCGCTGGCCCGGCCGAATCCCCGCCGGGCAGGTCTCGACCCAGATGACGAACACGACCGACCTCTTCGCCACCGTCGCCTCCGTGGTCGGCTTCGCGCTTCCGGGCGACGTGGCGGTCGACAGCTTCGACATGCTGCCGGCCATGCTGGGCACGCGCGACGACAGCGACCCGATCCGCCCGCACATGCTCACGCAGAGCTTTCGAGCGGAGTTCCAACTCCGGCAGGGCGATTGGAAGTACCTCGATCACGTGGGCTCCGGCGGCAACGACTACACGCGGAACACGATGAAGCGGTACGCGCTGCCCGAGACGGCTCCCGAGGCGACCGGCCAGCTCTTCAACCTTGCGGCGGATCCCGGCGAGAGGACGAATCTGTTCTTCGAGGAGGCGGACAAGCGCAACGAGCTGCAGGCCCTGCTGAAGGAGCTGACGCAGAAGGGGGGCCGCACGGCGCCGACCCAGCGCAAGCCCATCGGCATCGGGCAGATCCCCCGGGTGAAGTAGCGGGCGCGCCGATCCAGTCCATGAGCACCATGCGCGCAGTCGTGCAGTACCGGTACGGTTCGGCGGACGTCCTTGCGGTCGAGGAGATCGCCAGACCGGAGATCGGGGACGACGAGGTGCTCGTCCGGGTTCACGCGGCCGGGTTGGATCGCGGCGTCTGGCATCTCATGGCGGGCTTGCCGCATCTCGTGCGCCTGGTCTTCGGGCTCCGCGCTCCCCGCAACCCGGTCTGCGGGATGGACGTCGCCGGGAGGGTCGAAGCGACCGGCAAGAACGTGACCCGGTTCCGGGTGGGCGAGGAGGTCTTCGGGACCTGCAGCGGCTCCTTCGCTGAGTACGCCTGTGTCCGCCAGAACAAGTTGGCGCCGAAGCCGGCGAATCTGACCCTCGAACAGGCGGCGGCCGTGCCGGTCTCGGGACTCACCGCGTTCCAAGGCCTGCGCGACTCGGGCGAGCTATCCGCCGGACAGAGCGTCCTGATCACAGGGGCGTCGGGCGGGGTGGGAACCTTCGCGGTGCAGATCGCCAAGGCGCTGGGCGCGGAAGTGACGGGCGTGTGCAGCGAATCGAAGATGGACCTGGTTCGCTCCATCGGTGCCGATCACGTGATCGACTACGTGCGCGAGGACTTCACGCGTTCGGGGCGGAGCCACGACGTGATCCTCGACATCGCAGGGAACCGCTCGCTGACCGATCTCAGGCGCGTCCTCGCCCCCCGAGGGATTCTCGTGATCACGGGAGGGGAGCAGGGGGGGCGCTGGCTCGGGGGCACGGACCGCCAGCTGCGCGCAGCGCTGCTGGCGCCGTTCGTACGCCAGAAGCTCCGGTCGTTCATCTGTTCGGAGAGCAGCGAGAACCTGCGCGCACTGACCGAGCTCATCGAGGCCGGCAAGGTGACGCCGGTCGTCGACAGGACCTTTCCGCTGAGCGAGATCCGTGACGCCATGCGCTACCTGGTCGAGGGGCGTGCCAGCGGCAAGATCGTCATCACCGTGTGACGTGCGGTGCGGAGCGTTGTCCCGCGCCCATCTCGGAGGCTGTCGGAGGCGTCCACCCCACAGGCGCGACGATGCGGTTGGCCTCGAACGTCATGAGCTCCTCCGCGCATGCGTTGAAGCGGAAGGCCGGAGCGTCGTCCGAAGTGGCGAGCACGTTCTCCGCGAGCGTGTTAGCACGTGGCGACAACCGCCGATTGATAGGATCGAGCCCATGTCACCGATCCTGCGGCTTGGCCTCGCTCTACTGCTCCTCGTCTCTTCGGCCGTCTCGGCGCACGCACAGGTCGAGTCGATCGAGCTTCCGTCCACGATTCGTCCTCCGAGCGAGGTCGACCTGGCGGGCGACTTCACGTTCCGGATGTGTGTCCGCATGGAGGCGGCGCCCACGAACCTTCCGGCGCTCGCCTCGAACAAGTCGTGGGAGTCCGGGGAGATCCTCGACTACACCACGAACAACAGTTTCGGACTCGGGCGTGAATCGGGGAAGCTGCCGGGGTTCGCGGTCAGCGTGCTCCCGGACGGGGCCTGGACGTGGAACGCTGGCGACGGCAAGCGGCGCATCGATCACCGACCGGAAGCCGCGGACCAGGCCATCGCGGACGGCCGCTGGCACGAAGTCGGCTTTGCGATCGATCGGGAACGCGGTGTCGCCCACCTGTACCACGACGGTCGTCGCGTCGCGCTGCACGACCTGCAGGGCGTGGGGAGCCTGCGGGCGGACGAGCAGACGGTGCAGATCGGCGCGAGCGTGTCCGGACTCGAGGTGGGGGGCGTGCGCATCGAGCGCGGAGTGCTCCCTTCCGCGACGGTCACCGCCCAGTTCATCGAGCGATTCGGAGAAGCCCGCCGGCCGGCTACCGCGGCGGTTTGGGATGGGCGCCCGCTGCGCGTGCTCGCCTGGAACATCTGGCACGGGGGAAGGCGCAAGGGCCGCGACGAGGGCGTGCGGAGAGTCGTCGAGGTGATCGAGGCGTGCAATGCCGACATCGTGCTGATGCAGGAGACGTACGGCAGTGGGCCGCGGATCAGCGGCCGCCTGGGGTTCGACTACTTCCTGCGGTCGAGCAACCTCTCGGTCATGAGTCGCTTCCCGATCGAGGACGTGCACCGCCTGTACCAGGGGTTCCGTTTGGGCGGCGCGACCATCCAACTGCGACCCGGCCTGTCGATCCAAGCCTATTCGCTCTGGATCAATCACTTGCCCAGCGTCCGCAAGCAGCTCGCCGCGGGAGCGACCGCCGAGGAGCTCGCGGCGGCGGACGCCGAGACGCGCGGGAAGGAGATCGACGGCATTCTCGCGGAGCTCTTGCCCCACATCGCCGCGGTGCCGGGCATGCCGGTCATCGTGGGCGGGGACTTCAACAGCGGCTCCCACCTGGACTGGACTCCCGCGGCTGCCCAGCTTCCCAACCACCACGGACGCGTCGTCGCCTGGCCGGTCAGCTTGGCGATGGAGGCCGCCGGATTCGTGGATACGTACCGCGCCGCGCATCCCAGCCCGATCGACTCTTCCGGGACGACCTGGTCGCCGGAGTTCCCCGAGAGCCATCCCGATCGGATCGACTACGTGTACGTCCGTGGCGACCGGTGGCAGGTCGCCCGTTCGGAGGTGCTCTCCGAGCACGACCGCGGTTGGCCGAGCGATCACGCCGCCGTGCTCTCGACGCTGGACCTCGGCACAGCGAGTCGGATCAAGGTCATGAGCTACAACATCAAGCACGGCTACGGGAACGACGGCGTGATCGACCTGGAGCGCGCGGCTGCCGTCATCGAGTCGGTCTCGCCCGACGTCGTCACGCTGCAAGAGGTCGACGAATCCTGTGGTCGATCGGGATCGGTCGACCAGGCCGCGTGGCTGGGCGAGCGGCTCGGGATGGAGCCGCTCTTCGGTCCGTTCATGGACTACGACGGCGGCCGCTACGGGATGGCGGTTCTATCGCGGCTCCCGATCGTTTCGTCGGAGAACATCGTCCTGCCGCCCGGAGCGGAGCCTCGGTCCGCGCTCGCCGCGCGCGTGCGCTTGGTGGACGGCAGCGAGGCGGTCGTGGTTGGCATCCACCTCTACGCGAGCGAGGAGGAACGCTTGGCCCAGGCTCGGGCCGTCATGAAAGCCTTCGCCGACGAAGAGGCGCCGGTGATCCTCGCGGGGGACTTCAACTCCCGGCCCGACTCGCCCGTCATGCGCCTCTTCGAGGAGCGATGGGAGAACCCGGACAAGGGAGAGGATCGCTTCACCTTTCACTCCGAGGACCCTGAGCGGGAGATCGATTTCATCCTGTATCGCTCGTCGCGTGCGGCCCGCGTGCTCAGCTTGGACGTCCTCGACGAGCCGATCGTGTCCGATCACCGGCCGTTGTTCCTCGAGCTCGAGGTGGCGCGGTGATGGGACGGTCGACCGCACGGCGGGTCGGGCTCGTCCTCGTCGCTCTCGCACTCCCTGGCTCGGCTCTCGCCACCCAATCCGAGGCGGCGGTGGGCGCGGACGGCCCCATCGCCCACTTCCGGCTGGATGGCGACACGCGCAACGCTTCGGACTCGAGGGTCGAAGCGACACCTGGCGGAGCGTTGGAGTTCGTCGCGGGGCTCGACGGTGTCGCGTGCAGGCTGCGTTCCGAGCCCAGCGCGAGCACGTTCAGCCTCGCGGGCGACGACATGCCCGGCGCCAGCAGCCGTAGTTTCTCGGTGCAGTTCTGGCTGCGCACGACGGCGGCGGACGGAGCGCGCATGCTCGTGCTCTCCAACAAGCGGTTCGAGGACAACAGCTTTGCGTCCCAGCGTCAGGCGGGCTGGGCGTTCCTGATTTCCCACGGGACCTGGGCCTGGAACCTGGGGTCGGGTGGGCGCCGCATCTCTTACGAGCGTGACAACGGCGAGCACATGCCGATGGGCGACGGGCGTTGGCACCAGCTCACGATGACCTACGACAGCTCGCTGTCCGTGGTGCACTTGTTCTACGACGGCGAGAACAAGGCCATCTACAACGTGCGGGACTCCACGGGCTTCGACTTCACCAGCGCTCGCCCCATCCTCGTAGGCGGACCGGAGGGACTGCCCGCGCTCCTACCAGACATCCTGCCGGACATCCTGCCGGCCATCGGCCGCGGAGCACAGACGGTCCAGGACTTGGTCGATGCGTTCCACGCTCTGGGCGTGGGGAAGGTCGCCGCCGAGGAGCTCGTCGAGTTGATCGTCGAGCCGAAGCGGCTGTACGAGCGCAAGCTCGCCGCTCTGCGGGAGAAAGCCCGGCAGGGAGGGGACGTGGCGCCCGCCGCCGATGCCGCGCAGCTCGCCCGGATCAAGGAGCTCGAGTCGGAGCTGATGGCGAACCCCTACACGGTCCACCAGGCGTTCACCTTCATGGAGGTGGCACCGCTCTTGAAGTTGTACTCGCTGTTCGACGGACGAGTGGTCATCGACGAGGCCGCGGCGCGCGCCTATTCCAGCCGCGAGCGGCTGGACCCGAGCGAGTTCGACATCGACGAGCTGACGCTGTGGGACCGGCCGCTGTCCGTCAGCGAGGTCCGCCGCTCCTACGCCGAGCACTTCCTACCAGCGCGCGAGGAGACCGAGGAAGTGCTGCCGTCCATCACGGTTGGCGTGTGGAACATCTTCCACGGAGGCCTTCACTTCTCGGTCGAGGACCATGGCTGGGATTCGCGCCTGGCCATCGCGCAGATCATCGAGAAGGAAGCGCTCGACGTCGTTCTGTTGCAGGAGACCTACTCCGCGGGTGACTTTCTGGCGGCGGAGCTCGGCTACTGCCTCGCGACGACCGTCGACTGGGACTACCTGGGCCAGGGCTCGAACATCTCGGTGCTCAGCCGCTTTCCCATCGTCGAGCTGCGCGTCCCCGAGAAGGCCCCCTTCATGAACGTGGCCGCACGCATCGCGCTCAGCGAGACGCAGGACGCGTGGGTCATGTCGAACTGGTACGGAATGGACCGGTTCCCGGATGTCTCCGAGTTCCACTCGGTTCGGTTCGCCGCGAGCGACACGACACCGATCTTCTTCGGTGGAGACTTCAACGCGATCCCTGCGAGTGATGGGGGCGAGAGCCTCGCCGCGACCACCCTGCTCGACTTGGGCTTCACGGACGCTTTCCGTTCCCTGCATCCGGACGCGAGTGAGCACCCCGGCCACACCCATCGCAGCGGCAGGCGCATCGATCAGCTCTTCTACAAGGGGGCTGGTCTCGAGAACACATCGACCCGCATCCTTCGCGAATGGCCGATCGGGTTTCCGTCCGATCACTACTTGATCCGCGCGGCCTTCGAGCTGTCCGCCGTGAAGTAGCGTCAGCGGTTCTCCAGCCAGGCCTTGGCGAGCCACTCTCCCAGCGCGACGACGCCCTTCGTGTCCAGGACGAGCTTCTTCTCCTGCGGAGGGAGGTCGAAGACCTTGACGTGGATCAGGTGCGGGTCAGCCGCGGCGACCTCCTCGATCTGCGCGGTGACGTCGATGTCGTTGACCCCGTCGTCGTCGGTCGGCGGCTGTTGGCTGACGAACCAGCGCAGCGCTGGAAGGTCCAGGTCCTTGCGGCTCTGGTTCACCAGCGACTGCAGCCGGGCAGCAGCGCCCTTGCGAAAGTGCCCCCACGACATGTCGTTCTCGCCGACGTGATAGAGGACGCCCGCGAGCTCGACCTTCTGGCCGCGGTCCGTGATCTGCTGCATCGACTCCTGGATGAACTCGACGAAGCTCGGGTAGAGGTTGCGGCTCGTCGCCTCGCTGCCCTCCGGCGTCCAGTCGATGATCTGCGAGCCGCTGTGCGTGAACTTCGCGATCGCGATCGTTCCCTCGAGCTCTCGCTCGAGCGCGGCCCCCAGGCTCAGCTCCGGACCGAAGGTGTCGCAGAAGCCGGCCGGTCCCAGGGGCTCCCATCCGTCCGACGTCCGGTAGCCACCGCCGACGCTGTAGCGATACGCGATGCGCGCGTTGTCCTGCAGCAGCGCGGACTTCCCCTCGAGCTCTTGGACGAAGGCCCGCTCTCCCTCCATGTTGCGGTGCCCGGCGAGGACGAACAGCTTCACCGTGCTGCCCTCCGAATAGGGCCAGGCCGCGAGCGGGCGCTTCGTGCGCCGCGGCCGCCCGATCTTCTCCAGGTAGGCGTCGGCGTAGGCGACCCCGTGCTCGAGTTGGCCCAAGGTGCCGTAGTGGTAGTGCAGGCCCACGCCTCCGCCGATCTCCACGCCGACGTGCGAGGTGGGCACGTAGTCGGCCAGCGGATCGGCCTCCGTGACGTATCTCTGTCCGACGCTGATCGCGTGCATGCGCGGACGCAGGTCCATACCCCAAATCGTCTTGGTGCACAGCTCGCCGATGAAGAAGTGCAGGTCGGGCTGCTCGAGGTCGCGGCGCCAGCAAGCGAGGAAGTTCGCGAGGTTCTTGCCGTAGGCGGACATGTACCCCTCGTCGAACATGTCGTTCTCGCCCTGGTGCCACATGAAGCCCTCGATCCGGTACGCGATGCCCCGTTCGTCGAGCGCGTCGAGCGACGAACGGACCCAGCTCAGCGCGAGGGGGTACATCTCGAAGCCGCTCGGGTCGTCCGGATTCCAATCGCCGCCCAGATGCGTGCCGCCCGCGGCGACCTTGATCACGGCGACCGGGGCGTCGATGTTGCGGGTGACCGTCCGCGCGAAGCTCAGCTCCGGACCGACCACGTCGCTCACCGGCGCGAGCGGGACCCAGCCCTCCGAACGGTGCTTGTTCTCGCGGCCGATGCAGTAGGAGAACTGCACTTCCTCCTGCGGGCGCTCCAGCCCCGCGAAGGGCGGGAAGCGCCGGATGTCCGCCACCTTCGAGTCGGAGCCCACCATGTTGGACTGGCCGGCGAAGATGAAGACGCGCAGGACTTCGCTGTCCTCCTGGGCCGACGCGGAGCTCGCGGTTCCCCAAAGGAGGTTGAGGAGGAGGGTGAGGAGGACGAGACGGTGGATCGTTGGGTGCATGACGGGTGACGCCAAGCCTACAGCAATCGCTTCCTACTCGAGCTCGTAGATCATCCGCGCGCCACCCCGGCGACGCGTGACCTCGACGCGCAGGATGTAGGGTGGGGCCTTCTTGGTCAGAAGCAGCGTGTAGCTGGCGAAGCTGTTCTCGACCTTCACGACCCAGGCCTCGATCTCGCCCAGCTTGCCCGCCTCGATCGTCTCCTTGCCCGTGAACGGGACCGAGGACGATCGCGCCGTCACGCCTCCGAGGCCTGGGCCGCACGACCGTGGAGCAGAACGCGTACACCACGACCTTCGACTCGTTCGTCGGGGCGCAGTGATTCCACGTCGCGCGGCGCGGGGGTCCGATTCCATAGTAGGGTGGTCACAGAGATGGTCGGCTCCGATTACACCGTGTCCTCGCCCCGCGCGACCGCTGCTGCTCGAGACGTCCACCGGTGGTGGGGCATCGTTGCGTTGTGCGCTTACGCTTACCCGGCGCTCCTCGTCTCGTCCTTCTATCTCACTTGGTTCGGCGCTTGGCTCGTCTTGGGGCACGCGCCCCGTCCGAACCTGGACGATCCCAGGTCCATCGGTCTCCTGGTCGACGTTCCTTACATCGCCACCATGGTGCTGATGATCGGTTTCCCGGCGGCGATCGTGCTCGGTGTCGTCATGACGCCGGTCGTCGTGGTGCGCCGGGCGCCGTCGGGGGGGAAGCGTTTGCTGTTCGGGTTCCTCGCACTGGCCGGGCTGGCGCTTCTGTGGTCGGCCACGTTGTGGTTCCTGCGGGCGGATCCCTGGGACGTGGGGACCTGGTACATGGACTGAGGGGTCCGCAGTCGCGGGGCCAAGGTCCCCGGCCGCGTCGGCGTTTGACATCGTGGAGCGCAGGATCCGCACTCCTGGAGAGCCCCCCCCATGAATCGCCGCCTGATCGTGCTTGCCGCCGCCTTGCTCCTCTTGGGATCGCTCGCGCGCCTGTCGTGCCCCGCGGGGGAGGAGGAGCCCGCCGCACCGATCGATGCGACGGCCAAGGCCGCCGCACCGGATCGGGCCGACTTCGTCGCGCCGGGCACGGCCGAAAAGGAGGGGCGCGAAGAGGAGGGGCGCGAAGAGCAGGAGCGCGAGGCCGTCGCGACACCTGATCCGGAACCCGTCGAGCCCGAGTCACGCGTGGCGGCGCCGGACGCGGATCCGCCCTTGCTGCTCGCGGGCCTGGTGGTCGACGGTCTCGGCACCGGTGTTCCTGACGCGACGGTGCAGGTCGAGCGCCGCACCACGGACACCGGCGGCTTCGGCATGCGCAGCGTCGCTGTCGAACCGCTGCCGAAGCTGCAGGCGCGAACCGATGCACAAGGTCGGTTCGCGGTGCGCGGCGAAGAGAGCGGCACGGTCTTCGTCAGCGCCGTGAAGGCGGGATACGTCCTGCGCGGCGAGGTCGAGTGCACTCTCCCCGACACGGGCGTGACGCTCGTTCTGGATCGCTCCGGGGCGATCCTCGTGACGGTTGCGCCACCGGCCCACGAGCTCGCGAAGGGGGTCGACGTCGAGGTGCGCCCCACGGGCGGCGAGCGCGATGTGCATGGCTCGACCAGCAGGTTTCAAGCTGGTCGCGCGCTGCGCGAGAAGCTCGTACCCGGTCCCTACGACGTCGTCGTCGTCGGGCGCGTCAGTCGTCGGGTGCTGCTCACCGTGCCGGGGGTCCAGGCGCGCGAGGGCGAGACCACCGAGGACCCGCGGCTCCAGGACCTCGACCTGCGGGGCGCGCTGCAGGCGATCCGCGTCGCCGTCGTCGACCCCGACGAGCGGCCGATGGCCGACGTGACGGTGTGGGTCCATCACGGCTTCGGCGAGAGGGGACAGCGGACAGGCGACGACGGTTCGATCGAGCTCGTCGCTGGCCCGGACGGCGTCGACGTCGCGGTGCGTGAGTCCGGTTGGCGCCGCGTGCAGCACCGCGCGGTCACCGAGGACCTCGTCATTCGTCTCGAACGGCCGCTCGCGCTCGAGCTCGTGCGACCGCGCGGCCGCTCGAGCGAGCTCGGAGACCTCTACCTCTACGTGGAGCGCGTGCCGGTCGAAGGGGACACCGATTCCCCGGCCGGAGGCTCAGATTGGGCCCTGCGCGCGAGCGCGGACACCGTCCTCGTCGCGCTCGACGGGGCGGGCACTTACCGCGTGCTGTGGGCCGCCGTGCTCAACGTTGGCAAGCGCGGAACCGCCAACATCTATCCGCTCGAAGTCACGCCGCAGACCATCGAGGTGGCTGAGGGGGCAGGGACGCAGGAGGTCATGCTCGCGCTCGAGACCGCGACGGTCGATGCGATGATCGGACGCGTGGCCGCGCTGACCGAAGAGCTGAAGCTGGAGGCGGGAGAGACCGCGAGCGAGCACGAGCGTCGGGTGATGCAGATCCTCATGCGCGAGAGCCGACGGTAGTCCTGCGGTCTCTTTCCCGGCTCCGCGGGGAGCCTGCAGGACCCGAATCTTCTGGCCTTGCCCGGGTTCCGCTCGCTCCTCAAGCCAGCGTTGGACGGACGGCAGGTGCGGGACCGCGCCGTCGCCCCCGGCCAGTGCCGGCATGCTCTGGATGAAGGCCGGCCGGGTGACGCGCAGCGACATCGAGTCCGGATCGTGGCAGTCGACGCATCCCAGCGGGTTGTGATGCCCCAGCTCCTCGAGCTTCTGGTTGGTCTCCTCAAAGCTCATCGCGTGCGTTTGCTCGAAGCCCTTGACGACGTCTCCGTCACCCAGAGCCTCGTAGAGCGGCATCACCGTCGCACGACAGTGCAGGCACGAGCCGGTCTGGGGGGTGCTCAGCCCGGCGAGCACCCCCAGCAGGACCGTGACCAGAGACAGCAGCCTGCCTAGACGGATCATCGATCTTCCCCGGGTGTTGCGAGCTTCCCCCCGCCTTCGAGAGCGGAGCGGGCGGGTACTCTATCGCGCGCCGAACCCAGGCGAGAAGACCCAGCAGTCGAACCGCGGCGGGTCACCATCGGCTCATATGGATGCCAATTATCTCGGGTTGCCGCGGAGCAGGAACCGAGTGGTGATTGACAATGGCCCCCCGCCCCGCGCGTAGTCGGGGTATGGCTGCCAACGAGCTCCCCACACCGCGTCGACTCTGGCTCCTGCTTTTCCTCACCGCCGCGTGCGGGAACGGCGAGGAGCCGGGGCGGTCGACGGTGACCGTCATCCGCGGCAGCGTCACCCGCGAGGCGGTGGCCCTCGGCCGTATCGAGCCGCGAGTCGAGATCCCGGTCAAGTCCCCGAACGGCGGCGTGCTGACGCGCAGCTTCGTCACTCTCGGCCAGAGTGTGGCCGAGAACGATCCCCTGGTCGAGGTGCGTCCGCTCCTGACCGACCGCCAGAAGCTCCAGGCCGAGCGCGCGCTGCTCGGCGCCAGCGAGGCGGCGGAGAACGCGCGCGAGCTGCGCGCGGGCGAGAGCATGATGGGCAAGGCGCTGCTCATGTTCCAAGGCAGCAACCAGGTGAATCGGATGAAGGCGGCGGGCGACCGCGCCAAGCAGGACGCCGCGGCGCAGCTCGAGCTGCTGCTCAACGGCAAGGCCGTTGTCGAAGGCAAGGAGATCGACTTTTTCGTGCGCTCCCCCGTCGCGGGACGCGTGATCGAGCTGCCCATGGAGATCGGAGAACCGATCGTGCCATCGAGCTCCTTTGGGTCCGGCACCGTCCTCGCGCACGTCGCCGACATGGACCACCCGATCTTCCGCGGAACGGTCGACGAGATCGACGTTGGGCGCTTGAAGACCGGGATGCGAGCGAGCCTTGCCGTCGGGGCGCTCCCCGGGACCGTCCTGTCCGGCGAGCTGATCGAGATCTCGCTGCGCGCGGAGACTCGCAACAACGCCGTGGTGTTCGCGGTCGAGATTGCCGTCGAGCCGCCGCCCGACCTCGTGTTGCGCGCGGGCTACTCGGCGGTGGCGCGCATCGTCGTCGAGCGCGCCGACGACGTGCTCGTCCTGCCCGAGCGGATGATCGACGTGCGCGGTGGAGAGGTCTGGGTGTCGATCGACGACGGCGCCGGCGGTGTGCGTGAGGAGCGCATCGAGACCGGGCTGTCGAACGGGTTGTCGGTCGAGGTGACCGCCGGGTTGGCAGAGGGCGACGAGGTCCTCGAGCGCTCGTAGACGAGCGAGATGCGCACGCTCTCCCTGCGAGATTGGCTACGCAGCCTGCGCGAGCAGCGCGTGCGGACGCTCACGACCCTGGCCGGCATCGGCTGGGGGACGTTCTCCGTCGTCGCCATGATGGCGTTCGGGGAGGGGCTCGAGGGGATCATGCAAGAGCGTGCCGCGGGGCTCGGACGCGGCATCGTCATCGCTTGGCCCGGAACGACGACGCGCTCGCACGCGGGGTTCCCCGAGGGCCGCGCGCTGCGCTTCACGCGGGCCGACGTGTTGTCCCTCTTGGACGACGTGCCGCAGCTCGAGGCCGTCTGCCCCGAGTACTCCGCCCGCGCGCAGGTGCGGCGCGGCGAGCTCGTCTTCCGTACCCAGGTCAACGGCGTGAACCCGGTCTACGGCGTGCTGCGCACGCAGAACGTGGAGCTCGGCGGGCGCTTCCTGAACGATGCGGACCTCTCGGGCGAGCGTCGCGTCGCCTTCCTGGGCGACAAGATCAAGCGTCAGCTGTTCGGTGCCGAGGACGCGGTGGGGCGGACGCTCGTCGTGCTGGATACGCCGTTCACGGTCGTCGGCGTGATGGAGCCCAAGTTGCAGGACAGCGACTACGATGGCGACGACGACTCACGGATCTGCATCCCCGCGACGACGCACGAGCGCGTGTTCGGCCGGCGCTACGTGGACGATTTCCTCTTCCGCGCGCGCGACACTCGAGAGACCGCGGCGGCGATCGAGGCGGTCGATGCGGCGCTCGGCAGGCGGGTCGGCTACCACCCCGACGACGCGGGCGCGCTGCTCGTCTGGGACACGACCGAGGACGAACAGATTCGGCGCTACATCTTCACGGCCATGGACATCTTGCTCGGCGGGGCCGGGTTGTTCACGTTGCTGGTCGGTGCCGTGGGCGTGGGCAACCTGATGTTCCTGCTCGTGCGTCAGCGCACGCGCGAGATCGGAATCCAGATGGCCGTCGGTGCCCGGCCGCGCTGGATCCAGCAGGAGGTGCTGATGCAGACGGCGCTCCTCGTCACCATCGGCGGGGCGGCGGGGTTCTCGGGCGCGTTCGCGGTCTCCGCCGTCGTCGGCGCGACTCCGCTCGCCGCAACGCTCGGCCGGCCGCACGTTTCGCCGGCCGTCGCCCTGGGCACGATCGGTCTGCTCGCCGCGGTCGGCTTGCTCGCCGGCTGGTTCCCGGCACGCCGCGCGGCCCGCATGGATCCCGTGGAGGCGCTCTCGAGCTGACATGATCGGCCTCTTCGATCAGCTGCGCGAGCTCTGGGACGAACGCCGTCGCGTCGGCCTCGTCGCGCTGGGCGTCCTGTGGGGGAGCCTCGGCTTGACGCTGCTCGTCACGTTCGGGCTCGAGTTTCGCTCCGCGACGAGCGCGACCATGATCCGGGTCGGAGACGATCTGCTGCGTTTTTACGCCGGGGCGACGACGCGCCCGTTCGCCGGTCTGCCCTCGGGGCGCCCGATCCGGCTCGTGCCCGAGGACGGGCCCGCGGTCGCGGCGGCCGTACCCGAGGTGCGCGGCGTGAGCGTCGAGTACAGCTCGGGTCCGAGCACGCCGGTGCGGCGCGGCGAGATCGCGTTCGACGCGCGGCTCGTAGGCGTGGAGGCGAGCTTCGGGGCACTTCGCGTGCAGATCCCCGAGCCCTTTGGCCGCTTCCTGAGCGAGACCGACGTGGTCGAGCATCGCCGCGTCGCCTTCCTCGGCGACCGCATTCGCGACCAGCTCTTCGGCTCGGACCCGGCGGTCGGCGAGACGTTCGACATCTTCGGAGTCCCCTTCACCGTCGTCGGGGTGCTCGAGCGCAAGATCACAGGATCGAGCTACAACGGCAGGGAGGAGGACAAGATCGTCATCCCCGCGACGACGTACCGCGACCTGACGGGTCGCCGTACGCTGTCGTACCTCGTCGTGGGATTGCGTGAGGAGGACGACGACGCGCGCGCGATCGATGCAATCTACCGGGTCCTGGGCGCGCGGCACCGCTTCGATCCAGACGATCGCGATGCGCTGGGCATGACCAACTACGTCGAGTTCGAACGCATGGTCGGCACGATGGTCGACGGCAACAACGTCCTGACGTTCCTCGTCGGAGTGCTGGGGCTGCTCGTCTCCGTGATTGGCGTCGCGAACGTGATGTACGTGATGGTCGAGGAGCGCACGCGCGAGATCGGCGTGATGATGGCACTCGGCGCGCGCCCGTGGACGATCGCGTCGCAGCGCATCCTCGAGGGGCTCCTCGTGACGCTCGCGGGAGGAGTCGCGGGTCTCGCCTTGTGTGAGGGGTTGTTCGCGATCCTCGACCGCATCCCCCTCGACCCGCACGCGCGCGCGTACCTCGGCTACCCGCGGCTGTCGTGGCCCGTTGCGCTGACGGTCGTCTCGCTGCTGGGGCTGACCGGGACGCTCGCGGGCTGGGTGCCCGCGCGTCGCGCCGCGAGCCTGGATCCCGTCGAGGCCCTGAGGGAGGAGTAGAAGATGATCGAGCTGCGTGGAATTGGTCGGGATTACGCGAGCGGTGACGCGACGGTGCACGCCCTGTCCGACGTCGATCTCGAGATCGAGACCGGCGAAATGCTCACCCTCTTGGGACCATCGGGCTCCGGCAAGTCGACGCTCTTGCACCTGCTCGGTTGTCTGGACCGGCCCACGCACGGCTCGTATCACCTCTTGGGCCGGGACGTCAGCCGGCTCGATCGCAACCAGCTCGCTGCGGTCCGCGGAGAGCAGATCGGATTCGTCTTCCAACGCTTCCATCTGATGCCGCGCTCGACTGCCCTCGAGAACGTCGCGTTGCCGCTGCGCTTCGCCGGCGTGGGGGCTCGGGAGCGCCGTGCACGCGCCGCGGACCTCTTGCGACGCGTGGGGCTCGAGGATCGCCGGCACCACCGTCCCGCGGAGCTGTCCGGCGGACAGCAGCAGAGGGTCGCGATCGCCCGCGCACTCGCGGCGGACCCACCGTTGATCCTGGCCGATGAGCCGACGGGCAATCTCGACAGCCAGGTGGGAGGCGAGATCGTCGATCTCTTGCTGGAGCTACACTCCGAGGGCCGGACCGTCGTCGTGATCACGCACGACGAAGGGCTCGCGGCCCGCACCGAACGGACCGTCCGATTGCTTGACGGCCGAGTCTTCGCGGACGAGCGGGTGGCTCCGGACAACGGTTGAAGGAAACGGAGTCGCCGATTCGGCGCGTGCGGGGCCGCCGGCCGAGCGCCGGCGGCCCCGAGCCACGCTCAGGCCTGGTAGTAGCGCTCCCGCACCACCTTGCCGTCGCTCCCACCTGTTTCGCAAGCTGCGCCCGACCGCCCGATGCGCTCGCCGTTCAAGGCGAATCAGTGGCTCGTGCTCTTGTTCCTCGTCAACCCCCGCCTACGTCCTGGCGCTCGCCCCGCCCTAAGCCCGTGCTGGTTACCGGGCCCGTGCACGGCTACCGGGCCGGCGCTCCGTTGACGACGAAGTGCACGATGCGACACGCGTGCCCCTTGCTGCGCGGGTTCTGCGCCTCCGCGATGCGGATCTCGAGGCGGTGCTCGCCGCCGTCCTGATCGACCGACAGGAGGTGGACCCAAGGCAGGTGCAGTCCGCCGCTCCAGCGCGTGAAGAGGTCGCGCCGGGACCAGGAACCTTCGTCGATGCGGTACTCGATCGTCCCCGCATCCGGACCCGCCGCGATCCAGACTCCCGCGGCGCGGCCCGTGAACGGTAGTGCGAGTCGCGCTCCCGGCCGCGTCCCGACGAGCATGGGCACGTCGACGAAGCCTGCCCGCACGCCGCCGCCGACGCCGCCTGCGCGCGGATCGCAAGCCGCGATCCTCTCGAAGCCATCGAGCTCGGTCGCCGCCTCGACTCCGACCAGCTCGCCGGCGTCGTAGCTGAACGGATCGAGCGCGGGGGGGAGGGCGTGTGCTTCGATGGTGCTGTCCGGCTCGCGCGGCCCGTCCCAGAAACCCGAGAGCAGGCGCCGCAGGCTCGCGGCGTAGAGGCGCTGACCGAACGCCGAGGGGTGCAGATTCCGGAAGTCGTCCTTCCACGTGAACTGGCCCGCCTCGAGCCGCTCGGCGACCTCGCGTGCGAGGTGCACGGTCGAGACCTGGTAGTGCGCGGCGACGGACTCGTGCAGCCGGATGACCTCGGGGACGTCGCCCGCGCCGTAGCTCGCGATCTTGCCCGGGTCGACGAAGTGAATCACCACGACGTCGATCGCGGGATTCAAGGTCCGCGCGCGACGCAGGATGCCTTCGGTGCCGCGGATCATCTCGAGCGGACCGCGTCCATTGGCGGAATCATTGACCGCGGCCTCCTGGACGAGGAGATCGACGGGTCCGCGCGCGAAGACGTCGTGCTCGAGGCGGAAGGCTCCCGGCGTGCTGCCCATCGACGGATTGCCGGCCGCCACGAAGTCGAGCTCGGTATTGGGAAAGCGCTCCTTCAAATATGCGCAGACAGCGTCGCGCCAGCCGGGGTTGAAGGTGATCGAGCCGCCGAGGAAGGCGACGCGGCCGCGCCGTTGCTCCTCGAAGCGGATCCTGCAGTTCGCGAGCGGGTCCCTCCGGGCGTGGTACCCGTCGGGGCTCGGGCTCACGGCCGCGTGGCGCTCGATGAAGTCCGCAGCGCGCAATGGGTCAGGGTGCGGGAAGTGGTGTCCGTTCGACTTCGCCGTCCCCTCCGCCACCTCGATCAGTCGCACGTCGCCGCCGAGCGCGCGGTAGCGTTCCGCCAGGACGAACGTGTTCTCGGTGGGCGGTACGACGCGGTCGTTCAGGCTGACGACCGTGAGTAAAGGGATGCTCGCCTTCGCGAGCGGCTCGAGCAGGTCGATGGGGTTGCGCGCGTAGCGCAGCGCCTCTTCGTGGGTCAGCTCGAGCTCGCGCAGAAGGTGCTGCCATGTCGCCTCGTGTCCGATGCCCGTGCCGCGTCCGAGTGGCCAGCTCGTGATGTCGCAGACCGGCGTGTCGGCGTAGATGCAAGCGACGCGCTCGGGGTGGCGTGCCGCCCAGTGGTACGCGAAGAGGCCCCCGCGGCTCACGGCCTCCAGGGCGGGGCGCGCGGCGAGCTCGTGCTCTTCCCGAAGCGTGCGGTAGAAAGCGTCCCAGAGCGCCATCGCCTTCTCGCCGCCGAGCATCCCGCCCGTGTCGATGTGGGCGACGTGGAAGCCGCGCGCGAGCAGGATCCGATCGGGCTCGGGGTGGTAGTCGGGGAAGCGTGCCCGCCACACCCACGGTCGGCCGGGCGCGACGTGCTCGGGGACGACGAGGCGACAGCGCTTGTTCGCGAGGGCGAAGTCGAGCTGGCGGTAGCCGTGCCAGAACGTTGCCGCGGGCTCCTGCGCCGCGGGTGCGGAAGTGGCGGTTACGAGCAGCAGGGCCAGCAGCCCGTGGTGAGACTTACGATGCACTGGGAGCCGGGAGGATTCGTCCTGGCAAGGCGCGCTGACGACCCGAAGTCGGTGGCTCCTCGGAGGAAGCGCGCCGCCAGGGCGGATCCTGTCGGCTTCCAGTGCATCGTGAGTTTCACCACGGGCTGCCAGGCGGGCGAGGGGCGAGTCCATGGGGCTACCAGATACGAGACCGGCTCGGTCTTTGACAAGCTCGGGGCGAACTTCTGCGTTTTCCCTGCGGCTCGTCGTCGCAGAGGCCATTCTGGAGGGGCCATGAAGCAAGCGCTCCCCATCGTGCTCCTCTCCATCGCAATCTCGGCGCTCGTCAGCTTTCTGGTCGCGACGGCGATGCGAAGCGATGCGCAGCCCGTCGAGGCCGAGGTCGCGACGCCGGAGCGGCAGCGTGCGCTCCGCGCGGACTCGGACCCCGATTGGACCGAGCTCCGCATGGCGCTCGCGTCGCTCGAGGCCAAGGTCGACGCTCTCGAGAGCGGGCGTACGAAGCCCACGCGCACAGCGCTCGACGTCGCGCCTGAGGCCCCTTCCGGCACGAGCCTGGCGGCGAGTCTGGCCGAGCTCGATCCGCGGGGCGAACAGGCCTTGCGCGCCGAGGTCTCCAGGGTGATCGCTCAGATCGAGGAAGAGAAGGAGGAGCAAGCGCACGAGGAGGAGCTGGTCGAACGCAGGGCGGAAGCCGTCAAGGCCAACAAGGAATACGACGAGGTCGACCTGAACCTGACCGAGTCGGTCGGGAAGCTGGGCAACCAGCTCGGGCTAGGCAGCGCGGACCTGCGCGACATGAAGAGCCTGCTCGCCCTGCAGAACGACCGCAATCGCGAGATGACGCGCATGTGGTCGGGGGGGGAGAACAGCGACGAAGAGCTGGGCGATATCTTCAAAGCGAATCGTGCCAAGCATCGGGCCGAGATCCTGGCGCTCGTGGGTCAAGGTGGGATCGAGGGGTATCGCAAGTTCCTCCGCGACGGCGGCTTGGGCGGGCGCTTCTCGTTCTTCACGGCACCCTGGGAGGACTGGGCGGAGGCGGAGTAGCGGCGCACCCACGTCGTCGGCCGAATCAGCCCACGACGGAGTCCAGCAGTCCAGCGCTCGCGTCGGTCGATTCCCCGGCCCGCGCGTAGGCCTCCTCGCGATGCTCGAGCTCACCCGGCGCGGTTTCGGACGGTTCGGCTTCTCGCTCGGCTGTGATCTCGGCCTGCGCCTCCGCCGCCTGCTGGGCGGCGCGAGCTGCGACCGCGCGGTCCTGGGCGGACGGCTGCGCCGGTGCGAGCGCGGCGCGCTGCATCTGCCGAGCGATCCGCAGCGACTCCTCGGCGGTGCGTCCCTCGCTGGTGCGCAGGTTCACCTCGCCGCCCACGGCGTACTGTCGCCCGTCGGGTCCGCGTTGCGTCTCGTAGCTCGGTCCGCCGGCGGCCAGGTTGCCGGCGGCCGACAGGTGCGCCTGTTCGTGCGCACGCACCTCGGTGTCGCGGCGCTGCAGCTCGCGCACCTGCTCGCGCTCCTCCTCGGTCAGTTGCGTCGAATCCAGCGGTTGCGCTTGCGGTGTCTCGCCTGCTCGCTGTGCGGCGAGGCCTTGCGGCGAGATCGAGACCTCATCCGCTGTACGGCTCGCGCCCGGGCCGGCCGCACCCGGACTGGCCGCACCCGCGGGCCCGCGCACGGCTTCGGGTGTGCGCGGAGCGTCTCGCGCGACGAGCGCCGGGATGTGAGAGACCGAATCGAGCATGGAATCGTTGAGCACGATCGTCGTCCGCCCGCGGCAGGCTCGACCCAAAGCATGGAGATTTCGAATCTTGGACGAACTGTAATCTTGAATCACGCCACTAGAGAAACGTCACCGCCAGCGCGTTCGTGAAGTTGCTCGAGCCCTGATCGCGGAACCAGCACTGGAAGTTCCACGTTTCGCCCGGCTGGACCGCCGTCACGGGCGAGACGAGCAGTGCGTCCAGGTTGATCGTCAGGCTGCCCGTCGGGCCCTGGAGGATCTGCTCGGGCCGACTGTAGCGCCCGTCTCGACAGGCCGGGTCTCCGTTGCACGCCAGGCACAGTTGCCCCCGGCTGCCGGGGGGCTGGACGATCCCCTGGCCGGAGCTCACGAGGAAGTAGCCGAACTCGCCCGGCGGCAGGTCGAACGCGTTCAGCATCACGTCGTTCGCGCTCGTGACCGGATTGCCGGTGGCCTCGATGCGCCCGGGGGAGCCGGTCGACGCCGGTGCGCCCGGGTTGCAGTAGGGGACGCCGACGTAGGTCTTTTGAATGGCGATCGACCACGTCAGCGCCGGCGTCGGGAACGTCCCCAGGAGCGTGCCCGACGTGTCGTAGTGGTACAGCGCACCGTCCTGCCAGGACGCGAGCCAAAGCGTCCCGTCCGGAGCGGCAGCGATGCCGTGCATGCCCGCGGTCGCGGCCGACGCGAAGAACGTGCTCAACAGCGTTCCGTCCGTGGTGAACTGCCGCACGAGGCGGCTCGCACTCATGGTCCACAGAGTCCCATCAGGAGCCATGTCCACGTCTTCGGGTCTGAGCGCCGCGCTCGTATCGATCGTGCCGACGTGCGTACCGTTGCGGTCGATGCGCCAAATCACGTTCACGCCGGAGCCGGTGCCGCACACCCAGAGCTCGTCGTTCCTGTCGACGTGCGCGCCCCGGGTGGACAAGAGCGCCGCGTGCGTGCCCAAGTGCACGCCAGCCGGGGAGTAGAACTCGAGCTCGCTATTCGGAGAGTCGACAACCACGATCGTCCCGTCCGAGAAGACGGCGAGATCCGAGACGGCGTTGCCCGTCACTTCCGGAGTGGGAAAGCTCGTCACCAGGGATCCCGTTGGGTCGAAGACGTTGACCCGGACGGGCGCGGCCGTGCGTGTCATCCATTGGCCGGTGCGCGAGATGGCCACGCCGAACCAGATGTCTCCGGGCCCGGTGGGGGGGTGGTTGACGAGCGTTCCGTCGGGCAGGTAATGGACCAAACGGTCCTGACCCGCGACGCTGAACTGATTGACGAGGAGGTCGCCCGGCTGGAGCTGAGCGAGCGCGGGCGTCGAGGCAAGGACGAGGACGGGGATGAGGGTGCGGATCGTGTGCTGCATGTCGGGTTCCCGCGGAATGGCTGTCCGTCGAGCGTACCAGCTGATTCGGCTCGAACCCCGAATGTTGCCGATGCTCGAGAAACGTTGAGTATCCGAAACTCTCACGCGCGGAAGTGGGCGTCGGTGAGCTGTTGGATTCCCATACGGAGTCGCCGCGCTTGAATTCGTTTTCGACGTTCGACGGCGAGCCACACCAGACCAGTTCGATCGAAGGGCGTCGTGCTCGATGGAGCGTGACGCAACCGAAGCCAGTGAAACCGCGCCGGTTTCGATTCGACCGAATTTTTTTGGCTCTCCTGCACCTTTAGTGGGTGGATCTGGGCCTGGTTCTGGGCTGCCCTAAAAGAACCAATGAGGGGAGAGAGTGGCACAGGAAGGCCGCACGGGTCGTTGACCACCCTGGCGCAGGTCGTCGACTTCTACAATGGACAGATCCTGGGCACGAACGGACAGCCGGCGATCTTTCGGTTCAACTCCCCGTTGAGCCAAGCGGAGAAGAACCAGGTCATCGCGTTCTTCAACTCGCTGACCGATCCGCGCGTCGCGAACGAGACCTTCCCCTTCGATCGTCCCGACCTGCACAGTGAACGCCTGACGGCCGCCACGAACCTGTTCGGGGTCGGCACACCGGCCGGTCTCAATGGCGCGATTCCCGCTTCGATCGCGAACTCGCCCTCATCGACGGCGAGCCGGACTGGAAGGTCGGCGTCATCTCGCCGTTCGCGGGCCAGCTCACGTTCTTGGGGCTCGCCGACGCACCGGGCCCCGGGCCCGTGATTCGGATCGGCGGCAACATCAACACCGTCGGCGTCACCAACGCCTCCGGGATCGCGACCTTCAAGCTGGGTCCGGTTCCAGCGGGGTTCATGGGGCAGACGTTCTTTACGCAGTGGGGCTTGATCGATCCCGCCTTCAATACTCTCGCTTTCTCCGAGGGCGCCAGCTTCCTCGTGTACTGACCGTTTCGCTGCCGGCCGGCCCTGCGCGTGGGGGCCGGCCATCCTCGCTGGGCCTACCAGCTCGTGGGAACGTAGTCCTTCAAGAAGTTCCCCCAGCAGTGCGTGCCCGTCAGGAAACCGGTGAAGATCGGATCGAGCACGCGCGCGGCACCGTCGATCGAATCGAGCGGAGGCACGAAGCGCTGGTCGGACTTCTTGCGGACCGACTTGTCGAACGGGTCCTCGTCCGTGACCCACCCGGTGTCGACGCTGTTCATGTGGATGCCGGAGCGAACGAAATCCGCGGCCGACGTGCGCGTCATCATGTTCAACGCGGCCTTGGCCATGTTGGTGTGTGGATGGCGTGTCGTCTTGACGCCGCGGCCGAACTGGCCCTCCATCGCGGACACGTTGACGACGTGCTTGTCCTGCGTGGGCACCCGCTGCATCAGCGGCTTCAAGTGCGCCGTCAGCACGAAGGGTGCGACCGTGTTCACGAGGTGCACCTCGAGCAGCTCGACTGTCGGCACGTCCGCCAGCTCCATGCGCCACGAGTTCATTCGGCGCAGATCGAGCTGTTGCCCCTCGCCGTCGTGGATGCCGTCGGGGAAGAGATACGCCTGCCCCCCCTCGTTCAGAAGATCGAGCTGGGTCAGCGTCGCCGCGTGCGAAATGCCGATGCGGTCCGGCTCGCGCACCGCCACGGCGCTTGCACCCGCCGCGACTTCGAGGTGTTGGTCCAGGAGTGCGCGCGTTTCGGTAGCGAGGTCCGTCGCGTCCTCTCCCTCGACCAGGTGAGTGTAGTAGTCGGGCGGACGCCGCACCGTCTGGCACGCGTTGTGGATCAGAAAATCGAGGCGCGGCAAGCTCCGCTCGATGTGCTTGGCGAACGTCTCGACGCTGGGCGTGTGGCGCAGGTCGAGACCGTGCACCTCGAGCCGATCCTTCCACTCGAGGAAGTCGTGCTCTTGGGCGTAGCGCCGCGCCGCGTCGTGGGGGAAGCGCGTCGTCGCGACGACGCGCGAGCCTGCGCGCAGGAGCTTCAGGACCGTCTCGTAGCCGATCTTGACGCGGGCACCCGTGACGAGTGCTACGCGCCCGCCGAGCTCGGCGGTCTGCACGCGCTTGCGCCAGTTGAGTGAGGCGCAGGCGGGACACATCGAGTCGTAGTGCTCGTGCACCAGGACGTACTCGCCCTTGCACACGTAGCACGACTTGGGCTCCGCGAGCCGTCCCGTCGGGCGTCGAGCCGCATCGCCGGCATCCTGCGCTTCCGCCTGGGTCTCGAGCAGGCGGCGCGACTCGGCGTCGATCGCGGCGCTCGGGGGCGCGACCGGGAAGCACAGCGAGCGCTTGAGCGCGCGGTTGCTCGTTCCGTCGAGGAGAGCGTCGTCGTGGTGGCGCTTGCGGGCCCGCTCGGCGCGCCGCTTGAGCCGCGTCCGCTTGCGGCGCTCGAGGCGATCGAAAGGTGCGACGCGGCTCGCCGCGCGATGCAGTCGAGCACGCTGCTCGGGAGTCAAGGCGTCGAGACCGAGCGGGTCGTCCGCCAGGGCCTCGAGCCAGGCGATCGCCTCCGCTGAGCCGGAACGCAGGGTTTCCGTATCCATCCGGCCACTCTAGTGGAGTGATGCAGACAGTTGCGGTCTTATCCCGAGTTCGCGTGTGCGTGCCACAAGGCGCGGCGACGACGCAACTTCGCTGCCAATACGGTGATACTGGGATTGGTCGCAGGAGCCGCAACGCCATGGCGCGTGCATGCGGGCCG
>JAAELL010000211.1 GCA_024226735.1 bacterium | reverse complement strand
GAAGATGTACATGCAGCGGGTCAAGGACGCGCAGGCGCTCAGGGCGTCGATCGACGTGCTCAAGACCCGGGTCGCGGAGGGTTTCGACGCCCGCCTGACCCCCGAGCTGGCCGAGGGCGAGACCCTGCCCGATTTCGGCCTTTCGATCGAGCTCGTGGGCCGTTCGGTCGGAAGCGCGCTGGAGCGCCTGCGATCGGCCGAGCACGGGGTCTTCGAGCGCGAACACCAGGTCGCGATCGTACGCCGCAGGAGCGAGCAGCTGGCGCGCAACGAGCTCCACCCTCAGGTGGTGACGGTGCGGCGGTTGATCGACGCGGAGGTCGGCAAGAAGGACGGCCGCAGTATCCACGGCATGTCGGGCAAGACCCTGCGCAAAGCGCGGCGGCTGCACGCCCAGCTCGAATACCTGGTGTGGGCGCTCGAGGCCGGACGCCGTGAGCTGCCGGACCCGCTGTTCGAGCGCGTGGCGGCGGAGGAGCGCGAGGCCTGGCTGCGCAGGATCAAGCCCGGCTACCAGCAACTCGACGAGCTGCTCGACAAACTGGCAGACCTCGAAGCGCTGGAACAGCTGGCACGGGACGAGAAGAACGAGACGCTGCGCAAGTTCGACGCCTGTTACGGCGAGGCCCGGCGCCTGGTGGAGGCGAGCTTCGGCTTCGCCGGCCTCGCCGGCAAGCTGAGCTTCAAGCTGCGGTCGTACGTCCATCGCCGGCGGCTCAGCCGGGACGCGCGCAG
>JAAELL010000210.1 GCA_024226735.1 bacterium | reverse complement strand
GTCAGGTTTCGGCGAGCCATCGTCGTTCCTGGCAAGGCGCGCCGCCGACGCGTATTCGCTGGATACTCGGAGAAGGCGCAACGTAGCCAGGGGCGGCGAGGGCCGGCGAAACGTGACACTTATTCTCGGACGGGCCCTAACTATGTCTTCGGCGACCGTGTGGCGCTCGGGAACGTCCTGGCGGACTACGTCGATGCTGGTGGCGGCGTGGTCCTCGCGCAGTTCGCGCTGACCCCTGCCCGCGTTCTCGAGGGGCGTTGGGATCAGGGCTACGAAGTGATGCTCGCGAGCCCGAGCCAGCAAGGGGGGAACCACTCCCTCGGGGTCGTTCACCTACCGGGACATCCGGTGATGAATGGCGTCTCGAGCTTCGCCGGCGGCTCGAGCAGCTATCGTCCGACGCAGTCGAACCTCGCGCCGGGAGCGGTCCTGATCGCGGACTGGACCGATGGGGTTCCGCTCGTCGTCGAGGGGGCGAATCCGCGCCGCATCGACCTCGGCTTCTACCCGGCGTCGAGCGCGTGCTCGTCGAACTGGTGGGTCGAGACGACCGACGGCGACCTGCTCATGGCCAACGCGCTCTTGTCGGCGGCGACGATCTACAGCCTCTACTGCTCTCCGGCACAGCCGAACTCCACCGGCATTCCGGCCTCCATCGCGGCGACGGGGAGCCGCTACGTCGTCGACCAGGACATCACGTTGATCGCCGAAGACTTGCCGCCGAACGAGTTCGGCTACTTCATCGTCGGTTCCAACCAAGGTCAGTTTCAGCCGCCCGGCAGCATGGGAGTGATCTGCCTCACGTGCGGCTTCCAAGGCTGCTCTGGGATCGGGCGCTACAATCGACCGGGCGAGATCATTCAAGGCCCCGTGGGCTCGCTCGTGATCGACCTGGGCGCACTGCCCTTGTCGCCGTCCGTGTCCGTGCAGCCCGGTGAGACCTGGAACTTCCAGTGCTGGTACCGCGACCTGGGCTCCAGCAACTTCACGGACGCGATCTCGATCGACTTTCTTTGAGCGCGCGGCGCTGCAGAGATAGCTCGAGCTTCCTACCGCCCACTGCCTAGCTGATCGGCCATACGGTCGGCCTCCTCGGCCGCTCGGAGGTATTGTGCCGGGTCCTGCGTGCCGTGACCGCCCGGTCCGAGCGAGGACGTGAAGCCGCGCCCGGCGCGCGGGGTGTCACCCGGAGTCGCCCTCCGACCCCCGCGCGGTCAACCTGGGCCGCCCCCGAAGGAGCCGACGAAGGCGTCCTTCTTGCGCATCTCGCGGTTGAACGTGTCCGACAGCTCGGCCAGGTGGTCGCCGAGGCTCCTGCGGGCGGCGTTTTGGCGCGAGCGCTCGCGGTCTTGGCGACGACGACGCTCGTAGTCGCGGGCGATCCGCTCGCCCAGGCGCGCCATCTCCGAATCCACCTCGTCGCGGATCCGTGCGGCCGTCCCGCGTCCGGCCGGCGGCATCCGTTCGATCGACCATGTCGTAGAAGTCCGCCAGCAGCTCGTCTCCGGTGGTGTTTTCCACCGCCCGATCGAAGACCGTGATCAGCGAACCGAAGAAGTCGTTGTCGTCGAAAGGATCCTGGAATGGATCGGGTCCGATCTCGCCGCCCTGGGCACGCTCGGTTTGGGAGACGGCGCCGGTGCCGTTCGGACCGCCGCCGCGGCCGGCTTCGCCGTCCATGCCGACCAGCGTCTGGCAGCGAACGATGTCGCCCATCCAGTCGTAGCGGATGTCGTTTCCGAAGCCGCCAGCCGCACGCCCGGGAAGTCCTCGTCCGTGTTGCCCTGCGGCCGCAGCACGACGCTGGGGGGGCCGGGGACCGTGTCGAGGAAGAGCGCGAGCGGGTCCGACGAGTCGGGCGTGGAGAAGGCGACGACGCGCCCCACTTCGAGTCCCTCGCCGCGTTCGTCGCGGACCGTCACCCCGCCCGTCGTCGAGCCGAGGACGTGCAGCGTGTAGTCGGTTCCGGGGAGCAGGCCCGCGTCCGAGAAGTCGTCCTCGGTCGGGCACGCCGGTTGGAAGCGGACGGTGCGGCCGAAGACTTCGTAGTCGCCCACTGCCGAGGCGCCCGAGACGTCGGCGATGTAGATCGTGTTCGCGTTGACCGAGCTGGCGTCGACGCGGTGATTGAAGGCGATCTCGATCGCGCGGTTGATCTGCCACGTCGCCCCCTCGATCACCGAGACCGTCTCGATGGCGAATGGCTCCGAAGCACGATCGTCTCCTTGGGAAGAGCGGCTGCCGGATCCGCTGCTGCAGCTGGCGATTACGAGGGTTGCGCAAACGAGCGCGAAGTGCCTGGCCGGCGGGGAAAGAGAGACGAAGCGCATCGGTCGCATCTCGTGGGTTGCGGGAGGAACGGGTGGATGAGTTGCATTGCCAGGCTCAGGGACGGGCCCTCCATCGAGTCAGCGAGCGAACGACCCCCGGGTTGGCGAGGGCACGAGCGGGGCGCACGCGCACGTTCGTTCCATCCACGCGGGGATGCGGAGCGTCGAGTGCGACTCGAGATCGGGCTTGTCGCTCGAACTATTGCAAGACCCGTACCTCGTCGGCGGGGAAAGGCCAAACAGGCGCCGCGTGGCTTCGGGGGCCGTGGGCGGTGGAGGGGGCGGGTTCTCCAGGCCGTCGGATGAGCGGAGCCGCGCGGTCGATTGGGGAGGGGCGGTTGAAAGCGCACGATGGCTCGCGGAGTTCACCGGCAAGTCGCTGGACGACCCGCGCGATCACAACGCCAACGGGCCACGACAGCAATGATCGCCGGCTCGGCCCGTCTGATTCGACGTCGACCGCTCAGTTGAACGTCACGCTCACCGCATCCGTGAAGTTGCTCGTCGGCCCCGGGTTGTTGTCCCGGTACCAGCACTGGAAGTTCCAAGTCTCCCCAGGTTGGAAGAGTGTTCTGGCAAGGCGCGCTGACGACGCGTAGCCGGTGCCTCCTCGGAGGAAGCGCAACGCCGCCAAGGCGGATCCTGTCGGCCGCTCGCGCCGTTCGGTCAGAGCCCGAGCGCCTTGCGCATCATCTCCTCGAAGCGTGCCTTGCCGGCGGAACCCTCCTGGCGGTCGACGACGTTGCCGTCCTTGTCGATTGCGAGGGTTACGGGCACTTCACCGGGCAGTTCGTAGTGAGCGTTGATCGAATCGTAGTCGAGCTCGTCGTAGATCAGGGTGGGCAGCGCGAAGCCCTTCTTGGTCAGGAAAGCGCGCAGCTCGTCCTCGATCGCCTCGGTGCCCTGGACCGGGACCATCAGGTCGTAGCTGACGCCCAGCACGCGGCCACCCTGCGCCTCGTAGGCCTCGCCGACCTCGAGCAGCTCGGGCAGCTCGACGACGCAGGGCGCACACCAGGTCGCCCAGAAGTTCAGGAGCAGCCCCTCTCCGGTGTGGGTGGAGACCGCAGCGACGAGTCCGTCGAAGTCGACGACCTCGATGGGGACGTCTGCCGCGGACGGGCTCGCGCCCCCGTTCCCGCCGCAGCTTGGCAGCATCAGGAACGAGAGCGCGAGACCAGCAGCAATCGAGAGTGTCTTTCGCACGGAAAGACTACTTCTTGATTCTTCAGCCATACGGCTTGTTGCTGCTGACGGCGGGTTTCTTGCCGGCGAGGATCGCCGTGGTGGCGTCGTTGCAGAAGTTGGTGGCGTCCTTCCCCTTCTTGCCGCGCGGATCGTCGTCGAGCGCGCCGGAGAACTGGATCACGCCCTTCTTGTCGATGACGAAGCAGTGCGGCGTCGAGCGCGCCTGGAACAGGTTGCTGATCGCGTTGCCGTGGTCGGCGTAGATCGTGTGCTTGTAGCCGACCTTGTCGCGCTTCTTCTTCAGGCCCGCGTAGAAGCCCTTGTAGTCGTCCTTCTTGCCGGGCTTCTCGCCGAGCTCCCTCTGGTTCGAGGCGACACCGATCATGACGACGTCCTTGGAGTCGGCGTACTTCGCCTCCATCTGCATGAAGATCGGATTGGCGTGGCGCTCGGCCGGGCAGCGGTCGGACCAGAAGTGCAGGATGACCACCTTCTCGCGGAGGTCCTTGAAGGTGACCTCGTCGCCGTCGAGGGAGGTGAGCGCCAGGGTCGCGGGAACGGTCGAGCCGACCTTCAGCTTGGTGGGCTTCTTGTCGTCAGCGGGCTTGGGGTTCTCGACCGGCTTGGGAGCCGGGCCCTGAACCGCCACGGCGATCGGCATCGCGAGGGCGCCGATCAGGAGCAGGGGTGTCCAGTTGGGTGTCATGGGAATGCTTCGATGCCTCTTCGGGCGAAGGACTGCGGGGAGGTGGAAGCGTACCGGTTTTGGAGACGCGCGAAGGTATGGACAGCGTCTCGACGCGCCGATGTTGGGACCCCTCGCCTCGGCGTTGGGAACGGGCCTGGGGGGCTGCCTTCGATCTAGTGCACGACCGTGTACGTCTCGATCCACTCGTACCCGAGCCTCCCCGCGTGCGTCCGTATCTGCATGCGTGACACCCTCGGCTCGAGCAGGTCGTAGGTCGCCTTGGAGATCGGAACCCAACGCACGTCATCGTCGGTCCACCACGAAGCCAGGCCCGCGGAATACTCCAGGTCGTCCTTGCTCTTCCGAACGTTCTTGCCGACCACGCTCACGATGTGCTCCTCGGCGGGAGAGTCGTCCAGGATCCCATTGGCGACGAGCATTCCTCCCGATACGAAGAGCGGGACGACGACCAGCGAGAGCCCGGCCAGACCGCGCACGAGCCCGTAGGGTGAAGTTCGCCGTTGCACGGCGAGGGTCAGTCCGACGACGACGAGCACCGCGGCCGGTAGCCCGAAGAGTGCACACGGCAAGAGGAAGCGAGAAGGCAACACGAGCGTGTACTCGTTCGCACCACCTACGATCATCACGAAGCCGAGCACTCCCAGCACACCCAGCATCGTCCAGGCGACGACGACTGCCGGGTCTTTCTTCCGGGACGCTCGGGCTCCTTGGCTCTTCGCGATCGCGGTGACGGCAGCGGCGATCGGCGCGAGCTTCTCGACCAGAGCGAGGATGTCTTCGGCCACGGGCTCGGGGCCCAGTGCCTTGCGTGGAACGGTCGTCTTGATGCGCTCTCCGTCGAGGTGCACGGCTTGCACGCCCTGTTCGAAGAGCTGCCGCACGGCGGCGAGGTTCGTCTGGTCTCTCAGGATGTCGGACGAGAGCCTCAGGTCGCGCGTTTGGACGTTGAAGTCGCGGTCGAAGCGAAAGTCGTGGGAGCGGAACTTGAGAGCGGGCACGAAGCCCTCCATCCAGCGATCGAGCGTTCCCTTGCGCGTGACGCGGAAGCGACCCACGAGCTCGCACGTTACGGACACGATGAAGCCCTGATGCTTGGGCAGGAAGCTCAGCTGGAACTCGGCCGTGCCGTGCTTCGCGTGCAGCGCGCCCTTGCGCAGCTCCCCACCGCAGCGTGCTTGCAGTTGCTCCATCAACGCGGCTTCGACCTTGGAGTAGCGCAACTTGCTTGCGCCTTGCGCCACCACGGATGCTCCGGCGGGGAAAGTCATGGGGAGTTCTCGGTCTTGCTCGTGCCTCGGGCCCGTTCAGGGTCTCTAGTGGTGTGATGCAGACAGTTGCGGTCTTGTCCCGAGTTCGCGTGTGCATGCCACAAGGCGCGGCGACGACGCAACTTCGCTGCCAATACGGTGATACTGGGATTGGTCGCAGGAGCCGCAACGCCGTGGCGCGTGCATGCGGGCCGGGATACGACTGCGAATGTCTG
>JAAELL010000209.1 GCA_024226735.1 bacterium | reverse complement strand
GTTCCTGCGGCTGCGTCGCGGCCCTGATGAAGGGAAGCCTGGAATCCGCCCGCCACACGCGATTCCGATGGCGCCGCGAGCTCTGCGAGCTGTGGTGCGTTCCGGCGGGTGAGGTAGCCGTCTGCATCCTCTGCTCCACGACGCCTCAACAGCCGGAGGACTGGCAGCGATTGACTCCGAGGCAGCTCGACGTCCTCGGCCTCGTCGCCGCCGGCGAGACCACGGCCGGCATCGCCACCCGGCTGGACGTCACGGCCGCCACCGTGCGCACCCACGTGGAGCACATACGCGGTAAGCTGGGGGCCACGACGCGCGCGGCGATGGTGGCGCAAGCATTTCGCCTCGGCCTGCTCGATTGATTCTCTGTACCGCGAGGAGGACTCATGCCCTTGCCCGCTACTTCGCTGCCGCAACTCCGCGACAAGCACTTCACGTTGAGCGCCGGCGAGCTGACACGGCTCGTCGACGACGCCCGGGCGCGGACGCTCGGATTGGTCGCCGACCTCGCCGACGTCGAGCTCGAGGTCCCTTTGCGGGAGGTCTTGAACCCCTTCCGCTGGGAGCTCGGACACGTCGCCTTCTTCTATGAGGCCTTCGTGCTGCAGCCCCTGGGCCTCAGCGCGCCGCTGATG
>JAAELL010000208.1 GCA_024226735.1 bacterium | reverse complement strand
TCACGTTTCGCCGGCCCTCGCCGCCCCTGGCTACGTTGCGCCTTCTCCGAGTATCCAGCGAATACGCGTCGGCGGCGCGCCTTGCCAGGAACGACGATGGCTCGCCGAAACCTGACACTTATTCTCGGACGGGCCCTTAGCTACATCGTCACCGAGACGGGCGGCAGCCAAGGGCTGGGCTTCACGATCACGACCAAGACGTGTCGCGAGCGTCTGATCGATCGGAGCCCGCTTTGGAGCGGCATGACGCTCATCCCGCTCGAGGGACGGCTGGCGTCGATCCTGAACCTTCCGAAGGGGCGCAGCGGGTGGCTCGTGCAGCGGGTCGCGAAGGACTCGCCCGCGGCGAAACTCGGCTTGAAGGGCGGCGACGTGCCCGCGGTCATCGCCGGGCAACCGCTGCTGCTCGGAGGCGACGTCTTGCTCGAGGTCATGAGCGAGCCGGTTGCAGGCATGCACTCCTCCGATTCCCTCATGTCGATGGTTCAGGGGTTGGGCGACGAGGGCAAGTTCCAGGTTACGGTCCTGCGCGGCGGAGTGCTCGGGAAGCTCGAACGCCGCTGGGGTGACCTGCAGTGAAGCAGCCGGGGGCGAGCTCACACCGTCACCTTCCAGGGCCAAGCAACGCTTCACGCGGCTGTTCTGTGCGTTGACCCTGCTCCTCGCCACGGCTCCCGTGCTGGGGATCTACGGGCAGGGGCGCTTCCCCGTCGTCAAGGGCGCGGTGTTCACCGCCGTCTTCGCCACGATCGTCACGAGCGGTCTCGAGCACGCGATCGGCGGTACGCCCATCACGGTGTCGAGCCACCTGTTCGCGATCCTGTTCCTCGGCGCCGTCGTCGTGTAGATCGTGCGGCTCGTGTTCGCCTCGAAGCACGCCGACATGGACACGATCGCGGGCTCGCTGTGCGCGTACATGCTGCTCGGGTACCTCTGGGCGGTGCTCTACTCGATGATCGAGGCCGTGCAGCCGGGGGCGTTCCGTCTCTTGGACGAGAGCGAGCGCATGGTGTTCGAGGGCGAGAGCTCGATCGTTTCCATCTACTTCAGCTTCGTGACCCTGACCACGCCGGGGTACGGTGACGTCACTCCGGTCACGCCGATTGCGCGCACGTCCGGCGATGCTTGATCCGAGCTCCCCCTCTCCACCGATCGACATGATTCTTCGCACACCGCTCCTCGCTCTGCTCTGTCTCGCCGCCTGTGCTTCGACGCCCAAGCAGGACGTCGAGAGCTTCTGTCCGGCTCCCGACGGGATGCTCCTGAGCTACCGCCAGATCGGTGATGGCGGGGACGTCCTGGTCGTTCCGGGCGCGAGCGTTCTCGCGGAGGACGTGATGCGCCTCGCCAAGGGACGCACCGTCGTGTTCTACGACTTGCGCGGGCGCGGCCGCTCGAACTCGTTGCCCCCCGAGCTGCCGCCGACGCTGAAGGAGGACGTCGATGACCTCGAGGTCCTGCGCGAGTGGCTCGGGCTCGAGCGCTTCTCGATCCTAGCGCACGACTACCAGGCGAGCGTTGCTGCCCACTACGCGGCGTTCCACCCCGAGCGCGTCGAGCGTCTTGTGCTCGTGAGTCCGGTGCCGCTGCGGCGCGTGCCGTACTTCGACGTCTACCGGCGCGTCTACAACGACCGCTTGGACAAGGACGCCTTCCGCAACGTCGCGATGTTGCAGAGACAGCTGGCGCACCGCCGTGACCCCGAGGCCTACGCCGTCGCCGTGCGCGACGCGATGTTCTCGGGCTGGGTGTCCGATCCGGCCGCGGTCGGTCGCATGCGCGGCAACCCGATGGTCGAGCCGAACGCGGACCCCGAGCGCGTCATTGCCCAGTACATGAACACGCTGGGGAGGATGGGGGACTGGGACTGGCGTCCCGCGCTCGAGCTGGTCCAGTGTCCGGCGCTCGTCGTGCACGGCGCACAGGATCCCGTCCCTGCGCGCAGCTCGAAGGAGTGGGCGGATACGATTCCCGCTGGTCGCGAGCTCGTCGTCGAGCGCAGCTCGC
The DNA here is from genome assembly GCA_024226735.1 of bacterium. Classification (GTDB taxonomy): domain Bacteria; phylum Planctomycetota; class UBA1135; order UBA1135; genus JAAELL01. The sequence continues at coordinate 3,178 of JAAELL010000208.1, read as the reverse complement.
GCATGCCGTGGATCGAGCAGCCGCGCGTCTTCTTCGACGAGGCCGAGAGCTTCCTCCAAAGCGACTGAAGCTCTTCAAGGTCGTTACGGGCGTCCTGCTCGTCCCTATCCTGCTGCTGGTCGCGCTGTGGACCGCGCTGGCGCTGCACTACTCGCCGCTTCCGTACGCCTGGATGCGGGACGGAGCGGCCGCGGTCTTCGTGGTCGGGTTCCTCGCCGCGTTCGCGTTCCTGCCGAAGCGGCGCCGGACGCTCGTGGTCTACCTCGCCGTCTTCGTGGCGGTCCTCGGGTGGTTCCTCTCGATCCAGGCTTCGAACGATCGCGACTGGCGGACCGAGGTCGCGGTCCTGCCCGGCGCGGTGATCGAGGGCGACATCGCGACGGTCACGAACATCCGCAACTTCGACTACGCGACGCGCGACGACTTCACCGTTCGCTACTACGACAGAGCGTTCGACCTCTCGAAGCTCGTGGCGACCGACCTGCTCTTCTCGTACTGGGACGGCAACGAGTCGATCGCCCACACGATGCTCAGCTTCGATTTCGGGGGGGACGACGTGCTCTGCCTGTCGGTCGAGGTGCGGCGCGAGAAGGAGGAGGGCTGGGGCGGCCTTCCCGGCATGTTCAAGCAGTTCGAGCTGATCTACGTGCTGGCCGACGAGCGCGACCTCGTGCGCCTGCGCACGAACTACCGCGCCGAAGAGGTCTACCTCTTCCGCACCGCGCTCTCCGCGGCCGAGAGCCGCCAGCTCTTGACGCACATCCTGGGCACGGTGGAGCGGTTGCGCGAGCACCCGCAGTTCTACCGCACGATCTTGAGGAACTGCACGACGGCCCTCGTCGACCACGTCAACGCGATCTGGCCCGACCGCACGCCGCTGACGAAGAAGATCCTGATGAACGGCTATGCGCCGGAGCAGGGCTACGAGCGCGGGATGCTGAAGAGCGAGCTGCCCTTCGAGGAGTACAAGCGCAGCTGCCACATCAACCCGGCGGCCGCTGCGGCGGAGGACGCAGAGGTCTTCAGCCGCAAGATCCGCGCGCACCTCGCGGCCGCGCCGCCGAAATAGAACCGGGAGCGCTGAGCGAGCTCAGCGCGGCTCTTGGATGACGCGTCCGGCCTGGGCGGGCGACCGGGTGCTTCCGCCACCGTGGGGGACGCGGATCGAGCGCGTCCCGCCCTCGTCGAGCATCTGCACGTCGAGGGGCTCGGCCGAGCCGTCCGGCGTCACGTCGTCCGGCGCCAGGAATCGGACCGGCATCCGCTGGCCGGACGGATTGTGGACCTCGATGTCCGCGCCGTCCGTCACGTGCGACGCCCCCGGGGCGAGCACGATCGCGTCCGCGCCCGAGCCGATGCGCAGCTCCTGGTCCCCGAGGTTCTCGATGACGACGGGCTTGCCGCCGGTCACGAGCGCGGTCTTCGAGCGCCCCGGGATCCAGTCCGAGCCGCTGAGGACGCGACCGTCCGGAAGCGGCGGCTTGCCCATGCGGCACGCGGGTGCGAGCGAGAGGCACAGGACGAGAAGGACGAGGACTCGACGGAGGTACATGGGCTTGTGGAGGATAGGTGCGCCAGGCGTTCAGGCCCATCGCGAACGGACCCAAGAATGGGGGCGGCTCGACCGGGATGCAAGCTCTCCAGGGCGCGTTGGTGTCAGATCGCGTTCAGCCAGGTCGAGTGCGGGGGCTGGTCAGCCCCAGGGGCGTGCAGGAGGTGGCTGGTAGCGACCACGACCGCGCGCCGTTGCAGCTGTCGTTCGCGAAGGGGAAACACAGAGCTGGTCAGGCGATCAGTCGGCCGCGTACGAGAATCTGATTGGGGTGTTTACGTTGAATGGCTTGGCCGTACACTATTACTAGGTGAATGCCCGCGGTAGCTCAGCTGGCTAGAGCGCTTCGTATGGGTCGAAGAGGACGGAGGTTCGAATCCTCTCCGCGCGGCCCAAGAGCGATGGGAAACCTCTCAAACAATCTCGATTGGGCACGATGCGAGTCACAGTTTGCGGAATCGTTCCGGAGCATTGAGGCCATTCGTCACCGCTTGGGCTGCGAGGGGAAGAACGCATGGTTCCGCGGCTGTTCCGACTCGGCCTTTGAGTTGGTGCCAAGTCTCTTGCGAAGGAACCTTCCCATCACAGCCCTTTGGCGTTTGCGGGCAGAATGCCACAAATCCAGCTGGAGGGGACCGGAGGTCGTCAAGGCGCTGGAACGATTCAGGCGGTCGTGGATGGCCATTCCGAATACGCTCAAAGTCGACGCTCCCGGCGTTGCGGACCTTCTAGTCGCCAGCGCCTACATTGTGGCGGACAGGGGGGGCTATAGACAGCTGCAAGAGAATGTGGAGCGCGTCTTGGAGCCCGTGATCGAAGCAGTACAGGAACATCGGGTCCCGCACGAACGGGATCTATTCACGGAATTCGCCTACCGAGATGGAGGGAGCTTTCAGTCCTCCTGGCATGCTCTTGCAGCCGCGCAGCACTATCAAGCGGGAACTCGTCTCTTGGACTGGTCTGACAGCCTTCTCGTCGGCCTGGCTTTCGCCGTGGCAGGATTCTCACGGGAGCTGGCATCCAAGGACGTGCTTCGCAACACCGAGCTGGCGCCTGTCGCGGCGGAGCGATTGAACGAGCTGCCAGAGCCGGCTATCTGGGTGCTTAGCCCGTACCATCTGGCTGCGGAGAGTGGAGAGACATCGATTCTTGACCCCACCTGGGATCAGGCGACTGACTACTACCAGATGTTTCTTACCGAACGCGTGAGGTGGCAGACATCAAAGCCCTTGCCCCTCACCATATCCTGGGAAACTCCAAGGATAGCTGCGCAGAGGGGGACGTTCACGATTCACGGCCGATGTCCATCGTGCCTACGCGAGCAGGTGTCGAAGACAGTGCTGGGCAAAGTCGTCTTGTCTAGGCACGCCGCCTTGTATGCCGTCTATCTCATTCGAGACGTATGCGCTTTCGACGGCTACTCATTGAACAGGGATCGGCATAACTTGGGCAAGTCGATTCGGCTGAGGCACCTCGGGTACTAGCCCTCGATCAAGCGATGGCAGAGGGGCCAGCGACGAGTGCGGTGCGGCGTGGTGGTCGAGTCTGTGGACGGGCACGAGCTCGCGGCGGGGCGACTGCCCGCTGCCGTAGGTCGCTTTGTCGCTTCGATCATGGGTCTCCTCG
>JAAELL010000207.1 GCA_024226735.1 bacterium | reverse complement strand
GAAGAACGCGAACGGGACGCCGCACAGCCACAGCCCCAACGCCGTCACGACCCCCTTGAGCAAGCAGAGCATCACCTTCCCGCGGAAGAAGGCCGCCACCTGCGCGTCGATCTTGCTCGCGATCAGGACGACTTCGCTGATGCCGGAGAGACCGCCCATCGCGAGTGAGAGATCCTGCGCAGTCTTCCCGTCCTTCATCACGATGTCGTAGGTCAGCGCAAGGGATGTTCCGTCCCCCGAAGGCTCGATGTGCAGCATGTTCGAGCGCTTCGACTGCTGGTTGATCACCTCGAGGTACTCGGCGCTGTCGGAGTTCTTGTCGTAGCGGAAGCGCAGGATGAACTCGCTCTTGTACAGCGCGCCGTAGTTGAACTGGTGCAAGGCGAGGGCGAGCACCGACATCACGGCCGTTCCGATCGCGGCGAGCTCGAAGTTGCCCGTCCCCGAGGCCATGCCGACCGCGAGGCCCCAGAACACGAACGCGGTGTCCTTGGTGTCCTTGACGACCGTGCGGAAGCGGATGATCGACAGCGCCCCCACCAGCGCGAACGCGCGCGACAGGCTGTTGCCGATGACCATCATCACGATCGCGACGATGACGGTCACGAAGACGACCGTCAGCGTGAACGACTGCGAGTACGACAGGCCCTTGTGGGTCTGGCGGTAGACGAGTCCGACGATCAGTCCGAGGAGGATGCTGACCCCCAAGTTGATCAGGATCTCGTAGGGGCCGTAGATCTCTTGCTGGGGCAGGTTTTGGGTCAAGGAAGGCATCGGGCTGTTCTCTGTGGGCGTGCGTCTACGGGCCGTCGTTCGGGATCAGTCGACGAGGCCATGGGCCTCGACGCACCGGCAGTACTTGGAGATCGAGACGCGCTGCAGCTCCATCGTCTGGATCAGACGGTGGAACCACTTGGGCACGTGAAAGCGGAACTTGACCTCGAGGATCGTGTAGCCGGGCAACGCCTCGCGCGTGCGGCACAGCGCGGAGGGAAAGAGCTCCCCGCAGTCCGTTCCGCGCAGCGTGTCGTCGAACGTCATCCGGAACTCGGGGTCGAACTTGCTGATGTACGGGCGCCGCCAGTAGTCGACGAGCATCACTGGCCCGAGCCGCTTGCGATCGAGCTCGAACTTGAACTGTTCCTTGATCGGCCCCTCTTCCAGACCAGCCAGGATCTCGCCGGTCGTCTGGTGCCGCAGGAGCGAGCCCGGCGCGGGTGACTGCCCGGTGCCGTCCACCTTCGTGCGGTGCTTGAAGACGAGGTTGTTGTGGCGCCCCTTGATCTCGAGGAAGCGCGGACAGACCTCATCCACGTCGGAGGTGTAGGTCCGCACGCGGAACTTCGCGCGGTGCTTCTGCCCGTCCTCCTTCTCCCAGTAGTTGTCGAGCGCTGCGTTGTCGTAGTAGAGGCTGCGCACGAAGTACTTCGCACCTGGCTTCTGCGCGACGTAGGGGTCGAGCTCGACGAAGTACTGGAACTGGGTCTCGAGCTCTTCGCGCAGCGCCAGCGGCAGCACGTACTTGAACTCGAAGCGCGAGAAGTGGAGTTTCGTCTTCACGCTACACGCCCCCCCAAGCGCGGGATCTTGCTATCGGCAACATCTCGATTCGAGAGCGTCGTCAGGCGGTGAACAATGAGGGGAGGATGCGTACGGGGACGTCCTTCACGGCCCCTTGACTGAAAGCCTATCCCAGCGAACGCCGCGGGGGAATGGCTAATGGGTCGAGCCGGCCACGTTTCGGCTCAGTCGGGCGCGAGGAAGCCGCGGCGCATCGGATCGACATGGGACCAGTAGCTCTTGAAGAGGTCGGTCTTGACCTCCCGCTCCTCGGGGAACCTCAGCTGGTAGGTCCCCCGCGGCTTCGTCGGCGACTGACCGTCGCAGGTCGACTCGACCCGAACCCGGCGCCCGGTCTCGACGGGGCCGTCGATGTACGAGTCGTGGGCGCGGATGCGCGAGAGCTTGTCCGCGGTCATGATCGTCTCGTTCTCGATGAACGTGCTCTTGTAGACGTACGCGAAGCCGCCCGAGTCGTAGCGCCAGTTCTTCTTGTAGGCGTCGATCGCGATCTTGTTCCCGCGCAACTCGCAGTTGTAGATGATCGCCGTCGAGCGGTCCTTCGCCTGGAACCCGATCTCGCAGTCGATCATGCTGTCGTTGATCGCGAACAGGCGCGTGTCCTCGCCGACCGAGATGCCCTTGTCCTGGCTGCGCTCGAAGACGCAGTCCTTGACCACGATTGTCGACGTCATCAGGTCGAGCGCATCATTGCCGCTCTCGACGAAACGACAGCGTTCGACAACGCCCTCGGAGATGTCGAGGTCGACCGCGTCGAGCAGGGAGCGCTCGAACAGGCAGTCCATGAAGTGCACGTCGGAGTACACGGTGTGCACCATGTCGTCGACGACCAGGCTGTCGCGGAACTCGCAGTCGCGCACGACGATCCCCGGCACGTTGTGGACCGAGAACATCGCGCTGTACTCGGACAGGGGCACTTTGTAGCCGCTTCCGCCCTCGAACTGGCAGTACGCGAGCTCGGAGCCCCCGGCCTTCTCGCCGCGCAGCGCCAAGACCCCCCACGGCTCTTCCCCGGCGGGCACGACTCGGATCGGCCGATCGGGGGTGCCGCGTGCGAGCAGCCGGTTCTGCAGAATCAGCGTCGCCTCGGGCTCCATCAGCAGCGTCGTACCGGGCTCGATAATCACTTCGCGGTCGACGATTCGCACGCCAGAGATGCGCATCGTGCCGCTCCACACCTCCGGAGCGACGCGCGGCACCGCCTCGATCACGCCACGCATTTGCTGGATGCCGCGCTGCGCGATCTCGGCCGCGAGCTCGCCGTTGACGGACACACCACGCCCGTGCTGGCCCACGACGCCGACGACCCTGTTGCTCTCGACGCCCGGTCCCGAGAGCCCGAGATCGTAGGTCGCGGGCAAGATCAGCACCTCGCGCGACAGGCGCCCCTGCTCCTTCGGGTTGCGTCGGATCTTGAACTGAGCGAGCAGCGCGCGATCGACCGTCAGCCGCGTTCCGCGCTGGCTCACGGCGCCCGACACGTCGACCTCGTGTGGCCCGTCCTTGTCGCTCCAGGCGAGCGTCGCGTCGACCGCGCCGGCCAGCGGCTCCGCGAAGTCGACCGCCACGCCGTAGAACGGCCGCCGTCCGGTGACCTCGAGCCGCACCACCCGCGCAGCCGGATCACGCGCGGCCCCGGCATCCTCGGTGGCACCCTCGTCCTCGGGATCGAGCGCGTAGCGCAGCCCCGCGGACGTCATGTAGTCCTCGTACAGGTGGTCGGTGACGCGATCGATCGTGTTGCGCAGGCGCCTCTGCTCGTAGAACACGTCCTCGGACGACGCGTAGTACATGTTCTTCATCAAGGACGGATCGCGCTCGAGCGGGACGCGAGAGCGCTCCTCGAGGTCGGTCAGGTCGGCGAGGAGGCCCTCGTGGACCCCGTCGTGGAAGTACTCCTCCATCGCCTTCTGGCGCGCGACGATGAAGGCACTGTCCTGGTACAGCACCGCGTCGAACATCGAGGTGATGATGTCGGGGCGCGCCCGCTCACCCGGCTTCGGGACCCAGTTCTTGTGCAGGATATCGGGGTCCCAGACGATCGGCTCGAAGTGATTGCGCCACGGGTCGTAGTACAGCCTCCAGTTGTGCGTCTCGTCGAAGTGGTCCGATTGCGCCAAGGTCCGGTACGCCGCGAAGCGCCCGAATGCGCGCATGTCGAGCAGCTCGCGCAGAGCGGCCGTGCGCTCGGGCGAGGCCGGCGCGCTGGCGAGGTTGCAGAGGAGCGTGATGCTGTCGTAGGTCTCGTCCGGGAAGTGGTTGTTGATCGCGATCTTCTCCCACAGGCCCGGCTGCTGGAAGAGCCGCGGAACGATGCCGCGGTACATGTCGCGTGCCGCGAACTCACCGGCGAAGATGTCGCCCGGCATGCGGTCGTTCTTGCGCAGGATCATCTCGTCGGGCTGCTCGACCATGACGTAGACGCCACGGTTCTCGCCGTTGATCGAGACGTTGACGAGCTTGCACTCGGGGACGATCAGCCCCATGCGCCGACCGAGCCTGTACCCGAGCGTGTCCGTCAGCTTGTTCTCCGTCTTGGGCACGATCAGGTTGAAGGTGCGCATGCGATCGTAGAGCTGCTTGCGCTTGGTCTTCACGCGGATCGACTTCTTGATCTGCGCCCAGTGCCAGAAGAAGTCCCCGCGGTACTTGACCGAGACCTCCCACATGTCGCCGTCGGGATAGATCAGGCTCGCGGGCACGTACTGCCGTCCCGAGTGCGGCAGGTCGTCGCCCAGTAGATCCTCGGACGCTTCGCTGAGGAACAGGTCGACCTGGTGCAGTCCGCCGCTGGGGCGGGCTACCCGCGGCTGGAGCTCGAGGAGCAACTTGCGCTGGATGTGCCCGGCGTGCATCTCGCCGATGCGACGCAGGTTCGCGTGGTTGTTCAGCGTGAGGTAGCGCAGGCTCAGGTCCTGGTAGTCGTGCCGAACGATGAGCAGCCAATGGATGAACACCGCAGTCGCCGGCAGCGTCACGACCGGGCTCCAGCGCCAGAGAAAACCGAGGACCTTCAAAACCTTCATCCGTTCAGCTCCGTGCCAGCACCAGGAAGCGCTCGAAGACGTCACCGCGTCCATCGGCCTCGAACTGGGCGCGCACTTGCGCCATCAGCTCCTCGTCGTCCGCCAACCTGCGCATCGCGCGCGGGATCGAGCGGCGCATCGTGCCCTGAAAGCGGATCGTGATCTGGCCCTCGACCGCCGCGAACTCCTCCGGCACGTCGTACGAGAGGTAGGCGTCGAGGCCACCCTCGGCGCGCACGCCGCCGCCCTCCTCGATCATCTGGCTGATGCGCTCGACGCCCTCGAGGCCGTCGATCAGAACGACGTGGTCGCGCTCGTCGCCGTCCTTGGCGGCGATGAAGCCGATCTTCCAGTCGACCAGGTGCAGCGATGCCGTCGAGGGGAGGTCGATCCGGAACTTGCGCAAGCCCTTGACGTCGCGTGGCAGCTTGACGCTGCACCAGTACTCGTCGGGCTTGTGGGTCGGCGACATGTCCATCGTCATGCGCCGCTTCGACGCCCAGCCTCCGCCCGGATCCCAGTAGAGGTTCCACTTCTCGAGCGGGACGTCCATCAAGCCGAGGTCGGCCGCGTGCATCGTGATGTCGATTGCCTCGGCGACGCGCCCGCGGCGCACGAGCAGGGTCGAGTAGGCAACCGCGCCGCGGTAGAAGCGCGGGATGCGCTCGGTCAGCTCGGCCAGGATCTGCTCGGCCTCCTCGGCCCTTCCGGGAATGCGCTCGAGCAGGAGCGCGCGCGTCACGATGTGCATGAGGTCGCGGTCGTCGAAGGCGAGCTGCTCGTCCGCGTACTCGAGTGCCTTGTCCAGATCCCCCTGCCCAGCGTGGGCGCTCATCAGCCGCGTCAGCGTCGTGCGCTTGAACTTGTCGAGCCGGTCGCGCTTCTTGATGTGCCGCAGATCGTCGGCGAGCTCGGTCAGCGCCTCGATGCCCGCCTCCCGGTCCTTGCCCAGGAGTAGGCTCGCCGTCTTGAGCCGGCCCTCGTGCTCCTCGACGTAGGCGGTCTGCCACTCGTAGTCGAGCTCGTTGATGTACCTGGGGTTCTTGGTCCACACCTGCCAAGTGACGATCATCAGGACCGTGATCAGCAGCAGCAGTGCCCGCGAGAAGTGGAGGAAGATGGTGAAGCTCATGACGCGGCCGAAGCGATCGGTGGGGCTACTCGTTGGCGATCAGACTGAACTCGAGCACATCCGGCTTGAAGGCGTAACCCTTGGGCAGGTACTTCTCGTTGGCGGCGAGCTGTAAGTCGTCGAGCAACCAGGCCTTGCCGGTGATCGGGTTCGTCGCCGGCAGTGGGTACAGGAAGGTGGTGATCTCCCCCGGCGCCATCCAGACCGGCTGTTCACGGAAGAATCGGTCGGCCCCACGTCGCGTCGCGTCGGAGGGCGCCCAACGCAGGAGGATCGGTACGCGCCGGTCGTGCGAGTTGTGGACGACGACGCGCACGCCGTCGAACGTGTTCGAGGACGCCGCGGCATCGGGATAGAAGAGCGTCGACGCCTTCTTCGCGTCGGGCCGCCCCGTCTCGGTGAGGTTCGCCACGACGCGCTTGGGGCGCGTCGTGGGGAAGCTCCAGTGCTTGATCTGCTTGATGCCCGACGCGTCGTAGAGGCGTACGCGGAGCTCGTAGGGCAGGACCTCGAGGTCGTAGAACGTGTGCGGCCGCGTCCCGTTCGTGCCCGAGAAGAACCACTGGATGCCCTGGTTGTCGGCCTGGTAGTTGCCGCTGCCGTCGCCGGCGAACACGATGTCGACGCGCGACTCGACCAGCGTGCTCATGAACGCCTTGCGGTCGAAGAAGATCGGGTCCTGGGCGCCACCGAGGCAGACGATGTTGAACTCCGACGTGCTCTGATCGAGCTCGTTCTTCAGCCACTCGAGCTGGCGCGCGAAGCCAGGGCGCGAGTGCGCCGTATAGGCGAGGAAGACGAACTTCGCGTTGCCGTGAACCGTGCTGAAGTACGGATCGACGTCGGGGTACTCACGCGGGAACAGGTCGCGGAACTGGCCGTAGCTGTACCCGTACGCCAGCGGGAAGCCCGCCTCGTGGTTGCCCGGCGCGACGTAGATCGGCTTGCGCGCCAAGAAGCGCGCGAAGCGCTCGAAGAAGAGGTCGGCGAAGCTCTGGTGGCTCGTGAAGTAGCACAGGTCCCCGGTGCAGATCGCGAAGTCCGGATCGAGCTCGTCGATGCGGCTGGCGAGGAGCGTCGTCGGGTACTTGTTCGCGACTTCGGTCCCGCCCGTATGACCGAAGATCGCCACGCGCAGGGGCCGGTCCTCGCGCGTCGTGCGGAAGCGCCCGGCGTACACGCCGCCGATCGAATAGCCGTAGTCCTGGCCCGGCTCGAGCCCGGTCAGCTCGATCCTGTGGAAGCGCCGCGCCTCCGGCTCGGTGTGCGTCGCCTCGCCCGCGACCGAGGCGAGCACGAGCTCGCCCGCGAGCTCCTCGCGCGTCACCCAGCAAACCGTGGCCGAGCTCGGCGAAATGTCGATGAGGTACGGGGCGACGACCGGCCTAGGGGCGGCCTCGAGGTCGCGCACCGCGCCGTCACCCTGCTGGACAGCCTCCCCATTCGAAATCGGCCCCGGGCCCGGTTCGCGATCGGGCCGGCGCCACGGGTGATTCCCAGCAACGAGGGCCCCCAAACCGAGGACCGACAACAGCAGTGTGCGCATCTTCTTCGCCGAGTGATTCAGACCGCCGGAACGGAGCGCCCACACGCCCCCTCGAGTCCGGCTCGATCCGAAGCGTACCACCTCCGGAGGCCCGAAGGCTTCCCGAGTCGCTTCCCGAGGATCGAAGGATCGGTGGCTACTGGGTCAGCGCGGCTCGGCTCGATTCGACGCAGCATCCCTCGGCGGCGGCCTCCGGCCGGCCGAAGGCCGCGACGAAGGCATTGTTCGCGTCCATGTAGCTCCACCGCGGCTGCCCTTCGCCACCGGCGAAGCTGCACGAACGCGACTTGCCGACGACGGCTTCCCGCACGCTGGCGAGGGGCTCGTACCAGCGGTTCTCGGGCATCGTGCAGCACGAGCGATCGGGCATCGCCACCATGTCGAGCTCCAGGTCCTCACCCGCACGCAGGAGGTAGTCGTCGCCGTCCGCGCGCAGACGCACGGGCGTGACGTGCGTCGCCACGATCGAGCCCAGAGTGTCGGCTGCGTGGACCTGCAGCCAGCCGAGGAGCGCATCGCGCCGGCCGGCACTGGCATTCTCGTCGAGATACACGACCGCCGTCCGCAAAGCTCCAGCCGACGAGCGCCTGGCGCGCTCTCGACGTCGTAACCGGAGCCGGTGCCACCCGAGCAGTGACCGCCGGCCGCGAGGCGCGAGAGCAAGCAGGGGTGGAAGTGGGCGGCGCCCGCACCGGCGGCGCAGAGGGCAACGAGGACGCGAGCCTTCATGATGGGTGCTCGCTTGGGAGAGTCGGGACGGGGCCCCTCGAATCAGAAGGGGATCCCCCAGGAAGGGGATCCGACAACGATCCTACAGGATCGACTCGAAGGGGGAATGGAAGCAAGCCCGGCCCTTGACGCAGGTCTCCGGGCCCACGAGGCGCCGATCCGAACCGAGCACCTGCTGGGTCTCGGCGCACCAGCAGTGGCCCGAGGCGTCCAGGACGTCGCCAGGCACCTGCGGGAGTCCCTCCGAGACCAGGATCTTCTTGCTCTCGAGGGCGGCGCAGTAGGGGCTCGGACCCGTCGGGACCGGCTTGGAGTCGTTCTCGGACATGGTTCAGGCCAACTTCTGGAAGGCGCGGGTCAGAAGACCCTTGGTGAGCGGGATCTTGAAGCCGTTCTCGCTGAGCGTGACCGCACCGTCGAGGCACGCCTCGCGCGCCATCTCGATCGTCCGCGCGTCGACGCGCTTGCCGAGGATCGCCTGCTCCCCCTTGACGGTCCGCCAGGGCTTGGGCGCGACGCCACCGAGCACGATGCGCGTGCGGGTGATCTGCCCCTGGTCGAGCCACAGGCAGAGCGCGACCGAGGACAGGGCGAAGTCGTAGGAAGCGCGCTCCTTGAACTTCAGGTACGTGCTGCGCATCCCCGCGCGCTGCTTGGGTATGTGTACGTGCGTCAGGACCTCGTCGGGCTTGAGCCGCGTCTCGGTCAAGATGTCGCCATCACTGGGCAGCGTGTAGAAGTCCTCGAGCAGGAGCTGGCGCGACGTGCTGTGGGACTTCAGCGTGACCTTCGCGCCGAGCGCGACCAGCGCCGGGGCGAGGTCCGAGGGGTGCACGATGTACGAGGGGCCCCCGCCGAGGATCGCGTTGTACTTGTTGCGGCCCTCGAACGCGTAGCACTCGCTTCCGCCCTTCTTGAGACACGGCGCGTGCTCGGCTCGGTAGTACCAGCAGCGCGGGCGCTGGTTGAGGTTCCCCCCGACCGTGCCCACCGAGCGAATCTGGGCGCTCGCGATCGAGGCGGCGGCCTCGGACAGGATCGGGAGCTTCTCGACCACCCCGGCCTCCTCCTCGAGGTCGGTCAGGGTGACCAGCGCGCCAATCGTCAGCTCGCCCGCTTCGTTCCACTCGATCGTGTCGAGGCCGGGGACGCTCTTGAGGTTGACGAGCGTGTCCGGCTCGACGAGGTGCTCCTTGAGCTCGGTCAGAAGATCCTGACCGCCGGCGAGGAGCTTTGCGCTCGCGCCGCCCTCGGCGGTCGGGAGCAGACGGGAGGCCTCCTCGACGGAGGTCGGCAGGACCATTCGAAAAGACTTCACGGTTCAGATCCTCTTCGCGAGTTCGGTGACGACGCGGTCGGCGGACAGGGGGAGGTCGCGTATGCGCACGCCGCACGCGTTGTACAGCGCATTCGCGATCGCGGCGTGGCCGGGGATGCAGGTCGCCTCGGCCATTCCGCACACGGTCTGACGGGTGTCGTCGTCGTCGATGATGGCGACCATCTCCGGGATCTCCTGCACACCGGCGATCTTGTAGTCCTCGAGGTTGGCCGTGAGCATGTAGCCCAGATCTGCGTCGTGCACACGCTGTTCGAGCAACCCGTAGGAGAGGGCCTGCACCATACCGCCGTTGATCTGACTGCGCAGGGCCGAGCGGATGAGCGGAATGCCCTGGTCCTGGATGGTGACCATCTTCAGCACCTTGATCTCGCCTGTCAGGGTGTCGACCGAAATCTTCGCCGCCTGGGCTCCATGCACGCGCCCCTGGTGCAGGTGCGGTTGGAACTCGCCCATCGCGACCAGGGGGTCACTGCCCACCGTCGCGCACGCCTCCTTCCAGGTCAGCGCACGGTCGGGTTCGCCGGTCGGGTAGACCTTGCCGCCCTGCCACGTCAGCTCGTCCGGGTCGCACTCGAGCACGGGCGCGACCTTGTCACACAGCGCGACGCGTGCGTTGTGGGCCGCATCCTTGACGGCCGGGGCGAGGCTGCCCGTCGTGACGCTGCCGCCCGATCCGACCGACGGCGGCAGGTCGCTGTCGCCGATGCGCGCCTCGACCTGGGAGAGCTCGAGCCCGAACTCCTCGGCGACGATGCTCGCGACGTACGTACGCGAGCCCGTGCCGAGATCCTGGGTGCCAACGCTCGAGCGGATGCTGCCGTCGGCCTCGATGCGCACCTCGCACTTGCAGCCGGGGCGGCCTCCGCTGCCCCAGGTCGACACGCCAAAGCCGATGCCGACGCGTACGTTGCCGTCGACCTTGCCGGGCTCGGTCCTGTGCTCGTGCTCCGCCCAGCCGATCTCCTTGGCGACGCGGTCGAGCTGCCTGTGGTAGACCTCGCTCGAGAGGTTCTTCTTGCGGAACTCGACCGGGTCCATCCCGATCGCGTAGCTGAGCTCGTCGACCATCGACTCCATCGCGAAGGACGCCTGCGGGTGCCCGGGGGCGCGCATCGCGCGGTTCGCGTCGGTCGCGGTGTGCACTTGGCGGATGGTCGACGCGTTGGAGGCGACATCGTAGATGTACGGCGGTGTCGGCAGCGAGCCGCGCCCCATCCCTCCGTGCTTGTCGGCCTCGACGTACAGCGCCTGGAAGACGCCATCCTTGGTCGCGCCGCCCTTCATCACCTGCTTCGAGCCCGAGCGGTTGCCCGCCATCAGGAACTCCTGGGGCCGCGTCAGCATCAGATGCACCGGACGCATCAACGCCTTGGCGACCTCGGACGCGACCGCGCCCTCCTTGCCGATGCCGAACTTGGCGCCGAATCCGCCACCCATATAAGGGGTCAGGACGCGCACGTCACTGCGCGAGATGCCGAGCTCGCGCGCGAACATCCCGGTCGAGCCCGTCACCATCTGGGTCGAGGGGTAGGTCGTGGCCTTCTCCCCGTCGAAGTCGACGACGCATCCGTGCGTCTCGAGGCAGGCGTGGTGCTGGACGGGCAGGCTGTAGGACGCCTCGACCACGGCATCGCAGCGACCGAGGGTCGCTTCGACCTCGGCTTGGTCGCCGCGGGTGCCGGCGACCACGACGTTGCCGTTCTCGGTGATCTTGGGCGAGTCGTCGGCGAGCGCCTGCTCCGGCGTCACCATCGGCGGCCACAGCTCCTCGAGCTCGACGACAACGGCGCGCACACCGTCCTCCGCCGCTTCCGGGGTCTCGGCGGCGACGACCGCGAGCACGGCGTCGTCGCCCTGGTAGAGCACCTCCTCGCCGCCGGACTTGAGCACTTCGGCATAGACGACGCCAGGCACCTGGCGCGCCGGCTCGACGTCGACGCGGGTCAGCTTCGAGCGCGGCGCCGGGTGCACGAGCAGGCGCGCGTACACCATGTTCGGCAGGCGCACGTCGTGCGGGTAGACGGCACGGCCAGTGACCTTGACCGGTCCATCGAGGCGACGCGCGTCCTTGTTCAAGACGGTCATCTCGTCGCGCGGTTCCCACGCGACCTTGTCCTGGGGACTCGGAGTCGTAGCCATCAGCGATCCTCCCGCATGCGATCACGCGCGTCGAGAGCCGCGGTGAAGATGTGCGGGTACGTCCCGCAGCGGCACAGGTTGCCCGAGATCTCGTGCTTGATCTTGTCCAGGTCCGCGTCGGGATGCTTCTCGAGGCACACCGTCGTCGCCATCACGAATCCGGGCGTGCAGAAGCCACACATCGAAGCGTCGTGCTCGCAGAACGCGTCCTGCACGGGCGACATCCGCTCGGGGGTGCCGAGCCCTTCGATCGTGCGGATCTCCTTGCCCTTCAAGTCGACGGCTAGCTGGAGGCAGGAGTAGGCGGGCTTGCCGTCGATGCTGACCGTGCACGCACCGCAGTCGCCGCGATCGCAGACCTCCTTCGAGCCGGTCAGGGGCGGCTGCAGTCGGTGCCGCAGCGCCGACAGGAGCGTCGTCCGGGGCTCGACCTCGACCTGCACAGTCTCGCCGTTGATGTTCAGCTCGACCTCGACCGTTCCCTCGATCGTCTCGGGGCCGTCTTGGTCCGGCGCCGCCGGCGCCTCGCCATGGGCGGGGTGCCCGAGGACGCCGCCGGCGGCGGCGACCGTTCCGGCGCCCTTCAAGAAGGACCGTCTGGACAGGGTGTCTCGGGGCGTCCCGGAATCTAGCGGCTCGGACATGACTTCTCCGGAAGGAGCTGAGAGAGGTGCGCCGTCGAACGGCACGGAGCAAGGCGCGGGAGGGGCGGCCAGTCTAGCGTGGCGAGCCTCGCGCACGCGAGCCCACCCGAGGTACCCCTTACAGATGCCACACGCCGATCGCTCGGGGCGCCCGGTTTGCTACATTCCCGCGCTAGCTCCTCGCGTACGAGGATGCTCCG
The DNA here is from genome assembly GCA_024226735.1 of bacterium. Taxonomy (GTDB): domain Bacteria; phylum Planctomycetota; class UBA1135; order UBA1135; genus JAAELL01. Next base: position 48,364 of record JAAELL010000207.1, on the reverse strand, counting down.
CGATCCCCCAGCCGCCAGAAAAAGATGAACCGCCCTCCCCTCCTCGACCGCCGGACGTTCGGCGCCGGCCTCGCCATCGTCGCCACCTCGCTCGCCCTGTCCGGTTGTGGCGAGTCCTCGGCCGCGCACGAGGAGACGCTCTACTTCACCGCGATCCCCGACCAGAACACGACCGAGCTCATCCAGAAGTTCGCGCCCGTCGCGGTGTACTTGAGCGAGCAACTCGGCGTGCCCGTGGAGTACAAGCCGACGGCCGACTACCCCGCTTCGGTCGAGGCGTTCAAGAACGGAGACGTCCAGCTCGCATGGTTCGGGGGCGTCACCGGCGTGCAGGCGCGCCAGACGGTTTCCGGCGCGCGCGCGATCGCCCAGGGCAAGGTCGACCCCGAGTACGTGTCCTACTTCATCGCTCACGTGGACGCCGGCATCGAGCCGACCGAGGACTTCCCGACCGCGATGGTGGGCAAGAAGTTCACCTTCGGCTCGAGCGACTCGACGTCGGGTCGCGTCATGCCCGAGTTCTTCATCCGCGAGGCCACGGGCAAGAGCCCAGAGGATTTCTTCGGCATTCCGAACGCCTACTCGGGCGCGCACGACAAAACGGCCAAGCTCGTCGAGGCCGGCACCTTCGACTGTGGCGCGCTGAGCTACAAGAAGTACGACTCGATGGTGAAGCAGGGCAAGCTCGACCCCGCCAAGTGTGTCAAGGTCTGGACGACGCCGAGCTACCCCGACTACAACTGGACCGCCCACCCCGACCTCGACGAGCGCTACGGCCCCGGCTTCACCGACAAGGTGCAGAAGGCGATCGTGAGCGTGTCCGATCCCGCCCTGCTCGCGGCACTGCAGCGCGAAGAAGGAATGATCGCGGCCACGAACGCCGACTTCGAGTCGATCGCGGAAACGATGGTCTCGTTCGGGCACGGCCGCTGAGCCCGCCCCCCCTCTCGGCTTCGGCCCCAGCCCGAGTCCAGATTCCTGTCTGAGCCCACCTTTCGCCTCGAGGGTGCCGCGGTCGCCTTCGAAGGACACACCGCCCTCGACGGGGTCGATCTCGAGGTCGCGCCGGGCGAGGCGCTCGCCCTTGTCGGACCGAGCGGCGCGGGCAAGACGACTCTGCTGCGGCTGATGAACGGGACGGTGTACCCGACGCGCGGTCGGGTCCGCTTCGAGGGCACGGACCTGGCTCAGCTCGAACGCTACGAGCTGCGCGCGCTCCGCGCGCTAACGGGCTACGTACCACAGGACCACGCGCTCGTGCCGACGCTGCGCGTCTCGCAGAACGTCGTCACTGGCAAGCTCGGCCAGCGCGGCTTCTGGGCCGCGCTGCGCTCGATCCTCTGGACCGGTTCCGAGGACCTCGAGCGAGCGCACGCTCTGCTCGAGCGCGTCGGGATCCCCGAGAAGCTCTTCCAACGCACCGATCAGCTCTCCGGTGGCCAGCAGCAACGCGTCGCGATCGCGCGCGCGTTGTTCCAGGAACCGCGCGCGCTCCTGGCCGACGAGCCTGTCGCGTCGGTCGACCCGACGCGCGCTCGCGACCTCTTGGGCCTCTTGCTCGAGATCGCCGCGGAGCGCGGACTGACGCTGGTCGTCAGCCTTCACGACCTCGCCCTCGCGCGCGAGCTCTTCCCGCGCACGGCCGGCTTGCGCGCGGGAGTCCTGCACTTCGACAGGCCGACAGACGAGATCGGCGAGGACGAGTTCACCGAGCTCTACCGCCTCGAGGACAATGGCGTCGATGGCTGAGCGCCACGGACGGATGCGGCCGCCGTCGCCGCTCGGCCGGCGCGGCGCGACGCTGCTCACGATCGTCGCGGCGGCCGCCCTGGCCTGGTGGGCGCTCGACCTCTCCCTGGCACAGCTCGTGCCCGGCGCCGGAGGAGCTCAGATCGCGAGCGAGTTCTTCGCGGGAGCACTGCGTCCCGCGCTGACCTACCAGGGCGATTGGATCCCACCGGGGAGCCCGCCGTTCCTCGTCACGGTCCTGGTCGCGCTCGGCAAAACGCTCGTCTTCGCGGCGGCGGCGATGAGCCTCGCGCTCGTCTTCGGTCTGCCGCTCGGCGTTCTCGCCTCCGACGCCTGGTGGCGCCGGCGGCCGCGCTGGACGCGGACCCTGCAGGTCGCGGTGCGTACGGGGATCGCCCTCCAGCGTTCGGTGCACGAGCTGCTCTGGGCCGTCATCTTCCTCGCCGCCCTCGGCTTGAACACCTTCGCGGCGGTCGTCGCCATCGCGCTGCCCTACGCGGGCACACTCGCGAAGGTTTTCTCGGAAATGCTGGACGAGGCGCCGCGCAACACCGCCGAGGCCCTGCGCTCCGTCGGTGCGCGGCCGCTCGAGGCGTTTCTCTACGGACTGCTGCCGCGCGCCGTTCCGGACCTCGCTGCCTACGCGTTCTACCGCTTCGAGTGTTCGGTGCGGTCGTCCGCTGTACTGGGCTTCTTCGGCTACCCCACCCTTGGCTATCACCTCGCGCTGTCGTTCACGAACCTGCACTACCGCGAGGTGTGGACGTACCTCTACGCGCTCATCGCGACCTCGGTCGTGCTCGAGGCGTGGAGCGCGGCGCTGCGCCGGAGGCTCGTGGCGTGATCGCGGCCGGGACGAACACCAAGGCCGAAGTCGCCGCCCTACGTCGCGCGCGGCCCAAGAGCCCGTTCCTGCGGACGACGGCGATCGTCATCGTCGCGTTCACGACGTACGCGTGGTTCTCGGGCGAGATCGAGGTCGGAGCGCTCTTCCGTGCCCGGCGCCTCGAGAACCTCGAGCGCTTCGTCACTCGGGACATCGTGCCGTTCCCCCTGCGCGAGCAGGGCCTCAGCGTCGGCGGCGCGGTCGACTGGGCCGGTGGACTGATGCGCGAGCAGGGCTGGAAGGCGATGCTCGCGACGCTTTGGATCTCGGTCCTCGCGATCGCCCTGGCCGGCGCGTTCGCGCTCGTGATCATGCCGCTCGCGTCGGGTTCGCTGATGACGCGCGAGCCGTACCTCTTGCGCGACGGCACGCGTGGGGTCGAGGGCCGCGCCTGGCGCGCCCTCGTGTTGGCGACACGCTTCGGCCTGATCTTCCTGCGCGCGATCCCCGAGTACGCGTGGGCCTTCGTCTTTCTCGCGATGCTGGGGCCCACCGCGTGGGTCGCGGTGCTCGCGCTCGCGATCCACAACGGCGGTATCCTCGGCCGGCTGTACGGCGACACGGTCGAGAACCTCGAGGTGCGACCGCTGCGCTCGCTGCGCATGCTGGGCGCGACGCGGCGCCAGATCAGCGCCGTGGCCCTGTTGCCGCTCGGGCTGCCGCGCATGTTGCTTTATTTCTTCTACCGCTTCGAAACGTGCGTGCGCGAAGCCACCGTCCTGGGCCTGCTCGGGGTGATCTCCCTCGGCTACTTCATCCAGGAGGCCCGTGCCCGGCAGTTCTACGACGAGATGCTCTTGCTCGTCGCGCTCGGGGTCGTCATCGTGCTGATCGGAGACCTCGTTTCCTACGCCGCGCGGGCGTGGACCCGCCGCGCTTGAATTGCCGTCGAATGAACGGCTGATCCAGTGAGTACCTGATGCGATGAGCGGCGCCCCCCCCATCATTTCCCTCGACAAGCTCGTCAAGCGCTTCGGCAAGGTCCAAGCGCTCGACGGGGTCACCGTCGACGTCCCCCAGGGCGCGGTCGGCCTCCTCGGACCGAACGGCGCCGGGAAGACGACGATGATCAAGCTCCTGCTCGGGCTCCTGGTGCCGACCAAGGGCAAGGCGAACATCGCGGGCTTCCGGCCCAAGAAGCGCAGCCACCGGCTCGCGGTGCGGCGCGTCGTCGGGTACATGCCCGAGGGCGACTGCCTGTTGCCGGACATGAGCGCGGTCGAGCTCGTCTCGACGCTCGGGCGCATCACGGGCCTGACGCGCGAGGACGCGATGACGCGCTCGCACGAGGTGCTCGACTACGTCGAGCTCGAGGAGGCGCGCTACCGCAAGCTCGATCAATACTCGACGGGGATGAAGCAGCGGCTGAAACTGGCCCAGGCGCTCGTGCACGACCCGAAGATCCTCTTGCTCGACGAGCCGACGAACGGCCTCGACCCCAAGGGCCGGCGGCACATGCTGACCTTGATCGACGACCTCGGGCGCAAGCAGGGTAAGAACGTCCTGCTCTGTTCGCACCTGCTGCACGATGTCGAGAGCACCTGCGACTACGTCGTCGTCATGAACAAGGGACGGGTGATCCAGCAGGGTGCCGTCGCGGACATGACCGGCGGTGACAACCTGCGCCTCGTCGTCAGCTACGAGGGCGCCTCCGAGGACTTCGCGCGTGCGCTCGGCGACGCCGGCTTTCGGCACGAGTCGCGGGGCGAACGAGAGCTGGTGATCGAGCTCGAAACCGCCGTCGACGACGCCGACGACATCTTCGCGGCGGCCGCACAGGCGCGGATCGCGATCACGTCCCTCGACCGCGTCCGCTCGACGCTCGAGGAAGTGTTCCTGAAGGCCGTCGGCGAGCACGAGTCGCACGGCGCGCTCGCGCCAACCAATGGGGCCCCCGCCAAGGGAGGCGGATTCGACGACGGCTCGAACAACGGGGCGGCGAGCGCATGAAGGCTTCCACACACATCGAGGTCTACCGCAAGTTCGAGGGCGAGCTGAAGAAGCGTCCGTTCCGCGCCGGCATCGTCGCGCTGTCGGGGATTCGCGTCGGATTCCGGCGCAAGCTCCCGGCGCTGCTCCTGTACGCGATCCCCGCGATCTCGTGCATCGTGACCTGCTTCCTCGTCAACCTGCGCTTCAACGCCTCGCTCGGCATCCCGGGCGCGCCAAGCGGCAGCGGAGCGCAAGCCGGTGCGCTCCTGGAAGGCGTGCTCGACGTGAAGCTCTTGATCCTGGAGTTCGTCGAGCGCGTGCGCTTCTTCGCGCTGCTCGCGGTGACGTGGTACGGGGCGGGCCTGATCGCCGAGGACCGCCGGCTCGGCGCCAACCTGCTCTACTTCTCGCGGCCGATCACGCGCTTCCAGTACCTGCTCGGCAAGTTCCTGACCACCGCGTTCTACGGCAGCTGCGCGATCCTCTTTCCCTGCATCGTCGTCTGCAGCACCGCCGCGTTCGCGTCGCCCGACTGGCTGTTCGTCAAGGAGGAGTGGGACGTGATCCTGTGGACGCTGGCGTACGCATCCATGTGGGTCCTGACGCTGACGGCGGTCGTCTTGACCGTCTCGAGCATGGTCGAGCGCAAGACCCTCGCCCTCGTCGGCACGTTCGCGCTGGTCTTCCTCACCGAGGGCGCCAGCAACGTGATGAGCGAGATCTCCAACGAGGCCTCGTACCGCCTGTTCAGCTTGACGCGCAACTTCCAGCGCATCGGCGAGTGGATGTTCGGCCGTCCGAGCCCGCTCAACTGGAACGTCGAGGCCTCCTTCTGGGTCATCGGCCTCGTGTTCACCGGCTGCATGCTCATTCTCGCCCAGCGCGTGCGCCGCATGGAGGTCGTCGCGTGAGCGTCATCATCGAAGCCAAGGAGCTCGCGCGCTGGTACGGCGAGGTCGTCGGTCTCAACGACTTGACCGTGACGATCGGGCCGGGCATCACCGGACTCGTCGGTCCCAACGGAGCCGGCAAGTCCACGTTCATGAAGCTGATCGTCGGCGAGATCCGCCCATCGCGCGGATCGATCCAGGTCCTCGGGCACGTCCCGTTCGCCAACCGCGCCCTCTACGCGCAGATCGGCTTCTGCCCGCAGCAGGACGCGCTCTACGACCACATGACGGGCCGCCAGTTCGTCGCGAGCTTCCTGCGCCTCGCCGGCTTCGGCCGGCAAGAGGCGGACGCGCGCGCGGTGAGCGCCATGGAGCGCGTGCATCTCGCCGACGCGATGAACCGCAAGGTCGGCGGCTACTCGAAGGGCATGCGCCAGCGCACGCGGCTCGCGCAGTCGATCGCCCACGACTTCGAGCTGCTGATCGTCGACGAGCCGCTCACAGGTCTCGACCCCGTCGCGCGCCACCGCATGCTCGAGCTCTTCCGCCAGCTCAAGGACGAGGGCAAGGCGGTCCTGCTCTCCAGCCACGTCTTGCACGAGGTCGAAAGCCTCACCGAGGAGATCGTGCTGATCCACCGCGGCCGGCTGCTCGCGCAGGGCTCGGTGCGTGAGGTGCGCAAGCTGCTGTCGCACCACCCGCGACGGGTGCGCATGCGCGCGCGCGAACCCCGGCGGCTGGCCGAGGCGTGCCTGCGCTTCGACCACGTCGGCGCAATCCACCTCGACGAGGACGGCGAGGGCATCGCGATCGAAACACGTGACGTGGGGACCTTCTTCGACGAGCTACCGCTGCTCGCCGCCGAGCTGCGTGCCGGGCTGCGCAGCCTCGAGAGTCCCGACGCGAACCTCGAAGCCGTCTTCGACTACCTGGTGGGCTGATGGAACTCCTACGCCAATCCGCACTCTTGTTCCGCATGCACTTCGGGTCGATCGCGCGTTCCAAGCGTGCTCTCGTCTCGTTGCTGCTCGTCGCGGCGCCGCCGATCATCGGCTTCCTCGTCGTCAAGTTCGAGGACGGCGACAACGTCGACGAGCTGATGGCAGCGCTCGGGACGATGCTGCTCCTGCAGGTCATCACGCCCCTGATCTCCCTGATCGTCGGTTCGGCGGCGGTCACCGAGGAGGTCGAGAACCGCACGATCACCTACGTGTTCACGCGGCCGATCCACCGCGCCGCGCTCTTCCTCGGCCGCTGGTTCGCCACGGTCGCGCTGGTCTGCAGCCTACTGGTCGCCAGCGCCGCGACCCTCGTCTTCGTCTGTGGCCTCGGCGACGGCGAGGTTCCCGCGGGCATGGGTCCGCGGCTCTTGATCGCGGCCGGCGTTGGCGGCGCGGTGTACTCGACGATCTTCGCGCTGATCGGCGTGTTCCTGCGCCGTCCGATGATCCTCGGCCTAGGCTACGCATTCGCGCTCGAGTTCCTCATCGCCAACATCCCCGGCTCCGCCCAGACCCTCTCGATGCAGTTCTACCTGCGCAGCATCTACGTGCAGAAAGAGCTGGAGGTCTGGGACGAGGGACCGGATTTCCTCGTCGTCGAGGAGCTGTTCGAGCCCGGAATGGCCGCCATGCGGCTCGCGCTCATCATCGCCGTTGCCCTCGTCGTCGGCTCTGTCGGCATCACGCGCAAGCAGTTCGTTCTCACCTCCTGAGGCGTCGCGTCAGGGATCGACGCGCCGATAGCGCGTACGACGCACGAGCACATCGCGCCCCTCGCCGTCCTTGGCGAAGCCTTCCACCAAGAGCCCGCCCGCCTTCTCGACGCGCATGCGGCGCATGCCGCTCGCGCCGCGCGCCTCGCCGCGCAGCACGAGCCCGGAGCCGAGCGGGCCTCCCAGGCCGCGCAGGAGCGTCATGTCACCCGACAGGTCGGAGAGCCAGAACGACTGGTAAGCGCGGGCCTCGGCATCCCAGGACAGGAATCCGACACTCTCGTGCGGCGTCCCGTCGAGCTCGAACGTGAGCGCCCAGCGCAGGAACCTTCCCCCGAGTCGCCAGTCGATCTCCGCCTTCCCCGAGCCGAGGCGCTCGAGCGCGCCGCCCGGCACGAGCAGGCCGTCGATCGCGACGTCCCAGGAGCCGACGAAGGGCTGCAGCCGCAGGAGCTCCGGCGGCAGCTCGTCCGCGCCGAGCGCCTGCTCGAGATCCGCAACGCTCGGGTCGGCCTCCGGTCGCGGAAAGGACTCGGACGCCCGCTCGGGAGCGGAGGTGCACGCCGCGAGCCCGGCCGCGACGAAGAGAGGCAACGAACGGGTCAGGAAGGTCATCACGATCGGCGCAAGAGGGGCAGGGTCAGGGCGTAGACGACGACTGAGGTGACGAAGACGGCGCGGAAGCCGAAGTTCATCGAAAGGACGACGGTCAGAATCGAGCCCACGACCGAGAAGGCCGCGTTCACCGCCCACGCCCACGGCACGAGCTGCGGCGCCCGGCTCGAGAGCGTACGCAAGCCCCACGCAAAGGGCACGCCGAGCAAGATGGCGATCGGCGCGACGAGCGCGGCCGCCGAGAGGAAGCGCACGGGCGGCGCGGCGCGTGCGAGCGCAGGCGCCAGCTCGGGCACGGCGATCGCGAAGGCGGCGAGGAGCACGGCGAGGCCAGGAGGGACGAGCAGGATGCGTGCGGAGCCCGGCGGCACGAGGCGCTGGGAAAGAAAGCTGCCGAGCCCCGAGAACACGAGCACGGCGAAGAGCGTCACCGTGATCGAGAAGAGTGGATGGCCGAGGGCCAACACGAGCTTCTGCATCAGCGCGATCTCGATGCCGATGAACCCGAGCCCGACCCCGGCGAAATAGCCGAGTGGCGCGGCGGCCGCGCGCAGAGCGAGCGGCTCGCCCGCGCCGCGCACGCGCTCGACCAAGAGCGGCCCCAGAATCAGCACCCCCGCCGCGAGCAGACTGAAGGCGAGCTGTCCGAGCAGGAACAGCGGGTTGCCCTGGGTCACCGGCGCCGGCGCGTCGACCGTCGCCGCGGTCGCCAGCGGGTCGCGCCAGCGCGAGAAGTGGAAGAAGTACGGTCGGTCGTCGGTCGTCGGCGACAGATCGACTGACGCATCGCGCACGAACCCGGCGCGATCCTCGTCCCTCAAGAACGCGTCGAAGATGTTCCCGGTGCGCTGGTCCGGCCGGCAGACGGCCGTGATACCCGCGCGGTCCAAGAACGCGTCGAGGCGGCTCAGGTCCGCTGCGCTGAACGCTCCCTTCTTGAAGAGTGCCGTCACGAAGGGCGAGGTGTGCAACAAGACGACCGAGTCCCGCAGCGGCGTGCCCGTATCGCCGCGCGCCCGCTCGAAGTTCACGAGCAGACGCAGCGGCTCGACCTCCTGCGCGTAGCGCGTGATCTGCAGGAGCCCGCCATCCGCGAGACGTGCCAGCATGTCGCGCATCGCCTCGACGGTGTAGAGGTAGTTCTCGGCGAGCATGTAGCCCCCCGACGCGAGCGCCGTCCAGGTGTCGATGCCCGACATCTGCACGACGTCGTACGTTTGCTCGTCGCGCATCAACCCAGCGCGCCCCTCGCCATGCACAAGCTCGACACGCTCGTCGTCGACGAGGCCGCGCGACAGCTCGCTCGCGACGCCCCGGTGCACGTCGAGGATCTGGCGGTTCAGCTCGTAGCCGCGCACCGAGCGCGCCCCCATCGAGAGCGCCGCCCACACGTCGTGCCCACCGCCGACACCGATCACGAGCACGCGCGGCGCGTCGGTCAGCGCACACGCGGCGGCGTACGTGCTGCGCTCGAGCGCCTCGAGCCCCGCGGGCTCCCGGGTGAAGTCGGTCACGTACGTGCCCGCATCCCCGTCCTGCAGGAGGAAGCGCTGGAACGGGATCGGAAATGCCGCGCCGGCGCGGCCGAGCCCGAAGAGCTCGCGCTCGCCCGCGGGCACCGGGTAGAGATCGACGCGGCTGATCGCGCTCCAGCGCGAGTACAGGACGCCATCGCCGGTCGACACGGACTTGTCCTCGGTCACGGCGACCGCGGTCTTGCTCGGCACGGGGAACGCGGAATCGAGGCGCGCGACTCCGACGGACGCGACGGCCACGAGCAGCACGACGAACAGGGTGCGCCACCTGGCGTCCGCGACGAGCGCGGCAAACGCGAGGCCCGCGAGCAGGAACGCCAGCGAAGCCGCACCGCCCGCACCCGCCCACCAGAGCCCGAACGGGCACACGAGGCAGCCGAAGCCCGCGCCCACGAGATCAGCGGCGTACACCCTGCCTGCGCGCGCGACGTGCGTCGCGAGGATGGCGCCGATCGCCAGGCCGGCGAAGAAGAACGGCACCGCCGCGACGAGGTTGTAGAAGAGGAACGAGGCGAAGACCGCGGGATCGCCGACGCGCACCTCGCCGGGCACGGGGTAGGCGAGCAGGAATGCCCACGTGCCCGGCAGCGAGAGCCAGAAACCCAAGCAGGCGCGGCGCGTGAAGCCACGTGGATCGCGCTCGAGCCGGCTCTGCAACAGGAAGAGAACCGAGCCGCTGGCCCCGATCGCGAGCAGCCCGTTGCTGATCACCAGGTAGCTGTAGTGGAACGCCAGCCGCAGGGCACAGACGCGGGTCAAGAGGACTTCCCACACCAGGCTCGCGCACGCGACCAGGAAGATCACGACCATCGCCGTGCGTCGCTCGCGCTGTTCCTCACCCATGTGGCGGGCAGGATACGGTGTGTCCCAGGAGGGACACAGCGTCCACGGGCGGCTCCGTCCACCGGGCAACGTTCGAGTCTTGTAGACCCAAATCAGGGGCCGAAACCCCTCTCACGGGCCAGTGGAGGCCTTTTTGCCCCGTTGGCACGGCTTGGAACGGCATGTGCTCTATTCCCCACAACGGCGCCGCCGCGCCGAGCAACGAAAGGAATCGACCATGCTTCGACACTGCAAACGACTCACCGCTCTGATCGCCGCCCTCGCCATCGGGGCCCCGACCGCTAGCGCACAGGAGTGGAACTTCTCGATCGGCAAGAAGACCAAGCATGGTCACGTCTCCGTCGACTTCGGCACGCGCAACCGCCGACCGTACCGTCGCCACGAGAGCCGCCGCCACGGCCAGCGCCGCGTCCACCTCGGATACCGCCACCGCCACGGCGACGCGTGCTACTGCAATGGCGGCTACTACGAGAACCGTCCCTACGAGGTCTGGGTGCCGGGCGACTACCGCCGCGTCTGGGTGCCGGCCGAGTACGACTACTACACCGACGAGTGTGGGGTGACCCGACGCCAAGTCATCCGATCCGCGCACTACGAGACGATCCAGAACCCCGGCTACAACGAGACCCGCTACCGCCGCGCCTGGGTCCCGCGCCGCCTGATCTGCAGCCGTTAGTTGTCCCTGGGTTCAACGGCTGACGCCGTTGAGACCGCGCGCAAGAGCACCGGGCGGGGCGAGGTGGATGGGGCCCTCCCGGTCGTAGCCCCCGCGACGAAGGAAAATTCGTCGCGGGGGCTCGTATTATAGTGGGGCTGCTCCGAAGCGGTAGAACACGGTTGGTAGGTGGCCTATGTCGTTCAGCCATGAAGCTCTCCGTCCGCGCATTGCACCACGTCGACCTCGAGGAGGTGCTCCGAATCGAGCAGGAGTGCTTCCCGAGCGCATGGACGGACACGGAGTTCCAGCGCTTCTTGGCCATGGATGGCGTGCGCGCGTTCATCGTCGCGTACCGCAGGCTGACGTGCGGCTTCTACGTGGTCGAGCTGGACTCGCAGCGACTGCGTGTGCTCAACCTGGCGGTCGACCCCGTCTTCCGACGCCGCGGCGTGGCTCGGTTTCTGTTGGGCAAGATCGAGGCGCTGGCCAAGGCCCAGAGGCGGCCCCGCATCGAGCTCGAGGTGCGCGAGACGAACCTTGCGGCCCAGCTCCTGTACCGCAAGGCCGGCTACCGCGCGGTCGAGATCCTCCGCGAGCACTACGGGAACGAGGACGGCTACCTCATGCGGCGCGAGCTTTGGCCTCATGAAAGCAGCGCATAGCGCAGCACGAAGAGCACGGAGATCCCGTGCACCAGCGTCGGGATCTGCCGCCCACGCACGAGCCCGAGCAGCGAGTAGCCGATGAAACCCCAGGCGAGTCCGTCGGTGATCGAGAACGTCAGCGGCATGAGCAGCGCCGTCAAGAAGGCGGGAATCGCGTCGCTCGGCTCGTCCCAGTCCACATCCTTCAGCGCGCCGATCATCAGCGCGCCGATCAGGATCAAGACCGGGGCGATCACGGGGTAGCGCACGACGAGCGCGGGCTCGCTCGCGACCACCACGCCCGCACCGATCATCTCGAACAGGGGGAAGAAGAAGAGCGCGGCGAAGAACCCCAGGCCCACGACGACGGCGGTCAGTCCCGTGCGTCCCCCCGCCGCGATGCCCGCGGCGCTCTCGACGTAGGTCGTGACGGTGCTCGTTCCGAGGCCCGCGCCGAGCGTCGTGGCGGCGGCATCGGAGGCGAGCGCCGCCTTCGCGCGCGGCAGCTCCCCGTTCCGCATCAGGCCAGCCTGGCGGCCGAGTCCGAGCAGCGAGCCGACCGAATCGAAGAGGTCCAGCAGGAACAGGACAGCGATCACCGTCAGCCACGTGCGGGCGGGGTGCGCGAACAAGCCTGCGAAGTCGAGCTCACCGGCCGTGCCCACCGGCGAGGGCGGCGCACCGATCACGCCGCTGAACGCGACGAGCGGAGTCGCGAGGTCGAAGAGCCGCGTCGCCGCCAGACCGGCCGCCGCGGTCGTGAGGATCCCGATGAGGATCGCGGCGGGAATGCGGCGCGTGACGAGCACAGCGCACACGAGGAGGCCGAACAGGGAGAGCAGGGCGACCGGCGCACCGAGTTCCCCGAGCTGGACGAACGTCACGGGGTGTGCCTGCAGGATCCCGCCCCACTGCAGGCCGACCACGGCGATCAAGAGCCCGATCCCCGCCGCGGTGCCGGCTGCGAGCGGCACGGGGATCGACGCCATCACGCGCTCGCGCAGCCGCGTCGGCGTCAGCGCGAGCAGCCCCAGTCCCGCGATGAAGTTCGCGGCCAGGGCCTCCTGCCAGCGCATCCCCATCCCGGCGCACACCGTGAAGACGAAGAAGAAGTTGTGGCCCATCGCGGGCGCGAGCGCGAACGGGTGGTTCGCGAAGAAGCCCATCAAGAGGCACGCGACGCCCGAGGCGACGCACGTGGCAAAGAGCACGCCCGCCGGATCCATCCCGCACGCGGGGTGCGATAGCACCGCGGGCTGAACGAAGAGGATGTACGACAGCGTCGAGAACGTGACCAGACCGGCGACGATCTCTCGCCGCACGGTCGAGCCGGCCTGCTCGATCTCGAAGCGAGCGAGCAGGCCCAACCTCACGCTCCGGGACGCAGGAGAGACAGCGCGAAGAGCTCGTCGGCGTCGCGCGCCACGCGCACGAGCTCGAAACCACCGCGCGCGGCGAGCTGCGCCAGCTCGTCCGGGCCGTACTTGTACGAATCCTCGGTATGGATCCGCTCGCCGGCGGCGAACGTGAACGAGCGCTTCAGGGCCTCGACGCGGACCGTCTGCGCGCGCTGACTCACGAGGTACATCGCGACCCGACCCGCCTCCTCGTCGTAGGGCGCCGCATGCTCGAACGCATCGAGATCGAAGGTACCTCCGAGCTCCCGGTTGATGCGCACCAAGATGTTCTTGTTGAAGCGCGCCGTGACCCCCGCTGCGTCGTTGTAGGCGGGCTCGAGCCGCTCGCGGTCCCCGCGCGCGGCGACGCCGACCAGCAGCGCATCGCCTGGCACGAGGTGCGCGCGCAAGCGCTTGAGGAACTTCACGGCCTCCGTGGGGCCGAAGTTGCCGATGTTGGAGCCGAGAAAGAGCACGAGCCGCGGCCCGGACCGGCGCGCGCTCGAAGCCGCGAGCGCCGCCTCGTACTCCCCCTCGATCGTTGTGATCGACAGGTTCGGGAAGCGCTCCGTGAGGCGCGCCGCGCTGCGTTCCAGTGCGTCGGAGCTGATGTCGATCGGCACGTAGCAGGTCGGCCCGCGCTCACAGAACGCGGCGAGCAGGAGCTCGGTCTTCTCCGCGCTCCCGCTACCGAGCTCGACGATCTCGTACCCGGCGAACTCCTCGGCGAGCTTCTCCGCGTCGCGCTCCAGGATCGTGCGCTCCGCGCGCGTCGGGTAGTACTCGGGCGTGGCGCAGATCTCCTCGAAGATCAAACTGCCCTCGTCGTCGTAGAACAGGTGGCACGGCAGGGTCTTGGAAGCGGCCCCAAGCCCGGTGCTCACGGCGTCGGCGAGGTCGGGGCCGTCGTCGTGCTCCAGCGTGATGCGCTCCCAGCCAAGGTCAGTGGACGGCTCAATGCCGATTGTGTCATCCATCGTTCGAACGTTCGTTCTGGGCCGCTAGGCCCGGGGAAAGGACAGCACGCTCGAAGAGGTCGAACGCGCCCTGGACGAGGAGTGCGAGCAGCGCGGCGGGAACGGCGCCCTCCATGATCTGCGCCGTGTCGTCGCGCCGGATGCCCGAGAGGATAGCCTTGCCGTAGCCGTCAGCACCAATGAACGCCGCGATCGTTGCCGTGCCGACGTTAATGACCGCCGAAGTCTGGACCCCGGCGAGGATCGAGCGCAGGGCGAGCGGCAGCTCGACCAGCCGCAGGCGCGCCCAGCCGCCGAGCCCGAGCGCAGCGGCCGATTCGACCAGCGGACGCGGCACTCCGCGTAGCCCCGCGTGCGTCCCGCGCACGATCGGCAGCAGACTGTACAGGAACAGCACGGCGACCGCCGGCCGCCAGCCGATCCCGAGCGCCGGAATCAGGAACACGAACATCGCGAGCGAGGGGATCGTCTGCAGCACCGCGACGGCAGCGAGAACGACGCGGCCGAGGCGCCGGCGCCGCGCCGCGATCACGCCGAGCGGGAGGCCCACCAGGAGTGCCGCGAGCAGCGAGATTCCGACGAGGAACATGTGCTCGCCGGTCGCCCGTGCCACGCGGGAGACGAGGGAGCTGGCGCGCACGTCGCCGACGAGCCCGAAAGCCTCCCCGAGAAACTCCGCGGCGACCGCGTCCTCGGGCAAGCCGTCGATCTTGGCGCGTGCGTTCAAGGCCATCATCCGCGCCTCGTCGAGCGCGTCCGCGAGCCGTCCCAGCACCTCGGTCGCTCCGGGGCAGCGCTCATCGAGGTCCTCGCGCGCGACGAGCACAGCAGCGTAGGCCGGAAAGTACGTGCGGTCGTCGCGCAGAACGAACAGGTCGTGGTGGGCGACGTCCGCGTCGGTCGTGTACACGTCCATCACGCCGATCTCCCCCACCGCGATCGCGCGGTAGGCGAGGTCGTGATCCAGTCCACGCACCGAGTCGGGCGCGAGGCCATAGCGCGCCGCGAGACCTGGCCACCCGTCGCTGCGTTCGAGGAACTCGTGGCCAACCCCGTACACGAGACCGGTGTGCGGCACGAGGTCGGACACGGTCTCGAGCTCGAGCTCGAGCGCGGTGTCGGCGCGCACCGCCAGTGCATACGTGTTGTCGAAGCCCAGCGTCGCGACGATCCGCAGGCCGTCGCCGGCGAGCGCTGCCTCGAGCGCGCCATCCTCCGCCAGGTCGCGGCCCGCGTAGATCTCCTCGCGCAGCGTCCCCGTGTACTCGACGTACGCGTCGAGCTCGCCCGCGCGCAGCGCCTCGAACACGATGCGCGTCCCCCCCAGCTCCGTCTGGTGCCGCGCCTCGAAGCCCTCGGCGACGAGCAGCTGGCGGACGACCTCGCCCAGGACGACGGACTCCGTGAAACTCTTCGAGCCGACGCGCACCGGCTCGTGGACCGGCTCGTGGACCGGCTCGTGGACCGGCTCGTGGACCGGCTCCTGGGCCGACTCCTGGACCAGGCCCGTCGCGCACAGGACGAGCATGCAGGCAGTTCCCACGCCAGCGCCCCTCACGACATCGCCTCCCAGCCCGTGCGCTGCGCCCGCACGAACGCCTCGACGAACGGCTCGGCCGGTCGCTCCACGAGCTCGCGCGGCGCGCCCTCCTGTACGACACGACCGTCGCGGAGCAGGACCACGCGGTCGGCGAAGAACGCCGCCTCGCCGACGTCGTGCGTCACCAGAACGACCGTCTTCGCGCACGCGCGGAACACGCTGCGCAGGTCCTCCTGGAGACCCGCGCGGATCATCGGATCCAGCGCTCCGAGGGGTTCGTCGAGCAGCAGCACCTCGGGATCCAGCATGAGCGCGCGCATCAACGCCACGCGCTGGCGCTGACCGCCGGACAGCTCGCGCGGGTAGCGTCCGAGCAGATCGACCTCGAAGTGCGCGAGCTCGCACAGCTCCGCGATCCGTGCGGCGCGCTGGGCGGACGCGATGCCGATGTGCCGGGCGAGCAGCTCGACGTTGTCGCGCGCCGTGAGGTGCGGGAAGAGTCCCCCCTCCTGGATGACGTAGCCCATCCGACGCCTCAATCCCTGCGCGTTCTGCGGCGTGAGGCGCGTCCCATCGAACCGCACCTCGCCGGCGTCCGGGACGAGCAACCCGTTGATCAGCTTCAACAGCGTCGACTTCCCGCACCCGGACGGACCGATCAGTACCGTCGTCTCGTCGCGTGCGCACACGAGGTCGAGCGGCGCGAGTACGACCGCCTCCCCGTAGCTCTTGGTGACTCCACGGAGCTCGAGCAAACTAGCCGCCCGACAGGGCGCAGATGATGTGCACGTCGCGCGTCGCGCCCAACGCGTGCCCCAGATCCTCGGTCGTCTCGTCGTCGAGGAACAGCTTGATGTGGCGCCGCACGCGGTCGTGCTCGTCGATCACCCGAAAGCGCATGCCCGGGAACTGGCGCTCGAGGTCGCCGAGCAGCTCGCCGAGCGTGTCACCCTGGGCCTCGACGCGCGCGCGCTCGTCCGTGTAGGAGCGCAGCGGCGTGGGGACGTGCACGATCATGGCGCGATCCCCGCCACCTCGATCGAGTACACGTGCGGCAGGTGGCGGGCGATGCAGCGCCAGCTCTTGCCCTCGTTCGTGCTGCCCCACACCTCGCCGTTGGTCGTCCCGAGGTAGATGCCGAGCGGGTCGTGAGCATCGTGCGCCATGCTCTGGCGCTTGACGGTCAGGAACGCGTTCTCCTTGGGGAGGCCGCGCTCCTGGCGGGTCCAGCTCTCGCCCGCGTCGGTCGTGCGGAACACCGCGGGGTGCCCCTCCGGGCTCGTGCGCGGCCACACCGTCGTGCCGTCCATGGGGAAGACCCAGACGGTGTCGGGGTCGCGCGGGTGCAGCACGATCGGAAAGCCGATGTCGCCGACTTCCCTCGGCATGTTCTCGCCGACGCGCACCCACTCGCCGTCCTCGCGGTCCATGCGGTAGATGCCGCAGTGGTTCTGCTGCCACAAGCGATCGGGGTTCGTCGGAGACAGACCGAGACAGTGCGGATCGTGACCGTACCCGGCTTCCTCCCCGCCCGGCAGGAAGTCGGCGACGCAGCCCTGGTTGAGCGGCTCCCAGCTGCGCCCCCCCGTCGTCGACTCGAAGACGCCGCCGCTCGACATGCCGATGTAGAGGTGCTGCTCATCGCGCGGGTCGACGACGATCGAATGCAGCTTGGGACCGTCCGGCGTGCCGTCCTTGTCGCCCCCCGTCCACGCATCGAGCATCGGATGGTGGTTGAGGCCAGCGACGGGCTTCCAAGTCTTGCCGCCGTCGCGCGTGCGGAACAACCCCTGCGGCGACGTGCCGCCGTACCACATGCCCGGCTCCGTGGCGTGCCCGGGGGTCAGCCAGAAGGTGTGGTTGACCGTGCGCTCCTGGAGCCCGTCGTGCGGCGGATCGAAGGCCGGCGGCTTCGACGCCTCCTTCCAGTTCTTGCCGCCGTCCAC
Source organism: bacterium (assembly GCA_024226735.1). Lineage (GTDB taxonomy): Bacteria > Planctomycetota > UBA1135 > UBA1135 > JAAELL01. Next base: position 31,038 of record JAAELL010000207.1, on the reverse strand, counting down.
GGAGCGGAAGACGGTCGGGCCCAGGTGACTGGTGCGCGCGGCGACGAGCAAGGAGCTCTTGTCGCGGGGGTCCTGCACGAAGTGGTGCACGATGTGCCCGAGGAAGAGCGGATCGGAGAGCTTCCACTCCTTGCGCTCGGAGTCGCTCTTGAGGAGGAAAGCCCCCTTGCGCGTACCGATGAGGACCTTGACCGTGCCGCGCTTGGCGCGCGGCACACGCAGCTTGTGCTTGGGGCTGTTGGACATGGCAGCGTCGAATGCGGGGACGAGCGCGTAGAATAGCGTGTCCCGAGGTCCGAAATCACCCGCCGAACGAGCGCAGCCGCGCGCACGCGTCCTCGAGCACGTCGAGCTCCTTCGCGAAACAGAAGCGCAAGAGGTGCTCGCCGCCGTCTCCGGCGTAGAACGCGGAGCCGGGCACGGACGCCACCCCGGAGCCTGCGAGCAGCTCGAGCGCGGCCTCGCGCGCGGTCTCGCGGCCCAGGCGACTCGCGTCGGCCAATACGTAGTAGGCCCCCTGCGGCACGATCGGCGGCAGGCTGGCCGCCTCGAGCGCCGTGCACGTCATCTCGCGCTTGAGCGCGTAGTCGGCACGCATTTCCTCGAAGAAGCTCGGGGGTGAGTCGAAGCCCGCGGCGACGCCGTGCTGCAGGGGCGTCGGCGCGCAGATGTAGAACAAATCGTGAACGAGCGTCATCGCCTCGGTCATCTCCGGGGGCGCAACGCTGTAGCCGAGCCGCCAGCCGGTGATGCTGAACGTCTTCGAGAGCCCCATGATCGTGACGGTCCGCTCGCGCAGATCAGCGACCGCGGCCGGTGAAACGTGCTCGCGCCCGTCGTAGCGGATGTACTCGTAGATCTCGTCGGTGATGACGAGCAGGTCGCGCTCGCGTGCGACGAGCGCTAGCTCCTCGAGCTCCTCGCGCGTGAACATCTTCCCGCTCGGGTTGCCGGGAGTGCAGATCACGATCGCGCGCGTGCGCGGCCCCAGCGCCCCGCGCACGCCGGCCGCGGTCAGCTCGAACCCGGGCGACGCGAGCGCTAGCGGACGAGGCACGAGCCCAGCGGTGACCGCGGCGTTCCAGTGGTAGCCGTAGAACGGCTCGGGAATCAGGATCTCGTCACCGGGATCGAGCAGTCCGTGGATCGCGCACGCGAACGCGGCCGCCGAGCCGGCGGTCACCACGATCTCACGCTCGGGATCCGCCTCGAAGCCGTTGTCCCGCGCGAGCTTGCGCGCGATCGCCTGCCTCAGCTCCAGGATGCCCTCGGAGTACGAGTACGTGCTCTTGCGGTCGCGGATCGCCTGGATCGCACCGTCGCGCACGAGCGGCGGTGTGGGCAAGTCACAAATCCCTTGCCCGAGGTTGATTCCGCCAACGCGCACGCACTCGCGCGTCATCGCGCGAATGTCGGACTGAGCGAGGCCTTGCAAGCGACGAGAACGGCTGGAGGGCATGCCGCGAATGGTAGACAATCGGTGGCATGCAACGCGCTCACACATCGCTCCTCGTGCTCCCCGTCCTCGCCGCCTGCGGCAGCAGCGGCCCCCCGCCGGAGCGCCCCCCGCGGGTCGTCGACGAGCGATTCCAGGACTTCGAGGCCGGGAGCCAGACGCGAGAGCCGGAGCGGGAGAGCGGGGGGAGCTCGCCCGAGCCTAGCCCCGTGCGCGAGCCCGATCTCGCACAGGAGCCCGCTGCGGTGGAAACGGGCACGGTCGAGCCGGCGTCGAATGCGCCCGGCGTCGTCGCCCGCCTGGAGCTCGCGCTCCCCGAACGGGAGCGGTTCGTCCTGCACGGCACCGTTCCCGTGCCGGCGGGTGCCCTCGCGTGGACGCTCGGCAGGTCGCCCCTGGCGGTCGTCAGCCACCGCGGCGGCGGGGAGATTCCGGCCCAGGTCGAAGTCGTCTCGCGGCGCTCGACCGGCGAGCCCGACGTGGTCGCGGTCCTCGCCGTCGTCGAACGCGGAGCGGGCGAGCAACCCGGTCAGCGCGTTCGCTTCGACGTCGTGCACGGCGACTACGAAGCGCCCGCCGCGCCGCTGGGCGAGCTTCCCGCGGAGCCGATCCTCCTGCGCTCGCGCGACCCGTTCGGGCACACCTACGCCGTCGACCTGCGCGGCGGTGCGGAAAACGGCAGCGAGCGCATCCTCTCGGACGGCGGCGTGCAGCAGACGCGGCGCGTGTACGGCACGCAGGTCTGCGTCGCCCCCACCGAGCGCGGGCCGGTGCTGCCGCACCTGTTGGGCGTGCACGCCTACTGGACACAGCGGGCCGGCGACGAGCGCATCTCGCTCGATCTGCGAGTGAACAACGGCGCCACCGCGGGGAGCCGCGAGCACAGCCCGCTCGAGTCACCACTCGGCATCGTCTACTGGGACGCGCTCGAGCTCGTCGTGCCGAAGCGCTATCGCGTCGAGAGCCTCTTCAACGGTCCGTACCGCGGGAACGACCGCGTCGAGGGTGAGCAGCGCATCGTGCGCCTCGTGCGCCGCCCCGGTCCGGGCAAGCTGCACATGATGCCCCCGCAGGCGTGGATGATCCGGCGCGTCGTCCTCGTGCCCGAGGACGAGCCCGCCAGCGAAGGATCCGAGCGGCCCCAGCCCGAGCGGCCGGGCCTCGAGGGCCTCGCCTTCTGCGTCAAGGGCGAGGGGCTCTGGTCGTGGTGGTCCGACGCGACGGCCAACTACTTCGCGCAACGCAGCCTCCTCGCGAGCTGGAGCGGCCCGCGGCAGCTGCGCACGCAGCTGCGAGGCGAGCGCAGCGAGCTCGCGCGGCTGGTCGCAAGGGGCCGGGCGGACGGCAACCAGATCGTCAGCCTCGCAATGGGTTGGTCGCACCCGTGGTTTGTCAGCGTGCAGGGCGGCACGGGTGGCGTCGGGATCCAGGCCCTCGAAGGGCACCGCACAGCAGCAGCCGGCTCGCGCGACGGGTACGAGCGGCTCCTGCTCCTGCACCGTATGAACGCATCGCGCCAGGCCTCGGCGCAGTGGAACGCGGCCGGCGACCCCGTCGGGTACCACCTGTGGCTCAACCAGAACGACCGCGTGCCGTTCGACTACCGCACGAACGGGCGGATGGTGCCGCCCACGTTCAAGCTGCCGATGTTCGGCGGACGGGCGGCTTCCGCGCAGGTGCTCGCGGCGCACGAGGGCGACATGCGCCCGCTGTACGACCAGGGCACCCCTCACCTCGCGAACGGAGAGATGGTCTACGACGACAGCAATCTCTTCAACTGGTGGCCGCACGATGGCCAGCACATGATCCGCTACACGAAGAATCCGAAGGCACTCGTGTGGCTCGGCAACGACGCGCTCGCCAAGGACGACGTGCTGCACGCGGCAGAGCTCTTCCACCTGCAGTTCCACGAGAGCAACCACAAGCGCGAGAACTGGTCCCCCGGCGTGACGCTGAAGTGGTTCGAGTCGTTCGTCGAGCTGCATCCGAACTCGGGCCTGTCGATCGGCCGCGACCACGCCTGGGGCATCGACGCGATGTGCGCCGCCTACTCGGTCGCGACGCCGGAGTGGCGCGAACGCAACCGCGAGTGGTACTCGCGCGTGGCGCGACTCTTCCTCAATGGCGCGATGCCGAGCGGAGTCCTGCAGAGGCGCATGCGCGCGGACATGGTCGATGGCAAGTACGAGGCCGCCCAGACCTACCAGACGCTCTTTCTGCTGCACGCCCAGCGCTGCATCAACGAGGCGGTCTTGCGCGGCGTCGACGACGAGCTGCGGGAGGAGCTCGAAGCGCTCTGCATCCGCACCATCGACTACCTGTACTTCGGGCCGATCTGGGCCAAGATCCCCCTGAAGCGCGGCAAGCGCGAGGTCTTCGGCGGCCCGGTGTGGGCCTTCGCTGTCGGGCTCAACGACAACCGCGAGCTGCCACCGTTCTCGGACGCCGAGCACTGGGGCGAGAACTACCTCCCCCCCGACGGACGCCAGGACCGTGTCGAGGCGAACTACTGCCACTACACCCTGGAGTACGCGACGCGCGTGACCGGGGACAGGAAGTACTTGCGCCGCGCGCTCGAGTGCGGGTCGGGTTTTCGGAGCTTCGAGGCGCTGACCGCGAAGCTATTCGCCGATGCGCGCAGGCCCTCGAACGACAACTCGGCGAACTGGGCCGGACTCGTCGGGTATCTGCAACTCTGACGGCCCACGGGGAGGTCTGCTCGCCGTACATCGGCCGATTGACAGAACCGCTAGCGCGAGCGATGCTCGGTGCATGAGCCACCGCAACGCGCATCGCCACATCACCGCCCTGACGCTCGCTGGGACCCTCGCGTGGGCCGGCGCCGCGCACGCCCAGTGGTCCAGCCCGCACACGATCAGCGCTCGCGCCCACATGGCCGCGACGACGGTCGGCGACAAGGCGCTGTTCTTCGGTGGGGTCGGCTCGTACTCGTTCTGCCCCACGTTCTCGCGCACCGTCGACATCTACGACGGCGCGACGGGCACCTGGTCGTCGTCCGAACCGCTCTTCACGGACCTGCTGAACGTGGTTGCGACGTCGGTCGGAACGAGGGCGCTGTTCGCTGGCGGCTTGGAGTCGGACTGCCCCTGGGGCACCCACTACCGCAGCGAGGTGTCCATCTACGACGACGCGACGGGGTCGTGGAGCATCGAGCACCTCTCGTCGCAGCGCGTCGGACACTTCGCGACGAGCGTCGGGACGCTCGCGATTTTTGCAGGCGGAGGCAACGCGGTTTCCATCGTGGACACCGTCGACATCTACGACGACGCGGCGGGGACCTGGTCGACCGCGAGCCTGTCGGTCCCGCGCGCGTACGGGGCCGCGGCGACCGTCGGCGACCTGGCCTTTTTCGCCGGGGGCCGGAACGGTTCCGGCTACCGCTCCGAGGTCGACATCTACAACCACGCGACCGGGACCTGGTCGACCGACGTCCTGCCGAACGCGATCGGCGCGACGACCGCGACGGCCGTCGGGGCGCGGGTGATGTTCTGCAACGGCTCGCTGGTCGACACGTACGACGTGTCGACAGGGACCTGGTACACGACGCTGCTGAGCAGGCGACGCTCAGGCCCGGTCGCGGTGACGGCCGGCAACCTCGCGCTGTTCGCAGGCGGTATCGTGCGCGACCCGTCGGGCTACGAGCAGACGGACGAGACCGTCGACGTCTACGACGACGACCTGCAGGCCTGGCGCGTCGAGACCCTGCCGCGCCCCCACGGCAAGAACCTGTCCGCGGTCTCCCTCGGCGGCAGGGCGATCTTCGCCGGCGGTGGCGTCAGCGACTACGCCGATCACCTCGCCTTCGGCGCGGTCGACTTCTACGGCCCCATCATCGGTCAGTCTTACTGCGGCCCCGCCGTCCCCAACTCGACCGGCCTGCCGGGTGCGGTGACGGCCTCCGGGAACGCGGCCGCCGCGGCGAACGACGTCACGCTCTGGGTGCAGGACCTGCCGCCGAACGAATTCGGCATCCTGATCGGCGGCCGCACGCAGGGCTACGTTCCGCTGCCCGGGGGGAGCATCCTGTGCCTCGGGGGCTCGATCGGGCGGTTCGACGTCCAGGACAGCGGTGCTGCGGGAGCGGTCGATGTGCCGATCGATCTGACGTCGATGCCACCGCCGCTGCAGATGACCGTCATCCCCGGCGAGACGTGGTACTTCCAGTACTGGACCCGAGACGGGTCCTCCAGCAACTTCACCGACGCGGAACGGGTCCTGTTTCATTGACGAGTCGGGCGGAGGCAGGAGCGCCGCGATCCGCTACCATCCCGCCGTCTTGCCTCCGCCCCAGAACCCGCTACGCATCGCCATGTGGTCGGGGCCGCGCAACGTGTCGACGGCCTTCATGCGCTCGTTCGAAGCGCGTGCCGACAGCGTCGTGTGCGACGAGCCCCTCTAAGCCCACTTCCTCTCGGACACAGGCCTCGACCACCCGGTGGCGGCCGAGATCGAGCGCGGCTGGCTGATCGAGCTCACGAACGCGCTCTTGATCCGCGAGCCGGAGCACATGCTGACCTCGCTGCTCGAGATCCTGCCCGCACCACGGCTCGTCGACACGAGCCTCCCCCAGCAGGTCGAGCTCTTCGAGTCCGAGCGACAGCGCACGGAGACCGTGCCGATCGTGATCGACTCCAAGGACCTGTTGCTCGACCCCGAGGGCATGCTGCGGGCGCTGTGCTCGCGGGCTCGGGCTCGGGCTCGCGTTCGATCCGGCGATGCTCGCCTGGGAGCCGGGCCCGCGCCCGACCGACGGCGTCTGGGCCCCGCACTGGTACGGCAACGCATTCGAGTCCACGGGGTTCGCCCCTACCGCGAGAAGGACGCCCGCGTCCCAGAGGCGTTCGAGCCCTTGCTCGCGGAGTGCCGCGAGCTCTACGCACCCCTGCACGCCCACCGCATCCAGGCCTGAGAGATAGCGTCCCCCCCAGCCATGCTGCAGAAGCTCGACGAGCGCAACCGCGACCTGATCGTGAACGTCGGGGGCGTCCTCAGCCACCGCGACGAGGCCCGCATCAGTCCCTTCGACTCGCTCGCACAGGGCGGCGACGGGGCCCATGACGAGCCGCCTGTCGGAGCTCTACAGCGAGCGAACGCGGACCGAGGGCGTCCGCGTGGTGTAACGGGGCCTCGCTGGCCTTGTTGAGCTAGCCGACCTGGCGGCTCTCGCTCAGGCGCTTCAGGATCTGCGCCTGCAGGAAGCGCACATGGCGCTCGAAGCGCTCGTGGTCGCGCATCAGTTCGAGCGAGCCGCTGGTGAGGAGCTCGATACCGAGACGCACGTGTGCATCTTGGTCCTCGCGCGCGCGAACGTACCCGTACAGCGTCACGAACTGGTTCGTCTCGGGCACGAGCATGCGGAAGCGCAGGCGCCCCTTGGCCTCGATCAGGCTCTGCTCCTCGGCCCGCGTCACGATCGAGATGCCGGTGCTCGAGTAGTTGTCGAGAACACCCTCGATCTCGCCCTCGATCTGGCTCTCGCCGTCGTCGGCAGAAATGAAGATCGAAGCGCACTCGTCGGGCGAAACGCGGAACTCGCTGCGCGCTTCGATCAATGACGAGAGAGCGATGCGCGACTCATCGCCGATCTCGAAGCGGATGCGCGAGCGGTACTTGTCCTCGCCCATGTAGACGACCAGCGAGGGGACCTTCAGGGAGGTCCCCATGCGCGAGGCCGTGAACGCCAGCGCGACGTGCTGATTGATCTTGAGCTTGGGGGCGCATTCGACGGGGAAGTCGACGCACACGGTCGAAGCCGTCACCTCGACGACGATGCCCTGGAAATAGCCCAGCTCGTCGATGTAGATCCGAACGATTTGCTCGTTCCAATCATTTTCGGCTCTCGGAGTTTCGTTCATCGAATGGGTTCGGTCGGTCGCCGGGGAAGAAGCGTGTAGGCATTTCCTTCGAACGTCCGTGCGGTCCAGCAGGAGCTTTTGTCGACGAATCGCGAAACCGCGGGCGTTCCCCAAGGCCGTATTCCCACTCCTAGTCCCGTGAAGAGACACGCGCATGCACGACTCGCCTAAGGTCCGGGTCGCCCGCATGACGATGCACGCCGGTCGGACGACTTCCGTTGAATCCCACCCCCCAACAATCGCATCTGACCTCGGACGTTCCGCTGGCCGCCCAGCTCGTGGAGCGTTTCGCTGATTTCGTCAAGTCCTTCGCCATCTATCCGGAGAACAACGGCCGGGTCCAGGCGAATCTCGCGGCGCTCTTGGAGAAGCTGCAAGCCGGCTTCGGCGACGAAGACTGCGCCCCCAAGGGAACGATCAACATCTCGCTGCACCCCGGCAACATCCGCGTCGGGCGTGTCGGAGTCGAGCTCCGATCCGGCACGAACCTCGATTGGCTACGCAGCCGACTCGTACGTTCGCTGCTCTCCGGCCTGAAGATCGACTCGGGCGTCAACGCGCAGAGCGTCGTCGAGTTCACCCGACAGCTCCTCGAGCAGTACACGCGCGATCAGCTCGATCAAGAGTTCGAACAGCTCTGGCAGGAGGCGTTCGAGGGCATCGAGCTGCTGCACCGCCTGTTCGACGGCATGTTCACTCTCGACGAGCTGGACGACAACGGCTCTGGCGACGGTCGTGAGGGGGACGGCGGCAGCCTGAGCCTCGACCTCGAGAGCCGGGCGAGGCTCGTGGAAGAGCTCTGCGAGCGTGAGGGTATCCGGAGTCGGCTCGACCACCTCGGCGCGCTCGCCGAGCAGGCGGGACAGACCGCCCAGATCGGCGACCGGCACGGGATCGACATCATCGGGCGCATCGCTCGCCTCCTCCCCGTCGAGGTGATGAACGACCCCGCCGCCATCATGAAGATCATCATGGCGGCGCTCGATCAGGTCACCGAGACGCTGGAAGAGTCAGAGGAGGGCCCCGAACCGATCGCGGACTCCGACCTCAGCAAGCTCCTGTTCGCCGCACGCCACCACCTGTTCGGTCGCGAGGGCGTCGCCGCCTGCGCCGCCGCCGAGAAGCTGCGCGAGTCCGCAGAAAGGAGCAAGCCCGGACTGCGGCCGGGGCACGCGCGCGACGCGGAGATCGTCGACGACATCGACCTGTTCCGCGCCGACATCTCCAAGCTGCCGCCCCTGGACGATCACGAGTTCGAGCGCGACCTGGTCCTGACGACCGAGCAAGTCGGCGTCCTGATGCACTTCCTCGTCAACTGGGAGAGCAAGCGCTCGCGCACGCTCTACGGGCGACTTGTCGAGCTGCTCCAGGAGCCGGGCCAGCGCGAGATCGAACTGATCGGGACGTACCTGGCACGCCCGGTGGAAGACGATTCCGAGGAAGCGTGGAACGACTGGCGCCATCGCCACGGCCGCACGTCGCAGTTCCTGGCGGCGAACGATCTGGCTTGGATGGTCCGCGAGGCGGGCGCGCTCGACCCCGAGGACGTCGTCGAGCGCTTCCCCGAGGACTTCACGCTCTTCCTGCACACGTTGCGCGCCGGTGACGCGCAGGACGGCCGCACGCTCGGGGAGATCTGCCAACGCGTCGGCGTCGCGGCACTCGACGAGGCGTGCCCACTGCTAGCCGACCGCGACAGCCTGATGCTGCACGGCCTGCCGCAGAGAATTCTGTCCTGGCCACTGCAGGAGACGCTTCCAATCGCGCGCACGTTCCTGACCAAGGGCGGTCCGGAAGCGCGCCCCCCGGTCGTGGCCTACTTGCGCTCGCTCGGGCTCGACCTGCCCGAGGCCTGCCTCCTGCGCGTCTTCCGCGATCCGATGGAGATCTCGGAGAAGTACCTCGTCGGTTTCATGCAGATCCTGCTCACGGGTCAGTGGCGCAAGCTATCCGAGATGCACCCCTCGCCGCCGACTCCGCTTTCGCGCCACATCTCGCGCGAGATCGTCCGCTACGCGCGCGACAACGAGGGGGATCCGGCCGCGGTCGGGCGAGTGGCGTACGCCATCAAGTTCCTGTCGCGCTTCCGCACCGAGGATTCGACCACGCTCTTGCGCGAGCTGGCGGGGAACCGCTTCACCCAGTTCCTATCCCGGGTGCCTGCGTCGATCCGCGACGCCGCCCGCGAAGTGCTGAAGGTCTACTGAGGAGACCGCCATGTGCCAGATGCACCACCAGCAAGCCGGTGAGGTCCGCACGAACGTCGGCGTGTCCGAGTTCGTCGAGGAGCTCGTCGTGGCGATCACGAGCATCCGGGTGTACTGGCACGAGCACCCGCGCGTGCAGACTTCGCTCGAGACGCTCGTCGAGGGACTCGAGGAGCTCCTGGAGCGCATGGACACCCAGCAGCTCGACCTCGGCGCGTCGGAGGGCTATCTGTTCGTCGGAAAGCGCCCGCTGCTCGGCGCGAGCCTGGCGGCGGCCCGCATCCTCGAGCCGCTCGACATCATCGGTTCAGGCGGGATCTCGTTCCGGCGCGGCGCGGCGATCAGCGACTTCGTGCCCCTGATGCAGCTCTTGAGCCGCAAGCGACTCGAGGACATCGACGTCGAGAGCGCGAACGGGTTCCTCGAGTCCGAGAGGTGCACGGCGATCTCCTGCCTGCCCCCGTTCCGACGCGGCCGTGGCGACAGCCCGATCGCGGACGAGGTGGTCGACGTCCTCGGCACGCGCGAGTTCCAGCGCGAGAGCGACAACCTGTTCGCACTCGATATCCCCGTGCGGATGTACCAGGAGGTCGTCGACCACATGCAGAGCGCGATGGTCAGCGTCTGTAGCGGGGAAGGGCTCGACCTCGACGCGACCAAGGGTCACGTCGAAACGATCCTGCGCAAGATCGAGGACGACCCGAAGGCCGCCCTCAGCATGAGTCGCTACGAGCAGTACGACGCCTTCACGTTCGGGCACTCGATCCGTGTCTGCATGTTCGCGCTGAGCTTCGCGCGGGCGATGCACCTCGAGCCCGAGCTGGTGAACCGCATCGGTGCCGCGGCGCTCCTGCACGACGTCGGCAAGGCGCGCGTCCCGTTCGAGGTGCTCCACTCGACGGGTCGGCTCAGCGATGACGAGCGGCGCGAGATGAGTCGCCACGCCGTGCACGGGGCGGAGATCCTGCTCGAGATGGACTCGAGCGACCCACTCGCGATCGCCGCCGCATTCGGCCACCACCGCACGATGGCTGGCGGCTATCCGGCGACGCTCCACACGCCAACGCTGTCGACGGCGACGAGCATCGTGAAGATCTGCGACGTCTACGAGGCGCTGACGGCGGTGCGCCCCTACAAGGACCGCATGTCGCCGATGCGGGCGTTCCGGATCATGATGTCGATGAACGACCACTTCGACCCCAAGCTGCTGCGCAAGTTCATGCAGGTCACCGGCATCTACCCGATCGGAAGCCGCGTGCGGCTCTCGAACGGAGAGATCGCCCGGGTCTTCTCACAGACGTCCATCGTCGACCGTCCGACAGTCGACGTCGAGGAGCTGACCAACGGCGAGCCGTACGCGCGGGACCAGCAGCGCCGGGTCGACCTCAGCTCCGACGACTCGGTCTCCGTCGACGAGCTGCTGCTCGGCGCCGAAATGAGCTGATCCGAGACCGGGCTCGGCCCGCGCGCTCAACCGCGAACGGCCCCGACCATCAGCTCGGTGAGCAGCTTGGCGAAGCGCCCCGGATCGGGGACCGTCGAGCCCTCCGCGATCAGCGCTTGGCCGAACAAGAGCTCGCCGTACTCGGCGATGCGCGTCGACGCGGGGTCGACGTCGTACAGCCCCTTGAGCCCCGCGACGAGCGCGTGCTCGGGGTTGACCTCCAAGATACGCTTCTGCTTCGGAACGTCCTGACCGGAGCGGCGCAGGAGCGCCTCCATGTGGGCCGTCATCCCCTGTGGGTCGGCGACGAGCACCGCCGGGCTGTCCTTGAGGCGAGCTGAGAAACGCACCTCCTGGACGTCCTCGGAGAGCGCGTTCTGCAGGCTCTCGAGCAGCCCCTTGTGGGACTCCTGCTTCTCCTCGCGCGCCTTCTTCTCGTCCTCGTCCTCGAACTCGACTTCGCCCTTCTCGACCGACTTCAGCGGCTTGCCATCGAACTCGGTCAGCCGCTGGGCCATCCACTCGTCGACCGGATCAAGCAGGAACAGGACCTCGTACCCGCGCTCGCGCAGGGCCTCGAGGTGCGGCGAGCTCTCGGCCGTCGTGCGGTTCGTACCGGCGATCGTGTAGATCGCCTCCTGCCCCTCGGGCATACGCTCGACGTACTCCGCGAGGGTCGTCGTTCCCTCCCCGTGCGTGCTCTCGAACAGGCACAGCTTGGAGATGCGCTGGTCCTCGTCCTCGCCGTAGTAGATCCCCTCCTTCAGCACTGCGCCGAAGGCCTTCCAGAAGCCCTCGTACTTCTCGCGCTCGCCCGCGAGGAGCGCGGCGAGGCTCTCGAGCACCTTCTTGACGAGGCGCTTCTTGATCTGCCGCACCTTCGGGTTGTCCTGCAGCGTCTCGCGCGAGACGTTGAGCGGCAGGTCGTTCGATTCGACGACGCCGCGTACGAAGCGTAGCCACCCGGGCAGAAGATCCTCGCAGTCGCGCATGATCTGCACGCGGCGCACGTACAGGCTCACGCTCGACTGGCTGCGCGACGGATCGAAGAGGTCGAACGGCCGGTCCTTGGGGACGAACAGCAGTGCCGTGTACTCGAAGGTGCCTTCGACGTTGAAGTGGACCGTCTCGAGCGGCGCGTTCCAGTCGTGGGCGAGGTGCTTGTAGAACTCCTCGTACTCCGCCTCCTCGATCTCGCCCTTGGGGCGTGCCCAGAGGGGCTTCATCGAGTTGAGCGTCTCGAGCTTCGTCACCGTCTCCGGCTCCGCACCTTCGATCGGCTTCCCCTCGTCGTCGAGCTTCGGCTCGGTGCGCTCGACCTCCATCTGGATCGGGTACTCGACGAAGTCCGAATAGCGTTTGACGATCTCGCGCACGCGCCACTCCTGGAGCAGGTCGGAGGGCTTGCTCTCGCCGTCGTCGCCCTCCCCCTCGCTGCGCAGCTTCAGCGTGATCAGCGTGCCGCGCGGCAAGTCATCCGCCGGTGCGATCGAGTATTGGCCGTCGCCGATGCTGGTCCAGCACCAGCCCTCGTCGCTGCCCGCCCGCCGCGTCTGCACGGTCACCTCGTCGGCGACCATGAACGCGGAGTAGAAGCCGACGCCGAACTGGCCGATCAGGTCGGGTGCGCCCTCGCTCCCCTTCTGCTTGAGCTGCTCGAGGAATCGGCGCGTGCCGGAGCTCGCGATCGTCCCCAGGTTGGCGACGAGCTCGTCGTGCGACATGCCGATGCCGTTGTCGGCGATCGAGATCCTGCCGGCCTCCGGATCGAGGTCGAGCGCGATGCCCAGGCTCTCGCCCTCCGCAAGCAGGTCGGAGCTCGTCAGGGCCTCGAACCGAAGCTTGTCGAGGGCGTCGCAGCCGTTGGAGATCAGCTCGCGGAGGAAGATCTCCTTGTTCGAGTAGAGCGAGTGAATGACCAGGGAGAGGACCTCCTGGACTTCGGCCTCGAAAGCGTGGGTCTCCGTCGTCGTCGTCATGGATCGGGGGGGCCCGGCGGGGCTGCGTCTTGCGGGTTCGGCGCCGAACAGGGGCGTTCGGCGGCTCGTGAAGGGCAAACATTCTGCGCCGCGAAACGCGCTCTGCAAGACCTGGACCCGCTGCGAGGCCCCGGGGCGCCGGCTGTCGGCCGTGGGCGCCCAATATTCGCCGGCCCCGGAAGACGCATCTTCCGGGGCTCGGCCCCCGTCCGTTCCCCAACGGGCGGGGTGAGGCGAAGGGGCGCGAGAAGGCCCTGGTTCTCCCCGTATCGAAACCCAGGATCGCGGGATCTTCGCCAGGCCCTTAGAAGACGAGGGCCGCTCGCCGCAGGTTCCCCGAGATCCAGCGCTTCCCGAAACTCAACCCGGGTGGCTCAAAGCAGCGCCATCGGTCTCATTGTGAAACTGGGGGCACGAAACCAGATCGGCGTGCCAAATGGCCAATCGGGCGTATAGACTTCACGCTGGACAACCATGAGCCCCGCTCAGGGGGCTGGTTTTTGGTAACTACCTCTCACCCTCTGATTCGCTCTCAAATGCAAGCACGCACACTCATTAGCTGTGCGGCCGCCGTCACGCTTTGCGCGACAGCCCAGGCCCAACTCAGCAACCAAGACGACTGCACGAACTCTGGCATCGACAACGTCGGCCCCGGAACGCACACGTTCGACATCGGCGGAGCCACGACCGGCGCCCAGGGCCAGAACGAAGCGAACTGCTACGAGTTCGGCACCTCGGGCGTCGACTTCGACGTCTGGGCCACCTACACCGCGGTGATGTCCGGCACGGCCATCGTCTCCAGCTGCGCCAGCGCCGGCACGCTCAGCGACACCAAGATCGCCGCCTACCCCGGCGCCGCCGCCTGCCCCGCCGACGGCACCTCGCTCGCCTGCAACGACGACACCTGCGGCCTCTTCTCCACGATCACCTTCCCCGTCACGGCGGGTCAGAGCTACGTGCTCCAGATCGGCACCTTCCCCGGCGCCGCCGCGGGTGACGGCAGCGTCGAGATCACCGAAGTCCCGGTCGCTCCGGGCCTCACCAACCAAGACGACTGCGCCAACGCCGCCACGGACAGCATCGGCGCCGGCACGTACGACTACGACAACGGTGGCGCGACGACCGGCGCCGAAGGTCAGGGCGAAGCGAACTGCTACAAGTTCGGCACCTCGGGCGTCCAGAGCGACATCTGGGCCCTCTACACGGTGACCGCCAACGGCAGCGTCACGATCGACACCTGCGCCGCGGTCGGCACCAACGGCGACACCAAGATCGCCGCCTACCCGAACGCCGCTTGCGGATCGATCGACGGCACCTCGGTCGCGTGCAACGACGACACCTGTGGCCTGCGCTCCTCGATCACGTTCAACGTGAGCTGTGGCGAGAGCTACCTGATCCAGCTCGGCTCGTTCCCGGGCAGCACTGACGGCACCGCCCAAGTCTCGATCGTCGAGACTGGCAGCCCCTGTGGCCCCGGCCCGATCGGCTCCACGCCGAACGAGTGCAACCCGGCTAACGCGAACTCGACTGGCTCCGCCGCCACGATTCGTGCCGAAGGTCAAGTCGCCGCGTCCGCGATGGACGTCGATCTGATCGCCGAGGGCGTTCCCCCGGGACAGTTCGGCTACTTCTTCGGTTCGCGCACCCTCGGCTTCGTCCCGAACCCGGGTGGCAGCGCCGGCAACATCTGCGTCCTCGGCAACCAAGGCCGCTACAACGACCCCAGCCAAATCGGCATGGGCCCGACCATGACGCTCGACGTCGGCACGATCAACGTTCCGACGAACCCGGTTCCGGGCGAGACGATCACCGCTGGCGACACCTGGTACTTCCAGTGCTGGTACCGCGACATCGGCAACACCAACAACTTCACGAACGTCGTCGGCATCACGTTCAACTAGTTGATGTGAGGGCGCCCGCTCCCCGCCTCCCGGCGGGACTCGTGGGCTCCCGAGCGAGCTGAATGCGGAAGGGGCGGGGCCACACACGGCTCCGCCCCTTCTCTTGCGCCATCAGATAGATTGAAGCTAGCCGACACGCTTTCGCCGATCGCCGGCAAAGAGACACCATCATGTGGAAGTTGACCCTGCTCCTGCTGCTCGCCGCGCCCGCGGCGGCCCAGGTTTCCAACCGGAACAACTGCGCGAGCGCGGGCATCGACAACGTCGGCCCGGGGGTCTACGCGTTCAACAACGGGGGCGCGACCACGGGGCCCCAGGGTCAGAACGAGGATACCTGCTACAAGTTCGGCGACAGCGCGATCGACAACGACATCTGGTTCACCTACACGGCCACCTCGACCGCTCTGGCAACGATCGACACCTGCGCCAGCAGCGGGACCAACCTCGACACCAAGATGGCCGCCTGGCCCTCCGGCGGGTGCCCCGCGGACGGCACGTCGCTGGCGTGCAACGACGACACATGCAACTTTTACTCGTCCCTGCAGTTCAACGTGAACGCCGGGCAGTCGTACGTCATCCAGGTCGGCAACTTCCCCGGCGCCCCGGGAGGAACGGGGACGATCACCATCTCCGAGCAGCCGCCGATGCAGCCGCCGCCGCCGGGCGGAGCGAGCTGCTTCTCGAACCGCGCCGCCTTCATCGCGAGCTGCGGGCCGATCACGGACTCCACCGACTTCGAGGAGTTCGGCTCCGACACGACGTTCGCCAACCCGCTCGGGCTGGAGCTGGGCGCGAACATGAACCTGCGCGCCGTCAACTCGATCGGGTTCCGCGAGTTCGTCGACGTGCCGCCCTTCGACTTCACCGATTCCAACGGAACGGCCCACGCGTCGTGCTACACGAACTCCGATTCCGAGACCGAGATCCTGATCACGTTCGGCGGCCAGTTCGTGACCGGCTTCGGATGTGACCTCTCCGCTGCGCTCGGCCAAGAGACCGTCGAGCTGTACATCGAAGCGAGCGGGCAGCCGCTCTTCGTCTGCGCCGTGGCGACCGACAACGTCGACCAGTTCGTCGGCTACGGCAACGGCGTCGCCTTCGACGCGGTGCGCCTGCGCTCCTCGACGCTGATCCCCGGCACGACCGGCGAGGGCTTCAGCGCGGACAACTTCGTCGTCTGCGGCGGCACCGGCATCGGCACCGACCCGAGCCTGTGCTCGAACCCGGTCCCCAACTCGACCGGAGTCGGCGCATTGATCTTCGCCGCCGGCAGCACCAGCGCAGGGGCCGCGAACGTGCGCCTCTACGCCGTCAACGTGCCGGCCGGGCAGGCGGGCATCTTCTTCGCCTCGCGCACGCTCGGCTTCGTCATCGGTCCCGGCGGCAGCCAGGGCAACATCTGCGTGCTCGGCTCCCAGGGCCGGTACAGCATGCCGGGGGACATCTTCTTCGGCGCCGGCGCCGGCAGCTATACCCCGATCGGCGGCCTACAGGTCGGCAGTCGTCCCGTGCCGACCAGTCCCCTACCGGGCGAGGCGATCGTCGCTGGCGACACGTGGAACTGGCAGGCGTGGCACCGCGACATCGCCGGGAACACGAACTTCACCAACGTCGTGCAGATCACGTTCACGCCCTGATCGGCCGCCGGGCGGCGGCGAGAGCAACCAACCCCGTCACGCGGGTCCGACGCCGAGCAGGTCGGCGGTTCCCGGGTAGACCGTCACGCACGGCAGGACGCTCAGCTCGAAGCCGTCGACCGACGCCTCGTGAACGGGCGCGGACGCGTCCTGGACGATCGCGATCGACCCCACGCCGGAGCGAATCAAGAGCGCCGCGAGGCCGAGCTTGAAGTCGGCGACCGCGCCGCCCGCGCGGACATCGAACAGGATGTGCCGCCCGCGGACGACGCCAGCTCCCGTGCACAGCTCGCGACCGACTCGAGCGGGCAGTGGGTTCGTCCTTCTGCGGTCGAACTGGAGCGCCAGCCCGATCGCCATGGCGCTCACGTAGCCGAGCCACGGCTCGGCGTGGGCGCCGTGCGCTCGCGCGGCGAGGTCCACGAACGCGGAGGCGAGCTCGCCGACGTCGTCGGCGGCCCCACGCGCCTCGAGCTTGTTCGAGGTCTCCGTGCCCGTCGACGCCCACCCGAAGAGGGCCTGTGCGAACACGACCAGCACCTCGCGCGGAACGAGATCGACGCCGGCCAGCCGCTCCGGGTCGGGGTCGCCCGCCGCACGCACGGCCGTGGCCAGCGCGGCCCGGTGCAGATCGCGCCCGGCCGCCGCGACCTCGGCTGCGCCACCCGCTTCGAACGCCATGCCCCCGCGCTCACGGCGCGCGGCCGCGACCCGCGCCCGGCACCGATCCAGCTGTTCGAGGAACGTCCCGTGCGCGCTGAGCGAGTCCCCATGGACCGCCCGCTCACCGAGCACGTGATCAGCTTCGATGCGCGTGTAAGGGCCATCCCCGGCGGGGATCGACTGCGGTTCCAGGGCAGCGGGCTCCCCTGGGCGGGCGGCTGACTCGGAGACGAACCGCCAGGCGGCCTCGACGCTCGCGAACTCGCGGCAGCGCAGTCGTCCGAGCGCGTCGAGGCGGCGCGCGAAGGCCTGCTCCCTCAGGCACCAGGACGAGCCGTCGAAGCGCTCGGTGCGGATGAGGCAGACCTCCCGCGAGCGAGCGAGGGAGCGGTACACGAACAGCCGGTTGACGCAGCCGGCCGAGATGTTCAGGCAGTCGAGGAAGGGGCGGTCCGCGGCGTCGTGGTCGATAATGCGCCCCACCAGCGCTGCCTTCGCGTCGACGCCGCGGTGGCTGAGGAAGACGCGATGGCGCTCGCTCTGTGCCGGCTCCTCGCGGCCATGCGGCACGGCGACGTGATCGACCTCGACCAGGGCGTGCGCCATCCACATGAGATCGACGGCGTCGAGCACGTCGTCGGCGATCGCGTTCCGCACGAAATCGGCGGCATCCACGACCGACCGCGGCACGGGCGCGAGGAGCACGCGCGCGTCACGCCCGTAGGAGACCGTCAGGCCCGCCTCGCGGGCCGAGCTGACGTACGGCCCGGTCTCGGCCAGAAAGACGCTCGGGCTCAGGTGCGCGAGGACCGCCGCAGCGCCCCACGCGGCCGCGACCGCGTCCTTCGCCGCCTCGCCGTCCGACGCGGCGAGGGCGGACAGCTCGAGGTCGAGGCGAACCTGCGCGTCGATGCGGTCGAGGTTGCGCCACTCCTCCCGCGACACCTCGTGCGGCTGGATCTTGGCGAGGCCCTCACGGCTCGCGAGCGCGAGGTAGTCGAGCGCCGCCGGACCGAAGAACGTGTAGATCAGGTTCTCGTACGGCACGTAGCGGCCGGTGTGGCGCTCGAGGAACCTGCGCTTCGCGCGCGCGATCGCATCGAGCTCCGCACCGCGCGGCGAGCGCGAGCGATAGTGGCCGGCCTCGACGGCCGACAAGCCGGGCGGGCGGCGCTTGAGGAGCTCCGCCGAGAGGCCCGGTTCGAGCTCACTCCCCCGCGCCGCGGCATCGGCGATCAGCACGCTGCACCCCATGCAGGCGGAGAGGACTTCGCGCGGCCAGCGCGCGAGGTGGCGATCCAAGATCTGGCGCGCCACACGCCAGTACTCGGACCCTGAATCGTCGAGCAGCAGGCTCGGGATCTCGTCGTCGACCTTGGGCTGGAACCCATCCGCGAACGTGCGCAGATGGCGCACGATCGTGTCGAGCATGGTGAGCACGTTTTCCCGTCGCTGGCGCACGAGCTCGGTCATGCACCCAAGCCTACGGGAGCCCGCGCGCGGAGCCCTGCTCCGCGCGCCAGATCCGATCAGGGCAAGACGCGCACGCGCAGTCCGGTGGAGTTTCCACGGATCTCGGGTACGTACATCGCCTGACCTGCAGTTGGCAGCGCACGGAAGATGCCGGGTGTCTCCGCGCGCAGCGTGTAGCGCATCTCCCACACGCCCTCTGGCATGCGGTCGACGAAGAGCGCGACCTTCTCGTCGCGCAGCTCGCGGTGCACCCAGCGCGTGCGGCCCGTGATCCCCTGCGTCGAATGCGACGCCCGATCGCCGAGCTGCGCCCCGCCGAGGTCGCCGTCCTTCGCGCCAAAGCGGTGCGTGACTTCGTCCGCGCGTAGCTCGGTCGCGTAGAACGGTCCGCCGCTCTTGAGCTCGGTCGCTTCGAGCCCGGCCGCCTTGTGGTCCTCGAAGACGAGGTACTCCAGGTGGTTCTTGGCCTCGACCGTCAGGACGACCTCCAGCCGATCGCCACTCACGACCTCGTCACCACCCTCGAGCCGCACCCGGTCGAACACGGAACCGCGCAGGAGCGTCGGGCGCTCGACGAGGCGGAAGACGTCGCGGCGCACGAAGAGGTCCGCGGCCCGCGCGGGTATCGGGTCCTCGACGCTGAAGAACGACGCGCCGACGGTCCAGTACAGCGGCCCGTCGCCCGACGTGCGCTCGAGCACGATCGTGTTCGCGCCGTCGCGCGGCGCCTCGACGACGAACGTCGACGGTGCGTCGAGCATCTCCTCGCCAGTCAGCTGGACGCTCGCCAGCTCCTCGCCGTTGACCGTCAGCCGGTAGCCGGCGGTCCCCGAGAGCTCACCGCTGGCGCGCAGGTAGTCGGCGAGGGCGAGGACGACGATCGAGGTGTCCTTCGTGCTCTTCCACTGCGCACCGCGCCGGTTCTGGACGAGCCACGTCATCGCCGGCGCGACGAGCGCGTTGTCCGGGTCGATCTGCATCAGCGCCTGAAGACAGAATGCCGTCGCCTCGACGCCGCCGCTCGACCAGCGCCAGACGACGCCCTCGTCGCCCCAATGCGCTGTGCGCGCACGCTGCCCGCCATCCGCGCCGGACAGGCCGCTCGATCCGGGGTCGGCGTCGACCTGCACGCCATTGGCGATGTTGCGTGCCAGCGTCAGCGCCTGATCGTCCCACCCCATGTCGTGGCAGGCGAGAGCGAAGAGCGCGCGCGAGTAGGCGTTCAGCTCGTCGCGCTGGCGCCACAGCGTGTCGCGCCCGGCGACCATGAAGCGGTTGTGCTCGCTCTGGCGCCCGAGGCTCGCGAGTCGGGCCGCGACCGCGTGCATCATCCAGGCCGCCAGGTCCGGCCGCGTCTCGGCCTCGACGATGTGCTCCTCGACCCATGCGGCTCCGCGTCGGATCATCGCGTCCGATACGTCGACGCCCGCTTCCTTGGCGAGCGTCAGCGCCCACACCGCGTACGCGCTCATGTACGGGTCCGCCGAGCCGCCGGGCCACCAGCCCCACGATCCGTCGGAACGCTGTGCGCCCTCGATCCGTGCGAGGCCGTCCGCGATCACCCGCTCGAGCTCCTCGTAGGCCTCCTTGCCCTGCGGCTGGGTCTTGTCCGTGAACGCCGCCTCGATGCCGCCAAACGCGGCGCTCGCGACGAGCTCCTTGGACACGCCGAGATCCTGCAGCGTCTTCTGCACGACGACCGCGGGCACGAAGCGCGAGAGCGTCTGCTCCGTGCAGCCGTACGGGTAGCGTACGAGGTAGGGCAGCGCGTCGAGCATCGTCGTCGCGATCGACGGGGTGACCGAGACCGTCATCCGGGTCGAGCCGGGCCGGCGCTCGGCGGGCAGATCGAAGACGTGTTCGAGCTTCGCCGCGGTGAGCTTGCCGGCGTCGGACGAGAAGACCTCGAGGCCGTACTCGTGCACCGGGAGCTTGCGCTCCATCGCATCGGTGAGCTCCCCGGACAGGACCTGCGCGACGAGCTGCGCCTCGCCGACCTCCCGCGCCCGCACGCGCCACTCGACGCGTTCCTGCCCGCCAGCGTCGATCGTGCGCGGCACCGGTCTTCCGGGGCGCAGCTCATCGCCGTCGAGCCAGCCGAGGACCTCGAGCCCCTCGACCATCAGAGCGGGCGCGAACTCGAGCCCACTCTCAGTGTTGTTGTCGACGAGTGCGGCGATCGTCGCCTCGTCGCCGGCGATGAAGAAGCGCGGCGTCTGCAGCCGCACGACGAGCGGCATCGAGGTCCGCGCCGCGGAGCGCACGACCTGTCCGAAGTGCGCCGCCCTGCTCGAGGCACGCGCCGTCGCGCGCCAGCTCGTCGTCGAGTCCGGCCACTCGAGCGTGCACGTGCCGCGCCCGTCGTCGCCGGTCACCAAGTCCGGCCGCCACAGGGCGGTCTCGCGGAAGTCGCTGCGCACGACCACGCTCTCGGTGCCGGCGCCACCGGCGCCCTCGGCGGGAGCATCCGCGCCCTGCGCCAGTTGCATGGCCTCGCCGGCCGGAGCGAACGCGCGCGTCTCGGAGCGCCCCGCGCTCTTCCGCATACTGTCCCTGCGCAGGTGCCCGCTCCGCGGGCCACCGCCGACCCCACCGCCGTGGGGGACGCTGCCCGGCGCCATGGTGAAGGTCTCCAAGTCGCGACCGTCGTCCTCGTCCCACAGGGACGCCTGGCGCTCATCGATCAGGGACTCGCCCTTCTCGACCAGGCGCACGTACGCCTTGGCGTGCATCGTCGACGAGGTCTGCACGCGGCTGCGCCGCGGGTGGCCGAAGAAGAACGCGCGCGGATCGGGCGCGTAGTCCTGCTGGATCGCGACAACCGCTTCGTCGGCGACCGCGAGCGCGACCTCGGCCGCGACGGGCTCGCCGTTCGAGTCGGTGACGCGCACCTCCACCTGGGCTTCCTCGCCCGGTAGGTAGGTCTCACGCTCGGTCTGGACCGTGACGTCGAGGAAGCGCTTGACCGGTGGAACGATGACCTCGTGCGCGTCGCTGTGCATCTCGCCGCCGTCGATCATCGTCGCGCTGACGAAGAAGTTCGGAACGTGCTCCTCGCGGACGTCGAACGTCACCAACCGCACGGTCCCGGACAGATCGAGCACCTGGTGGTGCAGCTCGCGACCGACCTCGAAGGTCAACAGAACGTGCCGTCCGCCCGTGTCGGTGACGATCATCATGCTGCCGGGCCGACCTTCCTCGAACGCCTCGTCGTCGAGGATGATCTGCACGGCCAAGCCGTGGTAGTCGAGCTCGCGCGTCTCGTCCGAGACGACCCACACCCACTGCTCCGCGGTCACCTCGCCACCGCGCGGGTCGTCCGCGTGCCAGCGCACGACGTAGGCGCCCGTGCCGGGCGGCGTCACCGTCCAGGTCACCTCGCCCTCACCGTCGGTCGTCAGCTTGGAGCGGTCGACGAGCTCGTACGCGTACTCCGCCCGGATCTGCTGCCAACCGCTGGGCGGGAAGTGCACGTGCTGCCTGCGCGCATCGGTCAGGTCCTTCTCTTGGACGAGCTTGCCGGTCGGATCGCGCCACACATCGATCCAACGCGCGCGCAGGAGGCGCGCTTCGCCTTCGGTCGAGACGGGGTGCTCGTTCGCGTCACGCGCGTGGAAGCGCGCGGTCAGCGGCTTACCCGGCGCGTGCAGGCGATGTTCGAGCTCGATCTGCACGTCGTAGGACTGGCGCGTGACGCGCACGCGTCCCGTGCCCGTCACCTCGCGGCGCGAGGCATCGACGACGCGCGCCTCGATCGTGTACTCGATGCGCTCGCCCTGGTTCTCTGCGGAGGGGAAGGCGATCGCCACGCGTCCGGCCGCGTCCGTGCGCAGCTTCTTGCGCAGGACCTCGTTGCGCCCCGTGTTCCCGCGCCAGCTGCCCTGGTTCGGCCGCAGCGCGTCCTCGAACCAGCCCCAGCGCCGCGGGACCGGATGCGGCCGCCACCACGTTCCCTGGTACACGACGACCTCGACCTCGGCGTCGCTGACGGCGCCGCCGAAGTAGTACTCGGCCTGGACCTCGGCCTCGATCTCGTCGCCGACCACGAATACACGCTTGCGCTTCGGGTCCGCCTCGTCGTCGGGAACGTGCACGGTGACCTGGAACTCGGGCAGCTTGTACTCCTCGAGCCGAAAGAGCGTCGCCTGACCGATGTTCTCCCCGCCCGACTGGAACGTGACCCGGTACTCGCCGAGCATCATCTCTGGTTTCGTGCGCAGCTCGCCCCACGCGCTGCCGAATGCGTTCAGCACCAGCTCGCCCTGCTCGATGTCCTCACCGCGCGGACCGTGGATGAAGTACTGGAGCTTCTCCTCCGCCGGCGTCGTGTAGCTCAGCTCCTCGAAGCGCCGCACGAGCACCTTCCAGTGCACGTCCTGGTCGGGCCGATACGCGGGTCGGTCGGTCGTCGCGTAGATGCGCCAGCCCTCCGCCTTGTTCGGCATGCGGCTGTTGACCGTGACGTACGCCTGATGGCCGTCTTTCTCGATGCAGGCGAAGTGCTCGCCGCGCCGGGCGATGCCGGTCGCGACGCGCGCGGTGCCGTCGTCGCCGGTCGTGAACTCGGAGCTCGACCAGCTCCAGTTTCCGCTCGAATCCATCGACCGCGTCCACACGCGACCACGCGCGCCGGCGATCGGCGCGCCGCGCTCGGCACCGGTCGCCCAGACGAGCATCTGATCGGCGGACGTCTTCGCAACGAGGCTCGCGTCGGAGATCAGGATGATCTCGCGCGCCCCCTTGCCACCCGCCTCGGCGGTCAGCACGTACGCACCGATCCCCGGCACGTCGTCCAGCTCGAGCCGCGCGCGCTGGGTCTGGTGGTCGCCAAGATCGTCCTTGGTGTGCGACCAGCGCCGCAGGGGCTCGATCCCGTCCAGCTCCAGCTTGTGCAGCCACGCGTACGCGCGCTCGATCGGGTCGGCGAGCTGCACGGTGCGCGCCAAGTCGACGCGATAGAGTGCGAGGTCGACGCGCGAGACGTTGCGCCACCACAAGTCGTAGGCGACCTTGGACTCGGGCAGGAAGCTCTGCTGCACCGCGACACCGACTTCGCGCGCCGTGATGAACTCGATGCGCCCCTTGGCGTGGTTGCGCCAGCGCGAGTCGCCCTCGCGGTACTCGCCGACGATGCGGCGGTAGAGCACGAGCGCGCCCGGCAGGTCCGCGACGCGCGCCAGGTTGCCTTGGCCGTCGCGCCGCCAGCGCCCCGTGTTCGACAGCCACTCGGCGTAGTGGTGCAGCGCGTCGTCGTACCAGTCGTGCTTGGCTCCGAGCTCGAGCACCGCGTCGTAGTGCGCGGCGGCGCGCTCGTCCCACCATTTGCCCTGAGACTGGCGCGACATGCTGCGCGCGAGCAGGTAGTGCGCGCGCGAGCTCTCGCTCTCCTCGCGGGCGAGGCTCAGGGCGTCCTCGAGCAGATCCAGCGGCACCCAGTTCCCGTAGTGCCCGTAGTCCTCACCGCCGTACCACCCGGGCTCGGCGAGGCGCCACACCATGTCGAGCCAGCGCGTTCGCGCGAGCTCCAGGTCGCGCGAGACGGCCCACCACTCGAGCGCGGGACGGTAGTACCCGAGCGCGCCGTTCATGTTCCAGTTGCGCTCGCGCGTCCAGTGCAGGTCCCCCAGCGACTCGGCGATCTCGGCCCAGACGCGGTCGCGCTCCTCGGGCCGCCCCACCGCGTTGTACATCTCCTCCAGCTTCTCGCGCGCGCCATCGAGGCGCGAGGTGTCAGGGTCGCGCGATGCGACGGCCGAACGCCAGCCGCAGTCGGCGAGTCGGAACGCGACCCAGCGCGCGTCGTCCGCGGGAAGCTCCAGCGCGGCCGCCTCCGCGTACAGCTTGCGTGCGAGTTCGTACGAGCCTTCCTGGTGGAGCTTCTCGGCTCGGTCTCGGATCGCGGTGTAGCCCACGGGAATGTCCTGTGCGAGCGCTTGAGCGGTGAGGGAGGCGAGCAGGATAGCTGTGCGTGCGAGAAGTCTCATCGTGATCTTTCGTTCAGGCCTTCTCTTCAGAACGACGGAACAGGGGCGGCTCTTGGTCCGAATCGTGTGAGGAATGGTCGGGCGCGGCCAGCTCGCGCCCCAGGAGCCGCGCCAGCTCGCGGATCGTCGCCGGACCGTGCCCGGCGAAGTGGTTGTTGGCGTATGCGAACGTCTGCGTACCGCGCGCGACTACGGGATTGAGGAACTCGGCCCACTTGGCCAAGCTCGCGCCGCGCTCGAGGACGATCTCGTCGAAGCTCGTCGTCAGCGCGTCGGTCGCCTTGCGGTCCCCGATCAGCCGCACGTAGGTGAAGTCGGCCGTGAACGGATCGATGCGCTTCGCGATCGACACGGGGTGCGGCATGTAGGGCAGGTCGACCAGTACGAGCGCCGCTCCGTGCCGGCGCAGGAGCTCCACGAGCGGTGCCTCGATCCAGGACTTGTTGCGGATCTCGACGCCGTAGCGAAAGTCCCCCGGCAGACGCCCCAGGAAGCCGTCCAGTCGCTCGAGGAACGGACCCGGCTCATCGAACGCGCGGCGGTTGAAGTACGGAAACTGGAGCACGAGGGGCCCGCACTTGGCGCCCAGCTCCCCCATGGCCGTCAGGAAGTGATCGAGGTCCTCGGCAACGACCGGCTCGAGCAGCACGCGCGAGCCGTCCGGCTGGGCTCCCTCGCCGCAGTGCACGATCGAGCGCGGGAACTTCGCGGCGATCCGAAAGCCCTCCGGGACCTTGTCGCGCCAGCCGCGCGTCATCCGCAGGTCGGGCACGCGGTAGTAGGTGACGTCGGCTTCGACGGTGTCGAACTGCGTCGCGTAGTAGGACAGGAAGTCGCGCGGGGCGAGACCGCGTGGGTAGAAGCTCCCGACCCAGCCCTTCTCGGACCAGGAGGACGTACCGAAGTGGACGGGGTCCATGGCCGTAAGCTACTGCGCGGGGAAGGGGACCGAAAGCGCACCGGCACCGCACCGGATCCGGGGAAACACAGCGCCCATCGGCGCGATCGTGTTTCGGTGTGATGCACGAGGAGGGTTCGCGGTGAGATTCTCTGCGATTTTCTGGTTATTCGCACAAGCATCGGCCCCCCGTCTCTCGATTCGAGACCTGAACTCTCACCCCCCAGCGAACCCCCATGAAGAGAACCATCATCCTTGTCGACGCCGACCTCGAGCGTCGCCGCCTCATCGCCGCCCAACTCGAGCCCAAGGGCACAGGAATCCTGACCGCCGAGAACGGTCCTCAGGTCATCGCGACGCTGGAAAGCTCGACCCCGACGGCGGTCGTGGTCAACCCCGCGCTCGTCGACGCCGAGACGATCGAGAACATCACCCGCACGTGGCCGCACCTGCCGGTGATCATGCTCGACGCCAAGCTCGGCCACGATCCGATCGCCCAGGCCAAGGCAGTCGCCGAATCCCTGTTCAACCCGCGCAGCTTCCAGCTGGTGCAGCCGGACGAGATCCTCCCGTTCCAGCAGTACGAGCGCCGGATCCTGATCCACGCCCTCGAGACGACGGGCTGGAACGTGAAGGAGACCGCCCGCCGGCTCCAGATCGGTCGCGCGACACTGTATCGCAAGATCGACCGCTACAGCCTCCGCGAGCGCCGCAACGCGGGCTGAGGTCCGGGGCCGTCCGCCGCTGGAAGCGCCGGACAAGGGCGCCACCGTCCCCCCCCGGACGGTGGCGCCCTTGAATCACACCACTAGCAGGCTGTCAGAAGCCCCCGCACCGCACCACCTTGCGTCCGCGGTCCCGCCGAGCAGGCCCTGCTCGCGTGGCGTCCGTACGTAAGCCTCTCCGCCCCATACACTTGACGCGCCCCGCTGGCCCGTTTGCAACACGCATCCCAGCCAGTTGCAACCGGGGGCGGGTGGCGGTGGTACATGCGGGCGTGGAGGACAGTGCCGCGCTGCAGGACCCCGAGGAGCTCCGCGAGCCCCGCGACCTCGGTGAGCGGCTCGCGGCGGAGCGACCAGCGCTGCTGCGCTTCCTGCGCCGGCTCGCCGGTCGGGCCGGCGGAGTGCCCGATCCCGAGGACGTCGCCCAGGAGGTCCTTGCGCGGGCCCTCGCCTACCGCTCGTTCGACACGGCGCGCGCGCTGGGTCCATGGCTGCGAACCGCGGCGGTGAACGCCTTTCTCGACCACGTCGCGCGGGCGCGGCGTCGGCCGTCCACACTGCGGGTCGAGCCCCCCGACGAATCGCCGCCCAGCCGCGCGACACTCGACGACCGCGAGCACGTCGCGCTGCTCCTCGCCCGGCTCGGGCCGCTCGAGCGGGAGCTCTTGATCGGGTTCCACCGTGAGGGGCGCTCGATCGCGGAGCTCGCCCGCGACCACGGGCTTCCCGAGGGCACGGTGAAATCGCACCTCTCGCGGGCGCGGCGTAGGCTGGCCCAGGAGATGCCAGGAGGAGAACGATGAGCCCGAATGCGGAAGCCGCGTCACGGACTGAATCAGCGGTCGACGCCGCCGTCGATCGCGCCCTCGACGCACGCCGGGATCCGCTCGCGGACGATGCCGTGCGCGCGGCGCTGAGCCTGGAGCCCGAGGCCTTCGAGCGCGTGGCGCGCCTCTCCCGCCGCCTCGAGCTCGTCGCCCAGCCACAGCGCGCGCGCGGTGGCGTGCGCGCCTGGAGCGTGGCTGCCGGGCTCGTCTGCGCGGCGGGGGTCGCAGTGCTCGCGGCGCAGCTTCCCGCGCGCCCGACGCGGGCCGCGGCCGCCGCCCAGATCACCAGCTTCCAGATGTCGGTCGCGCGCCACGACGGATCGTCGCAAGCGTGGACCGTCAACGACAACGGCCGCGTGACCCACGAGCGCGTGGCCAGCGAAGCCCCCACCCCGGAGGCCTCCGCCTTCGAGCTCTTGTTGCGGCGCCGCGCGGCGCTCCTAACGCGGGAATGAACATGACGACCCTTCTCTGCCTCACCGCTCTCTTGCTCACCGCGGGCCAAGATCCGGCACCGGGTGAACGGACGATTCCGGGCGCGCCGCAGGCGCGCGCCGAGGAGCAGCTGCTCATCGCGTACGCGGTCGGTGATCTGACCGGCGCGAACGAGCTCGCGCAGCTCCCCCCCCTACCGGAGTCCGCGTCGGGACTCAGCGAGGCGCGCGCTCTGCTCGATCGCTACGAGGAGCGGCTGGTGCACCTGACTCGGGTCGAGACCGCGGCCACCGACCTGGCGGACGTGATCCGAAGCTACATGAAGCCGCGCTTCGACAAGGGGCGCCAGGAGCTGCGCGTCAGCGGGCGCGACAAGCTGATCCTGTTCGCGAGCGCGGCGCAACACGAATGGGTCGAGGGCTTCCTCGAACAGCAGCGGCAGCGGACCGAATTCATCGAGTGCAGTGTGCTCATCGTGTCGGTGCCCCAGGGCTCCCTCGCGCAGGCCGGCTTCGACCGGCCGTCGAACACGTTCTCGAGCAACGCGGAGTTCAGGGCGGCGCTTGCCAAGCTCGAGCGCATTCGCGACTTCGAGAGGCTGCAGTCCCCGCTGATCGCGACCCGTCCACGCCAGAAGGGCACCGTGTCGATCGTCGAGCAGATCCCTTACGTCAAGGACTACAACGTCGAGATCGTGCAGCCGGGCGACGTGATGGTCGCCGACCCCGAGATCGCGATTGCGCACGAGGGCATCGTGCTGGAGACGCGGGCGGTCCCCCTCGATCCGGGGCGCTTCGGAATCGACGTCGACGTGCACCACTCCAGGGTCGAGCGCCCGATCCCGACGAAAGAGATCCAGCTCACGGGCGCGAGCAGCCCCGTCACGATCTCGCAGCCCCAGGTGACCGAGGTCGAGATGCACTCGCGCGTCGTGCTCGCGCCCGGAGCGAGCGTGCTCTTCGTGACCCCCGATCCCGCGACCGACCGCGACTGGGTCGTCACGCTCACGCTCGTGCGCACCCTGGCGGCATCGCCGCGCTAGTGGTGTGAGTCGAAAGCTCGGCGCATTTGTCCGGCCGCTTTCGCGCGGTGGCGGCGTTGCCCCAAGACAGTATCTATCCCTGGTGTGAGTAGCACAGAGGCTACGCACAGAACCCGGCGCCTTGCCCCCACACGAAAGCGGCTCGGACAAATGCGCCGAACTATCGACTCACACCACTAGGATCTTGCGCATGAGATCCCTCGCCACGGCTCTGCTCGGCTCACTCGCCCTGTCCTTCGCCTGTGTCTCGAGCCGGACGGAACCGGAGGCGGAGCCGCTCGCGGACGTGGAGGCAGTGCCCGAGCCACGGAGCGAGGCGGCCGGCGCCACTCTGCCCGAACGCGCCATCCGCCGCGACATCCCGCTGACCGGTGCGATCCGCAAGGCGTTCGCCGCTGGCACGCGCGACCGCAGCGGCCGGCCCGGACCGAACTACTGGCAGCTGCGGACCGACTTCGCGATCGAGGCGCGCATCGAGCGTGAGACCCAGACGATCCACGGCACCGAGTCGATCCGGGTCCACAACACGAGCACGGCGGAGCTCGACGAGCTCGTGCTGCGCCTCGACCACAACATCTACCGCCCGCGCGTGCCGCGCGGTTCTTCGGTCCCCGCGGAGACGACAGGCGGCATGGTCGTCACGCGGGTCGCGGTCGGCGGAGAAGAGATCGATCTCGAGAGCCGCGGGCGCGGCCGGCGCAACCGTGTGCGCGGCCTGGACCGGACCGTCGCGCGCATCCGGCTCGCGACGCCCGTCCCGCCGCAGTCGGAGGTGACGCTCGAGATCGACTGGCACACCAAGCTGCCCGGGGGCAGCGGCGGGAGCGGGCACCGCATGACCCAGCGCTGGGACGACACGCTGTTCCAGCCGACGCAGTGGTTCCCGCGGTTGGCGAAGTACGACGACCTGCGCGGCTGGGACACGAACCCCTACCTGGGACCGGCCGAGTTCTACAACAACTTCGGGACGTTCGACGTGCGCCTCGACGTGCCCGCGGGCTGGATCGTCAGCGCGACCGGAGTCCTGCAGAACCCCGAGGAGGTCCTGACTCGGGCGACCCGCGAGCGGCTCGCGCGCGTGCTCGACTCCGACGCGGAGATCACCATCGTCGGTCCCGACGAAGAGGGCGTCGTGGCGGACGGCGAGCGCCTCGTCTGGCACTACGTCGCCGAGCTCGTCAACGACTTCGCGTGGGCGACGGCGGAGAACTACGTGTGGCACGCGACGCGCGCGACGATCCCGGGCAAGGGGCCGATCCCGATCCACATGGTCTTCCTGCCCGAGCGCGCGAAGCGCTTCGAGCGCGCCGGAGCGATCTCGCGCCACGCGCTCGAGTTCTACTCCGAGCTGTGGGCGCCGTACCCGTTCCCGCAGCTCACGCTGCAGGACGGCCCGAGCGCCGGGATGGAGTACCCGATGGTGATCAACTCGAACCAGGGCGCGGCGGACCATGAGGTCGCCCACCAGTGGTGGCCGATGATGGTCGGCACGAACGAGACGTGGTACGGCTGGATGGACGAGGGGCTGAACACGTACATGAACACCCTCTCGGGGGCGCACGCGGACGGGAAGGAGCCCTCGCTCGACGGCCGCGGCCAGAGCTACGGCCGCATGAGCGGCAACGAGTGGGAGCCGACGATGATGTGGGTCTCCAACTACGGCGGACCCATGTACGGCTTCCAGACGTATGGCAAGGCGTCGATGATGCTCTCGATGCTCGGGGGCATCTACGGCGACGAGGCGGTGCAGCGCGCGATCAGCGACTACACCCACGCCTGGAGCTTCAAGCACCCCTCGCCCTGGGACTTTGCATTCTTCTTGAACGAAGCGCTCGGAGCCGACCTGGGGTGGTTCTGGTACTACTGGCTGTTCACGACCGAATCGGTCGACGGCTCGATCGAGGACGTCGCCACGGCCGGCTCACGGCTGACCGTCACAGTTCGCCAGGACGGCCAGATGCCGTCCCCCGTCGTGCTCGCCGTCGAGTTCGCGCCGGAGGGGCAAGAGATCGTGCCGATGGCCAACGCCGAGATGCGTGGGGACGGAACCGCAATCGTGACCTGGCCGGCCGACGTCTGGTTCGACGGCCGCCGCTCGTTCGAGGCACACCTGGACTTCGGAGGGCGCGCGATCGAGAAGATCACGCTGGATCCGCACGGTCGCTTCCCCGACGCGAACTCTGACGACAACGTCTGGCCTCGCTAGTGGTGTGAGTCACTCTTGTGCGGCATTTTGGTCGGTGCGTACGCGTTCGCTGCAAGGCGCAGCGACGACGCGACTTCGCTGCAAGTCTCGGAGGAGGCGCAACGCAGCAGGGGGCGGGTACGGGCCGACCAAAATGCCGCACAAGAGTGACTCACACCACTAGCAGCCCGTTGAAAAAGTCATTCGGCGCCATGACGACATCCTCCACGCCCGGTCGGCACCTGAAAGCCTCCCCGAATCCACGAATTCGCCTACGTTTCCAGGCGCCAACCGGACGCGGATGCT
>JAAELL010000206.1 GCA_024226735.1 bacterium | reverse complement strand
GTGGGCACCCTTGCCGTCGCTGCCGGTGCGGCCCAAGATGACCCGCGCCTCCATCGAATGGCGACGGTCGGGCACGGCGTGGAACTTCGCCCGTCTCAGCTCGGGACGGAGGCGGGGCTCGGGGTCTTCGACGAGCGCGCCGTGCGGGTGGGCGACATCGTGACCGAATACGTCGGCGACGTCGTGCGCGGTAGGCATGAGGCGGCGAGTCTCGAGCGTCAGACGCACCTCGTCTCCGTGGGGGACTACCACTTGGATGGCGTCAAGGACGCCGATGCGGCGGAGGGGCGCGGGGGTGGGTCGTTCATCAACGACTGCCACAACATGCTCGGGAAGCCTCTACCCGACGGTCGGGGCGTGTTCGAGTACAATGCCGAGTACGCCACGCTCACGGGGGATCGCTATCTCAACCGTGTCTTCATCAAGGCGACACGCTCGTATGCCGCAGGCGAGCGTCGAGAGTACTTCGTTGATTACGGGAAGACGGGCCGTCCTATTGCCATGGGCTGGCAGCGGTTCGAGCTACAGCGTCTACCGAGCGGCGAGGATGTCGTTTGCACGGTCGCTGTGGCCTCGGGCGAGGAGTACGCAGAGTCGGAGGTCGAGGTCGACGCGGATGTCGAGGTCGAGGCAGCCGAGGAGATGGTTGAGGTCGAGCCTGGCCCGAGGGACGCACCTGCGGGCGCGCATGCGCTCGTGACTGCGCAGGGCGGCCAGGGCGCCGCGTCGTCGAGCATCATTGAGGCGCCGGCGGTCGACAGCAACCGATGCGAGGGCGCGGACCTTGTCGGCAAGCGCGTCCGGGTGCTTTGGCGAGGCGATGGCGAACACGTGTGGTACGTAGGCAAGGTGACGCGCTGGCAGCGGCGTGGCAACTTGTGCACCGTCGCGTACGATGATGGCGAAGTCAAGGGGCACTACCTCGACAACCGCGAGACGTGGGCGGTCGTGCACAGCGCCGACGAGTTGCGGGTGGTTGCACAGCCGATATACAGACTCTACCCGACGGACTCTGAGCCGAGCGGCGTGCTCGATTTCCGTGCGGCGTCGCTGCCTGGCATGGCGCGTGCGCTTCGGTTGTACGACGGCGCGCATGTCTTCTGGGCTGGCACGGGGCGGGCGATGGAGATGTATACGCTTGCCATGTGCTGGCCTGAGGTGCACTTCGTAGGCGTTGAGGCCGTGGAGTCCGCGTATCAGTGGGCGCGACGTGCGCTCGGAGAGCTGCGGTTGCCCAACGTCGAGTTGTACCACGGCGACTTTGCGGACGAAACGAACGACGCTGACGTCCCGCATGTATACGGACTCCTACCGCGGCGCTACACTCATGTGTATACGGCGGCGGCGCTGCCGCTCGTGCGGGTGCTGCATCTTCTCGATATGGCACAGGGCGGTCGCGTTATCCTGCCCAAGTCGCCGGCGGTGGAGACGCATATTCGCGGCGCGTTCGGGTTGGACAGGTCCGCCGAGCTCGCGCAATCGGGCGGCTCACGATTTTGGCTCT